>CAYOWD010000337.1:0-4134 GCA_964407535.1 uncultured Salinivenus sp. | reverse complement strand
GGTTTTCCCTGTCCGCGGCGGCCCGTAGAACAGCACGGAGGTGTCGCGGTCCGCCTCGATGGCGCGGCGGAGGAGCTTCCCCTCCCCGACGAAATGCTCCTGTCCCACGAATTCGTCCAGCGTGCGGGGCCGCATGCGATCGGCCAACGGCGCTTTTTCTTCCCGCGCCTGCTCGGCGTGCTCGTCAAAAAGGTCGGGCATAATGCGAATGATTACTGCAACACGACACGCGTCTTTCTCCTGTCGTCAAGTCCCCTCCCCGGCCTGGGATCCCCCCACGATCCCCTCCTCTCTTGTCTCAAATGCTCAGTCGCTGTACCTGCACGCCGTTGAGGGGGTTTCCCGGCCCCGATACGGAGCCAATCTCGATTCGATCTACGAACAATGCCTCTCCCTTTGCAGCGTCTCCCTTCCACGTATGCCCTCCTTCTGTAACATTCTCGTCCTCTCATCCCCAAATGGGTGTGCATTCAGGTCCGTTGGCCTGATTCCCTCTCCATGTCCTTCTTCAGCAGCGCGCGGTTCTCAATTTATGAAGTGGGTTAAAGCAGCAATCGTCGGGGCGACGGGCAGCCTCGTCATGGTTCTCATTATGTATATGGGCATTCACGTTATGGATGTCGCCCCGTTCAACATGCCGCCGTCCGCCGCCTTTCTCGAAACGGTCGGTCTGAACGTCGGTCCGATGCCCCTCCTCGTCCACTTCGGCTACGGCATGGCCTGGTCGCTGTGGCTGGTGGTATACGCTCAATCAAACGTCGACCTTACTGATCCGTGCACAGGTAGGTAAACTCTCACTTTCGTTCGGTGGAGACCGTGGTAGGCGAATAGGCGGAATCGTCTTTAGAAACCCATTCACGTATCAGTAAGGCCGGACTCACACTCGCCGTGGGACTCTGGTCCTTCATGATGCTGGTCTACTCTCCAATCATTGGATGGGGCGTTTTCGGCTTTGGCGGAGTCGGACTCCGACTGCCCGCCGATGATCCACTGTACCTGGGATCGAGCGTCAACTATCTCGGGATCACCCTCGGGCTGCACCTCATCTACGGCACCATCATCGGCACCCTCAATCCGGCCTGGATTGACTTTGAGACCCCGGAACGCGCCGCCGCATAGTGCACGGACGCCCCCGATGTCCCCCGTCCGATCACCGATGTTTCACTCTCCCGCTGCACAGGTTGTGAGTTGGTGTAACGTTTCACACCGCGATGGACAAACTCATGCACGCTGACAGAAATTCCGTTCACCCTTCATTCCTTTCGAACGAATCGACTTGTCTCCATGAAGTGGCTTAAAGCAGCAGTCATCGGCGCTCTCGGCAGTCTCGTCATGTTTCTCATTATGATGATGGGCATCCACGTGACCGGGATTGCGCCGTTCAATATCCCTCCTTCCGCCGCCTTCCTCGAAACGCTGGGCCTGAACGTCGGTCCTCTTCCCCTTCTCGCGCACTTCGGCTACGGCGCCACCTGGTCACTTGTGCTGGTGGCCCTCTACGGAGCCGATACGGACCTAAAAGCAGGCCTGACGGTCGCCGGCGCCCTCTGGCTGTTTATGATGCTGGTCTACTCTCCGGTCATCGGATGGGGCGTCTTCGGCTTCGGGGGCACCGGGCACACGCTGTCGTCGACCGATCCCCTGTACCTGGGCTCGCCGGTGAAGTACCTCGTGGCCACCCTCGTGCTGCACCTCATCTACGGCGGCATCATCGGCAGCCTCAATCCAGCCTGGATTGACTTTGGTGCCCCGGAACGTGCTTCCGCCTGAGTGAGCGTTGCCCCCGTGCCCGGGACCTGTCCGTCCGTTCCCATCATTTCTCGGAGGATGCGCGCGGTTGGCCAAATCGTTGCCCCCCCACGCTCTTGGATGACACGTCCCGCCCCTCCCAGGCCGTTTCTATCATCCACCTCATACCAAATCCGCATACACAGTTCGGGTTTGCAGAAATGAAGTCACAAGCACAAACGAATGGGCCTCAAGTACATACCTTCATCCCGACAGTGCTCGGGACGATGTACTCGACCACTGTCGGTACAGGCTACTTACATACCTACAAACCCGAATCCTTCAACCGGATTCGGTATCATGCACGCGACCGCTCTTGATCCCCTCGGGGAAACGGGCCGCATCTTTGTTCCGGGCCGCTCCGATTTCCTACGAGAAGTCGCACCAAACGTACGGGGCGTCTGCCTGCTGTGGTTGGCATCTTGCACGATCAGACCCGGCAAGGCTGGTTTTCGAATGAGACTCATTCCAATCGACCGGTGCGCCCTGCCGGGTCCCTCGTGATCGGAAGGCCAAGACCACAGCTGTGGTCCCTTCCGACCGCGTCCCGTATTCCATCCCACCAACCACACACGGTATTATGAGTCACTCCAAAGAGACGGACAGTCCCCAGATGCAACAGGCGAAAGGCAATTGGAAACAGTTCAAGGGTCACGTTCAGGAAAAGTGGGGCGACCTGACGGGCGATGAGGTGGATAAATTCGAGGGAAAACGCCAACGCCTCGAAGGGTACCTCCAGAAGGAAACCGGAGAGAAGCGAGAGGAGATCAAGAAAAAGCTGACCGAGCTCGCCGAAAAGGCGGACTATACCTTCTAAGGGCTTCGGTCCTCCGGATCCCTGAAAACGAACGGATCTTTGGGACGATGCGCCCACGATCCCCGTGAGCGACGGATATATCGAGTACGTTCACGTATCGGCCTCCTCCGATGGACAGATCGGAGGGGGCCTTTCCTGTAATTCAGCGTCCGTGCCGAAGATGCCCTGGAACTCCCACTTGCGCATGTCGCCTCCCGAAAACCGGCGTATTGCGTCCCACCCCGGACGCTTTGTTGTCAAAAGATGGGAGACAGCTCCGAATCGGTCTCGAATGAGTGACAACCCGATCGGCGGCAAGATGCGGCCAGATAAGGACACGCTCGCGACTTCGTAGACACAGCCCTTACAGTCCCTCCGTTATGAGTCCGCTCGGAATGCTCCTGATCGTCATTTTGGTTCTCACCCTCGTTGGAGGGGGAATTGGCTATCGACGCGGCAATACGGGCCTCGCCGGAGGTAGCGGGCTCGTTAGCCTCATTCTCGTCACCCTCCTGGTCATGTTTCTGACTGGAAACTTATAGACCGATTCGAATCTGTCGACGAACCGTCCCAAACAGGAATCTGCCGCTCCGTTCGTGAACCGATCCCGTCTCTCGATTCATTGCTGATCGGTCCCCGAGCGGGGCGGCCTCCGTACAGCCCATCAATGTTGCTGGTGTTCAACACCACCGGAGAAGCCCCTTCCCCTCCTCTTTTGGACGAATGTCGGCCGTTGCTTCCGTACGCAGTGGGAGAAATCAATCGTCTTCTTCCTCAAGCAAATCGACGTAGAGGCCAATGGCCGTGCAGAGCGCAAAGACCCCAAATACGGACGGGAGCACGCCCACAACGTAAAACATGTCGTGCGAAAGCTCCCATTCATGTGCCATCCAGAGCACGAAGAGTCCCCATCCGTACAAACCGCCCGCACTCCACAGCGAAATTTGAAACCAGCGTCGTTTTTCCTCGGTCGTCATTGTTCAATCCTCGAATCCGGAAAAGGAGAATGTATGCTCACCGGTCGTCTTCGTTGAGGAGATCCTGGTACACTCCCATTGAGGTCGCCAGCAACACGACCCCGAGCACGGCCGGGACAATCCCGACGAAGAAGTACACGTCGCCGGAAAGCTGCCATCTCGGCCCAATCCACAGCGCCGCGATCACCCAAGTGTACAGCAGGGCCGCGCCCCAGAACGTCCCCTGAAAGACCCGCTCTTTGTCGAAGCCAAACATGGTTCAGCTTGTATGGTTGGTGGACGTACGCGTTGCCCGGTCCGCAAGGCGGTCGACTTTTTCCACGTAGGCGTCCGGGTCGGCCTTGCGCTCCAGTCCCCCCCGGCTCATGTACCGCACCTTCCCGTACACGGGCCGTTCTTTCCAGCCGCGGTCGTGCAACCCGAAGAGCCACAGGACATTCGCGTAGGAGTTGGGATCTCTCCCGTCCAGAAAGTATCGGTTGTTGAACCGGAGCGCCCGGTCGAATGCCGTCTGCGGATCCGGCGACCACTCCAGGATTTTCTTGCCCCAGTACATGCGCATGTAGTTGTGCA
>CAYOWD010000336.1:0-4136 GCA_964407535.1 uncultured Salinivenus sp. | reverse complement strand
GGCGATGGCCGTCTTCCCCACCCCGGGCTCACCAATGAGAACGGGGTTGTTCTTCTTGCGCCGGCTCAGCACCTGCGCCACCCGTTCGATTTCCTTCTCCCGGCCGATAATGGGATCGAGCTCATCCTCTTCGGCAAGCTCCGTAAGGTCGCGGCCGAAGTTGTCGAGCACCGGCGTCTTGCTTTTCTCCATCTCGCCGCTGCTGCTGCCGCCCCCGCCTCCGCCGCCTTCCTGGCCTCCGTATCCAGAGGACAGACGTCCGCCCGAGCCGCTTCCGCTGGACGAGGACGAGGAGGAAGAAGAAGCTTTGCCACTAATAATGGAGTCGAGTTCGTTTCGCACGGCGTCGTAGGTTACGGAAAATCCTTGTTGTAGAATTTGCGCGGCGATGTTTTCATCGTCGCGGAGCAGGCTGAGCAACAGATGCTCCGTCCCGATGACGTCGCTCTTGTAGAGCTTCGCCTCCAGGTACGTGATCTTGAGCACCTTCTCCGCCTGTTTGGTGAGCGGGATGTTGCCCACCGACGTCGAGCTGCTCGTGCTCCGCACCGTCTCCTCGACCGACTCCTTCAGCTCCAGGAGGTCGCAGTCGAGGTTGCGGAGGATCTTGACCGCAATGCCCTCCCCCTCGCGGATGATGCCGAGCAAGAGGTGCTCCGTTCCGATGTAGTCATGACCGAGGCGAACGGCCTCCTCACGGCTGTACGAAATTACGTCCCGGACACGATTTGAGAAGTTGCCTTCCATACCAAGCTGTTTTAAATACGAGAAGCGCCGCGAAGGCACTTGCACGACGGGGGAGAGGAGCTCGCCTGTGAATGGTCGATGCGTCTACCATCCACCCCCGCGACGTGAAGCATTATCAAAAGGATTAACCAGTCTGTCGCGTTCTCTGTTCCTCTGATTTTCGTTTCTCCCTCAACGGGCAAGAAAAGGAACCGAAAGCGTTACAGGTGGAGGCCCGTCCGTTCAAGGAGTGGAGTGAGTCTCGGTCCGAACGGGGACGGCATTAAGCCGCAAAACTCGCGCCACAGCCGCAGGTCTCCGTTGCGTTGGGGTTTTCGAACGTGAATCCACGCGCGTTCAGGCCGTCGTGATAGTTGATGGTCGTTCCCATCAGGTACAGCCCGTGGCGCTTGTCCATGTAGACGGTAATGCCGTCGATCTCAAACTCCTTGTCCTTCTCACGCTTCTTATCAAACCCCAGGACGTAGCTCATGCCCGAACAGCCTCCGCCCTTCACGCCGACGCGGAGCCCGTAGCCGTCCGGAATATTTTTCTTCCGGAGGATCTTACGAATCTCCTTCGCGGCGTTGGGGCTGATGTCGATGGGGGTGTCCGAAGCCGTTTCCGTTGCGGTAGCCATTGGGCAAAGGAGTGTGTGCGACAGAAACAGGGAAATTAGGTGCTGACGGTTGACCTAACGACCGGATGAAAATCCCTGTTCCCTTCGGGAGGCCTGTTCCACCTTGTTTTCTTGACTGAACGGTTACTTGAAGGGCTCGGCCACAACGACGTGTGCTTTTTTGGTCATTGCGGTGCCGTCGTCGGGGCGGACGGCTTCGAACAGGACGACGTACACGCCGACCCGCACGCGGTCGCCGGCGTCGTCGCGGCCGTTCCAGACGAGTTCGCCGGTGGCGTTGGTCAGCCGCGCCTTTTCGAGGGTGCGCACCTTTCGGCCGCGGGCGTCGTAGATGCGGGCCCGGACGAGGTTGGGGGTGCCATCGAGCGCGTACCGAATGCGCGTGCCGCCGTCGCGCTGAATCGAGAATGGACTCGGAGACACGGTCACGGTGGGCGACGATGCGTCGTCGGGGGCGGAGAGGGACGCGTCGTTGGGCTGGCCCGGCGTGCCGCCGGCGGGCGCTGTGCTACTGGTCCAGTTGTCGGGGGCGTTGGCCGAGCCGCTTGCGCTAATGCGCGCCAGGGCCGTCCCTTTTGGTTCGTCCAGTCCCTCCGCGTGCCAGTCCGGATCGTACACGACCCCGGCCACCGGCGTCCCGTCGGCTCGGTGCACACGGACCCGCTCGCCGCTGTTCGTGAGGCCGAGGCGGGCGGCGTCGACGGGCAGGTAGGCCACCGAGTCGGCGGCGAGCGGGGCGTCGGGAAAGGCCGCGGCGAGGGGCGAGGCGGATGGGGCGGTGGTGCCGTTCGGGGCTGCGGCCACGACGCCGAAGCCCTGCGGTCGAAGCATCCGTTTTCGGCCCACGCGAAGGGTGTCGGCAATTCCCTGCTCGTTGGGTCGATCGGTAAGGTGGAGGCCGTTGAGGGTGAGCGGGCGGTCGGTGCGGTTCAAGAGTTCAACGTACTCGACCTGATTCGGACGGTTGTCGAAGTCGTCCCGTCGGGGGGCATACATGATTTCGTTGAGGACGACGTCCCCCGTGTCGGGCCGGTGGGCGAGCGGAAGGGGGGCGGCGTTCAGGGCATTGCCCACGCGGTCCTGGAGATTTGTGACGCGCACCGTCGTGCCCTGTGGAGGAGCGGTGAGTGAGAGCATGGCCACGGTGTCGCGGGCAAGGGCGGTGGACGTGACGGTCGTCGATTCGAGGTGGAACGCGTCCGGGGTCACCGAGCGGGGACGCACCGGCTCCGACAGGGTGACGGCGACGGTGGTTGTCCCGGTCTGTTCGGCAAAGACCGGCATGGGGGGCGTCTCGTCGGGGTTGTACCGGCTGTTGCGGCGGCCCGGGGTGGCGCCGGCGTCGGCGGTGGCGGACGCGAAGTTCGAGGGCGTCGTCGAGGGGCCGGCCGGATCGATGCGTTCGAGCGATCGGCCTTCGTCGCCGCCCCAGGCGGGTGTGTACGGCACCGAGTCGAGCACAGTGCCCGACGGGGCGTGTCGCAGTAGGACGGTGTCGCCGCTGTTGTTGAGCGCGTCCCAGCCCGCCGGGGCGAGATGATCGACGGCGGGAAACGCGGAGGCAAAGGCCGCAGAGTCCCGGGCGAGGACGATGTGGGCGCCGGGGGCGAGCATCGTGTCGGCGGACGTCATGGGAGCGAAGTCCCGATTCTCGTCGGCGTACTCCAGGGTGCTCAGATTGACGGGCCTCTCCGATCGGTTGAGGAGCTCAATGAACTCGTTGGCCGCCGGACTCGGGGCGTACATGATTTCGTTGACGACAATGTCGTCCGGTGCCGGCGCGGGTTGGGCGCAGAGGGAATGTATGGGGACGAGAACGAGGGCGAGGGCAAATAGGAGCCGATGCGACATGGTTGGGCTGCCGATCTGGTGCGGGATTCGTCTGCCTTCAGTTCGACGTGGTGGGGAATGCGTTGGGTGTTGAGGGTTGGGTGTTGAGGGTTGGGTGTTGGGTGTTGAGAGTTGTGCGTTATGGGTTGGGCGTCATGGGTTGCGAGTTGGACGTTTTGGGTTGGGCGTCGAGAGTTGTGAGGGTGGAAGGTTCGTTTGGAGACGGGCACGAGGTTTCGGGACGTCGGGCCGTGTGGACGTGTGCTGCGCTTCGGGATGCGGAGGGCGCGCAACTGATGTTGTCTGTCGACGTGAAGAGGCACTGTCGGCTTGGGGCATGCCGGGAGCCTCGGACATTGCGGGTATGGATGCCCCTGCGTCCTGCCGGACGTCGGATGCTGTACCGGTTGGTTTCCGTAAAACCGGCTGGCCCTCCCGGCATGCGCCGGACATCAGAAGGGGGGTGCCCGAGCGGCTATGAAAAGGAGGGGGCACGGAAGAAATGAAACGAGGAAGCAGAGCGGACCTGCTACGCAGAGGTGTATGTACTGGGTTTGGGGTTAAATTTCAAGTGGACCCTCGAACTGGGTTCGTCTGCTGGGCGCTTTCGTGACGCTGAGGCGGCCTCCCGTTTTCCTCACAGAGCACAGTGTGTTGCGGGGAGCCCTTGGGATTGTGAAAGTGCATTCGTATTCTGGGTGTCAGAGCGGGAGCACGTACCGCTCTTTGATGTCTCCTGCGACAGAATGGCACCATTAAGGTCGGTGAGGGTGATTCCACCGGCGTGCATACCCGGATGGTGACATTTTGTAGCAGGGGTGACCCCGTACACACGGGGATAGACCCCTCTAATGGTGGACCTAGAAGAGGTCATCGAGGGTGACCCCGTACACACGGGGATAGACCTAGAGAACCGAAGTTGCTTCCATTAGTGGAGACG
>CAYOWD010000335.1:0-4149 GCA_964407535.1 uncultured Salinivenus sp. | reverse complement strand
GAAAGTCGGCCGTGACGTACTTCAATTCGATCGTTCCGGGGAGGCCAAGCTGCATGGCGATGCCGCGAATGAAGCGGACAATGGCCTGACATTCCGCCCTGTACTCCTGGAGCTCGGCGAGTGGCCAGGCCCCTCCTTGACACCGTTTTTTGGCCTGAGCAATCACAAGTTTGAAAAGAAGAGGGATCGGTTCTGAAGACAGAGCGCTGTTGATTAATGAGTGTACAAAGCGCGGCCAATCCACCTCCGTCATGTATTCCTGCACCTCTGGATGCTGATCCAGATACTCTTGTTGCTGCCTGGATAACCCTTGCCGGTTGAGGACATATCCCCGGAACGGCTCAAAAAGCTCCCGGAGAAGGTCGGGCGCGCTGCAGGGGCCGATCGCCTGCACCCGCCTCGTGGCTTCCGTCATGCGCTGGACCGATGCTCCATCCTCCAGTTTCCCCTCCTTCCGGGGCGCATTAAAGGTGACGAAGATCCGGTGCGGCCCCGACACCCCAAGGGAAAAGGACCTGTCGTTGATCTGGACCCTCCACCGAATGCGGACGTCCCGCTGGCAGGGCCAATCCCGCAGCGGCTCCTGCCCCCGCATCAAAATCCGATTCATCCCCTGTGTAAGACGGCACGCTCTGGGGGGAAAGTAGAAGGCCCGATCATTGCACCCCTCGGGCGTTCCCTCCAGGTGGCCGTACACGGGCTCCTCTCGTACAGCGTTTTGTGTAAAACAAACCTTGAGTTGGAGCGGTCGACCTCTGCTGTGGCTCACCGGATCGGAGGCTCTCTCTCCCCGCTTCCACTCCTTTGTTGTAAACGGCCCCTCCTCTGGACAACTCCAGTCTTTCCCGAGTTCATCCGGGCGATTATGACTCTTGTACATGGGCGCATGGGCACTCTCAAACTTGACGAATCTGAGGGTGAATGGCGGGGAGGACGTTTGCTGAATGTAGCATTGTCCAGTACGTACCGTCGTGCGGGGGGGATTGCTGGGGACCATGTGTTTACACCTCGGCTACGCTCAGTTCAGGGAGGGGAAAGTCCGGTGGGGGAGCGTGTGCGCTGGTTTTACAGGTAAGAAAGCGCTTCCAGAGGAAAGAAACCAACGGGTTCCGGACGGGAAAACGACGTTCGCCCCTCCCCCTTCGAACGCGGACCGGTTACCGGAGGGGGGAACGGTAGTGTAGGATTTGAGCGGACTCAGCGAGGAAGGGTCTGCACAGCCAGACGGGGGGAAGAGAACCGCCCGTTGCTCTCCAGCGCTCGTTCTTCAGGGTGCTTACTGATCCGGGCACAGGTAGGTAAACGTTCTCTTCCGTTCGTGGAGATCCTGGAGATCTGAGATCTCCTTTCTCAAACTCACTAGCCGGACATGAGAAATTTCGGTCGCTCCGCTCTGATGGCAATCTTGGAGCGTGTGCGCTCCTCTTGCCTCCGCCCGGGCGGCCGTTTCTTCAAGGCCAATCGGTCTTTTTTCCGTCTTACGGAGGCAGATCCACAGGAGGGCGCATGTCCGGCGATTAATCTCGCAAAGTCACAGAGATTTCCAACATCGGTGGAACCCCATTCACGTATCAGTAGCGCTCGTACGGATTCCACGTCTCAAGCAGATCCCGATTTCCCGTTGTGTCGGTGGCCGGTTCGTTGCCTTCGGCAGGCGGATGCCGGGGGCCCGGACGCTCACGCCGAATCCAGTTGAGGATATTCTTGCAGTCCGGATCGTTGTCAGGATGGGTATCGGTGACGGTTAGATCGGGAGTGTCCGCGTTTTGAATGCGTCGTTGAAGTCGCACGTCCGGCCACGACGCTCGCGATAGGGGAGAAGGGTGGTACAGAAGCGCGCTATCCGACTGTGTGTTGAACGTGAAGTACTGATCCCTTGTTGGGGTGTCTCCTCTGTTGAATAAGAGGTGATGCAACTCATGCGCGAGCGTGTAATCGTCTTGGTCGAATGCGGGACGTGCGTTCAAGAGTGCGAAGTGCTTATTTTCTAAGTTATAGGGGATGTTATTTTCTATCGAAAGCGCAATACCGAGTGCCCCTTGGATGGGGGCAAACACCGCAGTGACCGTGTTGTCGGGCGTGTTCGGAAGCAAATCCTCCAACAGCGCATTCCGCGCATGCTTGTATCTACGACTCCACGGATCGGCAACGGGAAAGCGCCCATTGCCGTTCACAGCCCCCGCAGGAAGGTCTCGCTCCTGGTAGGTTCGTTCCTCCCAGTAGGCTTCCAATCCCACTTGTTTCCACCGGGTGTTTACAACGTTCACCTGCTCGTTGATGTGGTCCCTGTTTACACACGGAGTGCCCCGATTCCGGCCTACCCGATGCCTGTAGTTCACAATGTGAAGAGGAAGTCGTCTCAGTTCCTCGGGATGAAAGGTTTTTGCCTTGGCCGAAAGCGGTTCGCCTCCAGACGCCGGGACGTACTCGCCCTGGACGAATCCCCCCAGCTTCGACACTCTTCGCATCCGATGATTACTTTCTCCAGAATGTTTGAGTGACCAGCCCGACGTGCTCCCAGGGTCCTCTGCAGAATCTTCATGTCCGGTCGCCGTCGGGTAATTCTGATCGGTGTCATCGCTGGTCAGCATAACGGCCCTGGACACGAACCAGCTCGATTCCCGACGCGTCCGCTTCAGCGTCAGGCGCTGAGACGGCGGGGCGCAGTCGTCGTGCCCGTTGTTGTGGAGGGTTTTCCAGTTGATGTGAACGTACCTTTTATCGGGGGGCACCGACGGATCGTACACGCGAAAGTAAAACCGTCGCGTGTCCAGGTCGATGAAGTTCCGCTCTTCCAGGTCCTCATTCTTTACATTCATCTCGTGCGTTCCTGGGGGCCAGGATTTCCGTGTCTCATATGCCCGGTCCCAGAGCCCAATGCGGACGAATTCCGCCGGTTCGAGGTTGGTCACCGTTTCGCCTGGGTTCCGAGGGGCCCGAACGATATCCATCGAGGGGGTTGACCGCACCCTGACATCGATCTGGTTGACCGTGCCGACCTCCACGTCGCCCGTCACCGACTGCGGATCGACGAGCTGGGATCCATCATGACTGGCCTGCACCGTGTAGGTGCCAGGGGAAACGGACTCAAATATAATCTCGCCCGCGTCGTCCGTACTGCGATTCGAGCGGATCACCCGTCCCGATTGCTGCAATTGCACCGTTGCCCCTGGAACGGCCGCTCCATCCTTGCTGGCAATGGTTCGTACGAGCAGGTGGCCATGACTCCGGGGTTCCCCAACAGGACGCGCCTGCACGTACCCGTTGATCGTCCCCGACCTGCCCTCCATCTCCCGCTCGTACCGCGGCACGAGAATCTCCTCGCCGGGGACAATGAGTTCGGGACCTCCCCCTATCAAACGGTACTTGTTCCGGGTGCCCGTCCCTCCGGTGTAATTGTAGAGATCGTTCCAGTCCATCCCATACCGGTCCGCGATGGAAGCAAGTGTGTCTCCGTCTTGAATTCTATACGTGTCGTATGCCATGCTGAAATTCTATATGCCACGTACGACGCACATTCCTTGTCCACACGGATGCTACTTGAGTAGCGTGCGGCATCGATCGTATGTGCTACAATCTTCTCCAGCCATTTTAACGCCCGTAATAAGTGGAGGTGTAACTGCGAGTGGACTGTTACGAATGGATGGACACGTTCCGATTCCGGATATCCCCTCCTGACCCGGAGCCGGCCGCCGGAGATCGAGCGATCATAAGGGCGCATCGCGACATTGCTCTTCTCGGCGGATGTCGGAAACGCCCCATCTCCTCCCAGATGAGGCGTAACCGTTCACTAATCACCTAGCGTCTACGTTACAACATGGACATCATCGTCAGAAGCCCGAACATCCTCGGGCGTTTCACGCCACAATGGGGAGTTGCGGTTTGGCATCAGTCCCTTTGCTCATCCGGCGAGAGGACGCCGGAACCGAGGACGGTCTCTGCTTTCCACCGTTGACGACAATACCGACTCCCTGCTCGCTGATGCGACTCTGAGTCCCAGGTGCCGGAAGGCTTCCGGCCAAGAAGCGGACGCGTTGTACGGAACCGGTATGACGGCCCTGCTCTGTCACAAGTCGCCATCGGGGAACTCCGCGTCACGGGGGGGCCGAGGAGGACCGTCCGACCAGGCGGGCCCATGAGAAGGGCCGC
>CAYOWD010000334.1:0-4193 GCA_964407535.1 uncultured Salinivenus sp. | reverse complement strand
GACCTATCGAATCCATCCCGAAAAAGTTTAGCAAACTGCTCACGGCTCAGTAATTATGCCTGCCTGAGTGCCGTAGTACCAAGATGCCTCGTCGCTCGGGACCGTCTGGAGGCCGAAGAGGACGAGGCCAGCCGTCCGTCTTCTGGACTCATCCTCTCTGAGAAACGAACTCACCTGTAGCTGCAACTCAGCGCTGAGGTAGGTACTGACGTAGTAGCGTCCTGTAACACCTGCGCCGAGGGCGAGAAAATTTAGGGCGGGAAGGCCGCTGACAGTGCCAGTGAGGTCGCCTTCTCCGAAGCCGTAGGTTGCCTGTGCACTTAGCTGCGGGAAGAGTCCGGCGCCCGGTTCGGTAGCACTTGCAGAGACAATCGTTTGTCCGTCCTCCAATTGGTCGGCGGGTAGCATGGCGGTCTGGACACATCCGCCGGTCGAAAGGGCAAAAACGATGAGCAGGAGCGACGCGAGTGGAATGCGCACTGGCAAGGGCGGATTGGTTGCAAATAGCAGCACGCTGCTGAAGAAGGCATTTCGGCCCCCTGAAAAACCAGACGCGGCCCCTGAGATAACGGACATGTCCGGCCCATTGAAGATTTCAGTCCAATCGTTCCGACACGCTATCACGCCAGCCCCGTCGCAGGTGGGTATTGAGGCACCGCCTGCTGCTCCACTCGGCTTCATCTTGAAGCGAAGCTGGAAGCAGAGATTTCGCCTCGATTCAGCCCCAAATTATAACAACTGATAAGGCAGACTTGGCCAAATCGAGTGCGGATCATCAGTCTCTTTTGGCATCGGATAACACCAGTTATGCAACGGCAACTTAGGGCTCCATTCGGAAGAGGAGGGGAAGGGGTGCCGACCTGCTGGACCACATCCCTTTCTGAGACTGAACATCCCAGCCCACCGAAGTCCAATGGCTCCTGAGAGCCAGGAATGAGGCACTTAGAAAGAGGCCTCGGTCAGGTCAGCTGTTCTCGCAGCCTTTCGGCAAAATCCTCGCCCGGATCAAATCTCGCCTGGCGGAGCCCTTCAATCATCGCATTGAACTCTTCCACTGGAGGCGAGAAAACGTTCACCCATCTCTCCAACAGGTCACGAATCGTGGTACGGGGGATACCAATCTCGTCGGCAACCTCGCAGGCCTCCTGGTCCGCCGACACGAACACTGCAGGGGCGCCGTGGCGCTGGGCGAGCACAAGGCACGCCGCCTCGCCTCGACCGATTCCATAGGTTTCCATTAGGTCTTCCCGATCGGGAAGCTCTTCGGTACGAAGCGGGTCGACCTCCAGGGTCCCGTCCCGAAGGTGCGCTTGGAGTTGGGACGCGTTCTTGATCCACTTCTGGAAGCGCTCTGCCTCAGTCGCAGGCTGCGTTCGGATCTGGCGCTCGGCATAGTCGAGACCGAGGGCAAGTTCGCTTAGATCCTCATCGTTCTCGGGGAGGGGCAGGGTTTCGCCGTTGTAGACCTCGGTGGGAAACCATGCTCGTTCGACCAACAAGATGCGAAGGAGCGTTTCGATTCCTTCGGGATGCCCGAAGCCAAAGGCCTGCAGGACCATCGTATCCAAGACCGGCTCGTTTTCCCTTCTCGAAGGATCGAGCGGGGGATCCGGAATGCCTATGGAACCAGGGCTTCGCGGTTTACCGGAGCTACTGGAGGCCATGATACGCTTCGGGGCTTTCCTGAGACGCGGCTTCCTCCTCCATTCGGTCCTCAAGCTGGTAGGGGCTTATGCCAAGCACCTCGGCGGTCCGGCGCTTCGAGATTGCTCCATCCTGCCAGGCCTTGTGCGCAAGCTCAATGTAACGTTGAGGAAGCTGGTCTTCGAGTGGCCACTCCTTATTCCCATACTCGTAGGAGGAGGGCGCATAGCCGAGCCGCCGTGCCAGATTCACCGGACTGGCCTCTTCATAGTTGTCTGCCGACGTGTCGATCTTTTCTTCCGTCACCAAGCGGTAGTACATCGCCATGTAGCTAACCCCGAAATGGCGGGAGAGGTGTACAATGGCCTCACGGCTTTCAACTTCCTCAATCCCCATTGTCCGAAGCCGCTCCAGAAGGGCCTTGCGGGGGACTAGGAACCGAGCAGAAAAACTGTCGGCAAACCGCTCAGACGGGGGCTTGTCCTGGCTCCGGCAAAGAATAGCGGGCCGGTTGTGGTGGAAAAGTACGTGAGCAAGCTCATGGCCCAGCGTGAACGGGCGTCGCCCGTAGTATTGGTCAGAGTTGACCGCGACAACCGGCCCAAGCTCCGGATGGCTAAAGAAAAGCCCCGAAATGTCCTCGTCCGCGTCTCCCAGTGGGATGCCGAATACGTAGGCCCCAAACTTCTCCAGAAAGCCCTTTACGTGTGAGAGAGGCGCGGATCCGAGATCAAAGTGATCCCGGGCTTCTTCCGCGTACACTTCCACCTCTTCTCCCGGGAAATTTCGCTCCGGAAGGGGCTCGAAGGGATGGTGCGGCTCCTTCGGGGTTTCTACCCCCGCTAAGTCGTGCAGCTCATGGAATTGGCGCACGCGCCGCACGAGCTTCGCAACGCCCTTTCGGCCTTCGGGAGACATATTTTCGGTCTCCCCAAGCAGGGCTCGTTCCCAGTCGGGGCGCTCCCCACTGCTCTCCTCGGAGAAGAGTGAAGAAAGGGGCAGGCTATAGAGGCGGGCAAGGCGCTCCAAGGCCAGAGCACCAATTTTCCGCTTGCCCGACTCATACTGGCTAAGAGCAGAGGGAGTCACGTCCAAGTGCTTCGCAACTTCCTTCTGACTCATATGCGCCTGCTTTCGGGCTTGTCGGAGACGTTGGCCGAGTGCCTCGTGGTCTACCGTTTGCATATTACGTAAAGATTTGGGGTAACGTAACGTTAACTACTTACTTCAAGGACCGCTCCAATTAACGTATTGTTGTGTGAATTGCAACCGGTCGAGAGACCAGATGGTCCCTCGAAGTAAGTATTCACTGATCATTTGCTCCAAAACAGACCGATACCCCGAGTCATGAGCGACCGACGAGTCTACGACGTTTCCCCCGATGGCGAAGGCGGATGGGATGTGAAACGCCGAGGCAATGAGCGCGCTACGGGAAATTATGACAACAAGGATGAAGCTATTGATTCGGCCCGAGGCCATGCGAAAGGCAGTGGCGAAGGCCAGATCGTGATCCGCGGTCAGGACGGTAAAATCCAGCGGGAGCACACGTACGAAAACGACCCTGAGCATCGGGAGGGATAGGTTTGCCCCACTGGATATCTCCAACTGGATTCACCAACGACTCAGCCGCGATGGGAAGCTCCACCAATTATCAAGACGACTACCAGCCTGAGCACCCGCAAACCGACGGAACGCCCGAGGGCCTGGAACTCACCGAGACGGAAGAGGGAGAAGGCGGTGGCCCCGAGGAAGAAGCTCTTTCCTTTCGCCTTGCGTCCGTGAACCCACCGGTGTGGGAGAAATCGAGTGGCGGAGATCCGGTCACGATAGATGGGCGGGCCGTTCGAGTGACCGGTGGACGGCTGGGTCAACTCAGCCCTTCCGACGCCCAAGAAGCCGAAAGCCGTGGGCTTGGAAGCGGCTACGTCGAAGAGATCACCGAGGTCCCCGAGCCGGGGGCCATAATCGTTCTGACTCCATAGTAAAACGCCGAAGTGTCTTCTGAATCAGATCGATACGAGCCGAACGAGTACGGCGGTTCCCCGAATCTTTTTCGGGGGTCGGCCTGCCAGAGTTGCGCCCTGTTTGGGGACTGCGGCGGGTCCTCCGCCGCCCCATGCGGATGCGTCTGGGACCCGGAAAGTGACAGGTATCACGACTGCAAGAATTGCCCTCTCATTTGTCGGGCCCGTACCGAGGCTCCTGCGCCATACCATAAGGTGATGAATGGCGGGCTTTCCTTGAGTAAGGTATCCATTAGCCAAGATCGATTCTCGGGCAGGGGGGGAGGAAAGCCTGGAGTTGACCCGCTTTAGTGGACAGTCGACGGCTTTCACGCCGCGACAGGTGAATGAGGTTCCTCAGAATGAGAATGGTCTCGTGAATGGTACTCCTCTTCGTAGCAGTTCGGTGACTGGTAACTGATCCCGGAATGGAGGCGATCAGGATTATACCAGCCCTCAATGAACTCAAAGACCGAGAGGCGGGCCTCCGATCGGGAGTCGAACGTCGGGAGTCGAACGTGTCCCGCTCGATTAGCTCACATTCGA
>CAYOWD010000333.1:0-4206 GCA_964407535.1 uncultured Salinivenus sp. | reverse complement strand
ATGTCGGCCTTAAACCCTACTTCTGAAAACTGTCCGGTAGCTAGTCCCGTGCAGTTTCTTCGTCTTGAAGGGCAGAAAGACTACGAGGAGGAATAACGCGTAGTCATAGAATCTTGTCGGATTACATTTCTCCTTCTTTCTATGGGTGAGCGAGATTTAACGATCAAGACGCTGGTTCCGCAGACCACGGACCGGGAATTGGTTCGAGACCGTCTTCAAAATACGACCTTCGTCGGCATTGACTTCGGCACCTCTACCACGGTTGCGAGCTACGCCGTTCCCGGTGACGAACGCGTTCCGATTCGGGCAGAACCGATTCCGATTCCGCAGACAATGCCGGATGGGGCAACTGCCTCACATCACCTCGTTCCATCGGTTATCGCATGGCACAACGAGGAACTGTTCGTTGGGGCAGGAGCGCGTAAGCTGAAAAAAACAGGAGCGTGTAGTAAGGGGCATTCAGCATGGTCGTCGTTCAAGATGGAGCTTGGTGTCGACCTCGGTCCGCAATATCACAACTCCAACCTAAAGCGGGGGCAGCCGGGACCGACCATCGAGCGTCCCTGGCATGCTGCTGCGGTGTTTCTTCGGTACATGCGAGAGCACATTGAGGACTTCGCGCGAGCGGAAGGACTTCCGCAAGACATTCAGTACTCCGTCAGCATTCCCGCTGCGTTCGAACCGAACCAGCGGGAAGATCTCATGAGGGCGTTGGACGAGGCCGGCATTCAGCTTCCGGAACAGGGCTTCATCGACGAGCCCAATGCGGCTTTCCTGAATGTTCTTACGGAAGCAAACATGTTCGGGGAGGAGAAGCCGCTGCAAATTCCCTCGGCCACGGCCCTCAGAATGCTGGTGTTCGACTTTGGAGCGGGTACGTGTGACATCTCCATTCTCGAAATTGGGGAAGGTCCGGACGGGTTCTACTCGCAGAATCTGGCAATTTCTCGCTTCGAGGTGCTCGGTGGCGATAATATCGACCGACAACTGGTGCGCGACGTTCTGATTGAGCAGCTTTGTGAACAGAGCGGCGTCGAACCGAAAGATCTGCGCAAGACCGATATCGAGCAGCGAGTCATCCCCATGCTCAAAAATACGGCGGAGCGCCTGAAGATTGCATCCTGCAAGCGAGTGAGCAGCGAACAGCACGGCCCCCGCCTTCCGTCCGTCGCGACGGATGCCGATCAGTCCGTCACGCGGGAAACCGACGTGACCATTCGGCTGCCGCGCAAAACGCTCCACGCCGACTCGTTTACCCTCACATTTGAGGATTTCCACGAGTTGATGGCTCCCTTCTTGGATCCGGACGGGGCAAGTGCGGACTCCGACGACGTGATCAGCATCTTCAAGCCCGTTCAGTCCGCCATTCGGAAAGCACGGCTCGATCCGCCGGAGCTGGACATGGTGTTGCCTATTGGGGGCAGTTCAAAGAATCCCTATGTTCAGGTCGCCCTTCACAATCAATTTGAGGAGCATTTTGTGGAGGTCGAAGTGCCGCGGGATCTTCGGGCGCACGTCTCGACCGGTACGGCCATTAATTCCCTGATTTTGAATGGCCTGAATACGCCCATCGTCAAGCCCATCACAAGCGAGTCGATTTTCGCAATCGTACGAGACGCAGCGGGCGAAAGCCTGCACACGCTCATTGAGGCCAGTACGGAAATTCCGTCGCCGCCGACGGTCGTCGATGACTTGCGTGTTGGGAATGAGGGGCAGAAAAGCGTCCAGATTCCGATCTGCGTGGGGACGCGCAACAAGGTGATGTCGATGCTGGAGGTCAAAGCGCCGAGCCCAGATGGGTTTGAAAGCGGCACTCGAGTTCAGATCGAACTGCAGTTGAATCGCGACAAGTTACTTCAGGCCCGGGCGCAGGTGGGAAGCCAAACGGCTGAGACTAGCGTCTCGCATCCGTTTGCCAATCGCGAACTTACGGCGGAAGAGCGGCGCGTCCGTCGCCTTGAGAAGGAAATTCACGTAGCGAGGTCCAATGGAAAAACCCCAGTATCGAAGCTCGTCGAGCTGGCCGATGCGTGTCGGGATGCCGGTGATCATCGCCGCGCGGCGGAGATCCTGGAGCAGTTGCAGATGATGGATGCGGATCTGGAGAGAGAAACAAGCATCGCCTACAACTACGAGCGGGCCGGTCGGGACGATCTTGCCCTAAAGTGGGCCAAGAAGGCATATGAACGCGACAAGAGTCCTGTGACGGCCCGGAACGTGGCTGTGACGGCCTGGAATCAAGATCGAGATCGCGAAACGTACGTCGAGTACTTGGAAAAGGCACTCGACCTGGACAAATCGCACGTCCCGTCCCTCATGTCCCTCGGAACCCACTTGCGTAGGCGGGAGGAGGAGCGTAGCCGAGAGCTTATCGAGAGAGCCTTCGACATTCTGCAAGAGAAGCGCAAGCACACCTTTCGCACGCTCGACGACGACGAACTGCGTCGGTTAAAGCAGGCGGCCGAAATTCTCGGTCACGACGACGTAGTGGAGGAGGTGAAAAACAAACTCCAGGACCGCGAATCCGCTTCATCCGAGGAGTACGATGAAGACCGTCTTGCCATGCGCACTTCCCCTGACGCCTTGCCGTCGGAAGAGGACGATTCCTGACCCCGTGAGGCGCTTCCTACTTCAATTGCACGTTTAAACAACGCCCTGCCGCTTATGTCCTGGATGCCTCCCCCCACGAAAATTGATCCTGAGCAAAGAGAGTTTCTCGACAAAGCTGAGCGAGAAGACGGAAACTACTGGATCAGTGGATTCGCCGGCTCCGGTAAGACGGTCCTTCTCGTCGAAAAGCTGCGGCGGGAGAAGGCAGACAACCCGGACCTGGACGTTTGCGTAGTGCTGTACACGCATAGCCTGATCGATCTCGTTCGCACCGGCATTCCAGACGATCTTGGACAGATTCCCGTCAAGACCTATCATCAGTTCCGGAAAGGATCTCGCCATTACGACCTCATTCTGGTCGATGAGGTGCAAGATCTTCCCGAAAAGGACCTTCGGGAGGTCGACTCGCGATCCGAACAGCTGATTGTCGCGGGAGACGACGACCAGTCCATCTACGATGAGCGCGTGGATCCCAAACAGATTTCCTCAATCATCGACGGCGAGCAGTTTGCACTCACGGTTTCTCACCGCTTGCCTCCGAACCTCATGGAGATGGCAAGACAAGTTTTTGAGGGGAGAAATTTAGAGGAGGCGAAGGTGAGTCGAATGACAACCGTAGAACCCAGAGTCGGGGAAGCGGAGACAGGCAAAGACGAAGTCGAATACGTGTGGACGAAAGCTCGTCAGTTTGCGGCGGAGCCAGGGTCTCCCCCTGTCATTCTCATTCCCAGTCACAGCGAGATTGTCTCGTTCACGAATAGCATTCTGGAATATGAAGGAGCTTCTCAGTGGTCTGTGACACAAAACCAGTGGGATAAGAACGACTACGGTTCCATGAACCGTCACCTGCAGGAGGCCGGTTTGAAGTTGCGCTACCTCGGGAACCGATACGGAAGACTGCGGGAGGGATACAGCGAAGGACGTGTATTTATCATGACGTATCACAGCGTCAAGGGACTCGACTTCGAAACTGTGTTCATTCCACGGTTGAGTGATCGATTGTCTATCTGGGGTGGTGAGGAACGAGCTCGGACGCTTTTTTACGTTGCATTCACCCGTTCGCGTCGCGATTTGTACCTCACATACACAGGGCGTCCGCACCGATTCATTCAGGATCTCCCCGAAGAGAATATCCACAGGGTCTCGATTCCGGAACAGGAGACTGACGAGGAAGAGGAGGAAGATCCGTTCGAAGGCATTACGATTTGATTCAAAGAAAGTAGTCTTTCGATTCAGGCTTTCTATCTTGTTGGTAAGAATTATGTCCGACCGATTTCTTCTGCCCATTACCTATTCCGGATTTATCGACTGGTACAACCGGCGCAGGAAAAAATATTCGGGTATGGATTTTATTCCTGTACCAAATGATTCAGGAGGTGAAAAGAGACCTGAAGGAGAGTGGATGGAAAGAATGATGGAGATAATCCCTGAGTATGACGAAGATTTTCAGGTCATAATTGCTCTTATATCATCGGAGAGGGAGAAAAAGTTTCAGAAAAACGAGGATGATACGTATGCCCCCTACTTTCAGCGTCTTGATATTCTAAGTAGGACAGCGAAAGAACATTACGAGGTCGCAGCGATGTAGGAAGCGAG
>CAYOWD010000332.1:0-4231 GCA_964407535.1 uncultured Salinivenus sp. | reverse complement strand
CCTTCCGCAGCAGCGTGCCGGACTTCATGTAGTTGTACGAGTCCTCGAACACGCTGCGCACAATGAGGCCGCGCCGGTTCTCTTCATCGACCTCCAGTTCACTGAGCGTCGGGAAAAGGTCTTCTTCGATCAATTCCAGGAGGTCGTCGCCCGTCACGCCCTCTTCATCGGCGGCCTAATTCTGCCAGCGCAGGTCCTCCGGAATGGGCGATTCGTAATTGTCGCGGATCAGTTCAAGCTCCCGGTCGCTGGCATCGAAGAGCTTCAGAAAGATCATCCAGCCCATCTGCGAGATGCGCTGGGCGTCGCCGTCCACGCCCACGTCCTGCCGCATGATGTCCTGGATGGATTTGACAACGGAGTCGGTGGCCATAGGGGATCGTGTGGAGGAGGATTCGTCGCGGGGAGCGTCGTCGAAAAGGTGTTGTTGCATGGCGGCCCCAAAGGTAGTGGATGGCACGTGGAAATGGAACCAGGGGGTGGGGCGCTACGCCATCTGGTACAACCGGTCCTCCAGTTCCTGTACGGCGTCGTCGAACTCGTTTTTGCCGCCGAATCGCTGGACAATTTGAACGGGTCGGCCGAACTGCGTGAGCGGCTCCGCGTCGAACGCCACGTGACAGATGAGGTCGAACGGGTCGAGGTCCTTGTCGACTTCCTTCCGCAGCTCGTCTATGAAAACGCCCTGCTTCTCCAGTTCGTCGATCACCGCCTGTTTACGGTCGGCCCGGTTCCAGCGCTGGAGGAAGTCGTCGAGCGAGGCAAACTGCTCCCGCACGTTTCGGCGAGTGTAGTCCGTGAGGCTCTCCGTCACAAGATCCCCCTCGGGGGTATAGTATTTCACCCGCTCGTTTACGACTTCAACCGGTACGTCATCCACGTAGTACTTCCGACCGGTCTCCCCGTCGTCATCATCAGCGGTGATGTCGTCGAGGTCGTCCTCCGTCGGTTCATCGTCCGGGGACAGGTCTTCGTCGTCGGGGGGCACGGGGCTGTCGTCCGGCCCCGGATCGTACTCCTGATCCGGCGTGCCGTCGAACTCCGGATCGGCAAAGTGACGGGTCACACCGCGGAAGTCCATAATGGTGAACGACACCTTGTCGAACTCCTCACGGATGCGGGTGCCGCGCCCGATGATCTGCTTGAAATTGGTGGTGGACCGAATATTCCGGTCGAGCACGATGAGCTCGCACGTCTGTACGTCGACCCCTGTGGAGAGCATCTGCGATGTGGTGGCAATCACGGGATACCGGCTTTCCGGGTCGATGAAGTTGTCCAGCTCCCGCTTTCCTTCGTCGCTGTCGCCGGTGATGCGCATAACGTAGCGCGAGTCCTCATTGACGCGTTGGGGGTTTTCGTTGACGAGGGCCTGCCGCATCCGCTCAGCGTGCTCGATGTCCTCGCAGAAGACGATCGTCTTCGAGTACGGATCGGTCTCTTCCAGGTACTCCGTGATCGTCTCGGCCACGCGCTGCGTGCGTTCGCTGAGCACCAAGTCCCGGTCGAAGTCGGTCCGGGTGTATTCCCGGTCCTCGATCTCGCGACCGTGTCGATCGCGCTTCCCTTTTTCCGGACGGTAGCCTTCCAGGTCACGGTCCAATCCCACACGGACGACGCGATACGGCGCCAGAAAGCCGTCGTTGATGCCCTGTTTCAGGGTGTACTCGTACACGGGGTCGCCAAAGTAGTATCGGTTCGACACATCGTCGGTCTCCTTCGGCGTGGCCGTCATGCCGATCTGCACGGCCGGCTCGAAGTATTCCAGAATGTCCCGCCACTCGGAGTTGGCCTTCGCGCTGCCGCGGTGACACTCATCGACGATTACGAGGTCGAAGAAGTCTTTTGAGTACTCGGTGTAGATGTCGTCGTAGGTGTCACCTCCCGTCACGGCCTGGTACAAGGCCATGTAAATCTCATAGGCTTTCTCCGGCTCGTGATTCCGGATCTTCGTCATATGCTCCCCGAACGGCCGGAAATCATTCGTCATGGCCTGGTCGACGAGAATGTTGCGGTCGGCCAGGAAGAGCACTCTATTCATCTGCCCCGATTTCCAGAGCCGCCAGATAATTTGGAAGGCGGTGTAGGTCTTGCCCGTGCCCGTCGCCATCACGAGGAGCAACCGGTCCTGTCCCTTGGCGATGCGCTCGACGGCCCGATTCACCGCGACGCGCTGGTAGTAGCGCGGCGTTTTCCCGTCCACTTCCTTATAGTAGTCCTGGAGCACGAGGTCTTCGTCCTCCTCATCAAGCCCCTTCCACTGCCGGTATCGGCGCCACAGTTCATCCGGAGATGGAAACTCGTCGATCGGGACCCGCTGCTCCCGGTCGCCCCCTGTTCTCGTCCGGTCGTGCTCCAGAAAGGCCTTTCCATTGGTGCTATACACGAACGGCACGTCGAGGTCGCGGGCATGCTCTAGCGCCTCCGCGTAATCAAGGCCCTGCTGCATCCCACTCCCCAGCGGCTTTGAATACTTCTTCGCCTCGACGACGGCAAGGGGAATGTTGGGCTTGTAGAAGAGCAGGTAGTCGACCTTCTTTTGACCGCTGCGACGATACTCCCCGCGGGTCCGTCGTGTCACAATGCGGCCGTCCGTGAAGGGATACTCCTCCCGGATTCGATTCACGGGCCAGCCAGCGTCCTTGATTGCATCCGTAATGTAACGGGAGCGCGTTTCCTGCTCGGTGAGGGCGGATTTGTTCATGTGCGCGGAAGAGAGGGGAACATCCAGAGCGAAGAGGAGCCATCAATCGGGCACTTTTGAATGGAGGCGCCATTCGTCCGTTGGGCGTAAACCCGGAAACGGCGTCTTGACTGCGAGGGGCTTCGCAATTGCTACTCTAATGAGAAGGCGTCACTTTTCTTTCCACCTCTCCCAATTCCGTTCACGTTGCGGGAGAAGAGCGGAACGGCCCAAATCGTATACGTCGCGAACTCGTTCTTGGAATGCCTTCGAAATTGCGGGGCCTACGCTGATGCGTAAATAGCCGCAAGTCTTATACCATTCTCCACTGCAAGAAGGATCTGCTGCGATGCGACGCGTTGAGCGGTTCAGGAGGCTTCCAAATGGGGAATGCCGAGTGACCGGGGGCTCATGCAGTAAATTCAAATCATCCTCGGCCATTCCGACAGCACAGTGACCGAGTGCTACAGCCATCTGGTCCCCGAGACGCTGGACCGCGATGGAAAAGACGTCGGCGGGTAGCCGTACGACAGCTGATTTAAAACGCCGCTCAGAAATTTCCCCCATATTGCCCACAGAGCTTCATTTTGGTGCGACTGCACGCAATTCGGGATCGACACGGCCGAAATAGAAAACGCCCCTGAACCGGCGTTCATAGCCGTTCAGGGGCGATTTTCGGAGAAAAGAGCGGTACCGGAGGTGGGAATCGAACCCACACGGGGCTATGAACCCCACAGGATTTTGAATCCCGCGCGTCTACCTGATTCCGCCACTCCGGCGTTTTCTAAATAGCAATTCCGTTTTCCTCTGCTACCCGTTTGGCTCGTTCATAGTTGCCCCCGTTTCCAACCAATCCCACGCTCATCAAAGCCTGACGGATGCACGGTTCAGATTCAAGCGCTTCTGCAAGCGTTCCGTCAGTTACTTTTTTCGTGCCCACCGGACTTCGTTTCTTGCCGGCGTAATTTTCGGTCTGTGCGTGGCAGTTCGGGCACAGCAACTTCAAGTTCTCTGGACCCGATTCCTTGTACCCCTTACTCTCATCAATCCGGTGCATCTCCAAGGGAATCTTTTCGCCTTGGTGCATCCGACCGTTGCAGCTTTCGCATTGGGGCCCGCGCTTCTCCACCAACTTGTATTTGATGTTCTTTTTCTTCTCCGTTTCCGATATCGGTTTCTTTCTGCCTTCACCGATATTGACCGTCTTTCCCTTCCTCCAACCCCGGTGCCCGTTCAGGTGCTTGACGTCCTTTCTGCCGTTTTCGTGCGCTTTCTTCAACCCCTCGCTGTTCTTCGACCGCATAGAGGGGCAGGACTGATAGTTTTCTGAGCAACACAGTTTCCCGTTGCTCATTTTGTGCTTCGCTTCCTGTCCACAGCCGTAATCACACAGCGTGCTCTTGACTTCTCCCCCGGCTATGGGAAACGAGTTTCCCTGCGCGGGGGATTCTCTCTTGCGAGGAAGACTTTCTGTTTCATAGGACCCGGAGATTTAAGATCTCCAGCTTCGATCATTCGCATGCCTCAAGGGCAGAGCTAGGGAATCTGAGA
>CAYOWD010000331.1:0-4267 GCA_964407535.1 uncultured Salinivenus sp. | reverse complement strand
GTAGGAGTCCTCTACCTCAATCCGACTTGACATTATGCCTATAGTGCGGTCCGGTGGTAAGTGCTTCTGCCCGCTGCCGGAGGAACTGGGCCAGAGCGGCGTTCTCCGTCAGGTCCGCTGCGTCCGTCAGGTATGCGGCGGCCGCCGACATCGACTCGGCGAAGAAAAGGTGATAGGGAAGGGCAGTGAGGGTTCCGTCGGGCAGGCGACGGACCATGGTGTGGGGAGCCTGGAGGGTGTCGAGGGGCAACTCGGCGGCGAATAACGAATCCGGCGTCACGTCCGTGGGGTAGAAGTTGGCGCCGGGGGGGCGGGGGGCCTCTCCCTCCACGAAGGCGTGATTGCCCCGCAGCCGGTCCCAGGGGCCGTAGTTGTTCACGACGTAGCGCCGCTTCGTGGTGTCGGAGAGCGACTGAAGAAGAGAATCCCGATTGCCGTAGGTCTGCTCCCAAAAGATGACGTCCATGGTCTGGGCGGCCTCGATCAGAAGGGGCACCATTTCCTTCTGAGCGGCGGAAAAGGTACTGAGGTCGGCGTCGAGCCGAACGGAGACATACGGCGTATGATCGGCGGGCGCCGGCGCAGTCGCCGTTGCCTCAGACGATGAGGAAGGAGATGGGGACTCACAGCCCCCACAGAGGAAGATGAGTGAGAGCGCGACGATCCGGAGACGATTAGGGGCCATTAAACAGAAAGAAGGTCAAGGGAAACCGTGTTTTTGATATCTTTAGGCGCGAGCATAAGATTCGCCCATCGACTGGAGAGGCAATACGTATTTTTTACTATTTCCATTCCCCCGATGCAGAAGGCCCGAGATTGGAGAGAACTGCAGGGGGCCTTCGTGGAAGGCAGCGATTCAGGGTTCGATTGCGGGGAGGGGGCATGTCGAGAACGGCAGAGACGCGCGGGACCCCTTGGAGGCCCGTCATTGTGGCCCGGGGCGTGGGCATCTCCCTCGTTATCGCCCGAGCAGGATGGCCGCGCCGGCCGCGAGGGTGCCTCCGAGCACCCAGTAGAGACGGGTCCGGTCGTCGGACTCGACGTCCACGCGAAGTCGATTGTCGGTCCCGTCGAGTCCCTCCGGCATGTCCTCAAGGGCGTTCCACACGATCTGTTTGTTGCGTCCAGGACTGACCTTCTCGCCTACGTCCCCGGATACGCTTTTTGGGATCGGAGCGAAGGTCTTTTCCCCACTGGGAGCAAGTTGCAGGGCGATCTCGTAGGTGTCGGCATCGCCGACAAGATTGTACGTAACCACGAGGCGATCGCCGTCACGCGTCAATGTAGGATTCTCGATCTCATCGGGATGGTCGCCCGCAAGTGCAACGCGAAGCGCCCGTTTTAGATCAACGCTGAGGCGGGTCTTCGATCCAGCATTGACCGTGACGGTACGGTGTGCAGACTGAAAGCCGTCGCGGTCGAGTCGGACGTTGTGTGTTCCCGTCTGGAGGGTTGTTGAGTCTGGGGTCGTTCCCACGGAGTGGTCATTTACGTGAATGGAGGCGCCCTCCGGGCGTGAGTTCACGACGAGCATCCCCTGGGAGGCCTCCAGGGTGTCAACGAGTGTTCGTTGGTCCCCGGGGGCGATATTGAAGGTGCGCGTGAGAGGCCAGTATCCCTGTCGTTGCAGGCGGAGTTTGTGGCGCCCAACGCCAATGGGAAGGTCCACCGGCGCCGTTCCGACCTCGCGACCGTTTACATGCACCATCGTGCCTGAGGGAATGGGACGGATGGACACCTGCGGTCGCGGAAACACCGACTCAAACTGTACTGGATCGTTGGTCACAACGTCCCTGCTCTGTTGTGTAATTCGGCAGGTGACGGTCCAGTTGCCATCAAAGGGGCGGTGCACTTGGGTCACCCTCACGGTGGCGTAGGTGTTCTGGGTCGTGTCGCTGCCGGCCGTTGCTTTCTCGCGGATCCGGCCCGTCGTGCCGGTTTTTACGGAGAGCGAATCGCTAAGCCGAACGCTTACAATCCGTCCGGTCACGTTCGAGACCGATCCATGATGAGGAGACTGGGCCGTCGCCGGGGGCGGAATGAGGCTGCCGAGACAGATCGCAAGAAGGAGCACGGACGGAAGTTGGAGCAGCGAGCGCATGGGATCGACCGATGAAAGGGCATTCGTGAAAGCAGACACGGGCGATGCGAGGGGCATGGAGGAGCGCCGCCCAGCGGGAAGAGAAAGGGGCTGTGTCGAGGGGACTGTCAGATCTACAGGGTCTCTGTCGTGGCGACAGGGGCATCTGTCGGCTTTGCGGAGGCAAGGGGCCCTGGAATGCGACTTGATAGAAAGGGTGAACGGATATGATGTTGCCCACAGGTTGTTGTGACGGTCCCTCATCGAGGGACGGACGACTTGGGATCGACAGCGATGTTGAACTGCTCGTCGAATTTGAATGCGTCACAAATTGGAGGTGATACGTTATGGCCAACCTGACCCGTCGAGCTCCGAACCGCACACTTCGCAACCTGCAGCGCGAAGTCGACAGCCTCTTCGACCGGTTCTTTAACCGGTCCGGGGAGGGACAGAGCGCTGACGCCGTATGGGCGCCGCAGACGGACCTCGTGGAGAAAGAGGATGCCTTCCATCTTCGCATCGACGTGCCGGGCATGAGCAAAGACGACATCAGCATCAATCTCCAGAATGGGGCGCTCACCGTCAGTGGGGAGCGCACCAGTGAACAGACGGAAGAGGACGAAGACTACGTCCGGGTGGAGCGAGCGTTCGGCACCTTTCACCGCACCTTCCGTCTGCCGGATACCGTCGATGCAGAAAACATTGAGGCAGCCTACGAGGACGGCGTTCTAACGATTCACGTTCCGAAGACCGAAGAGAGCACACGCCGCAAGATTGAAATTCAGTAACTCCACGATGGTCATTTCGGCGTTGCGCCCTCCGCATAAGTTGTGAGTGGGTGCGGCTCAGCACACTCCCAGTCGGTCCGGTTGGACCGGCTGGGGTTTTTTATATCGATTGTCAGGATAGGCCGGGCGTCTCGCCCCTGACGGCGGCCCGTTAACATTTTTTCTCCGTTTGGGAATTGGGTCCCTTGACGTTCTGATGTCGTTCCGTTAAAAATAAAATTAACATTAGTTTGCTTTATCCTTTACTATGAAGTGATCTGCTTCGAGTCAATAGGGACTGTTCGGGTTCTTCTTGATTGGATATTTGGTTCCCATCATGATAGTGCTTCGTCGGATTCTTACCGTGCTAAGTATTCTTGTTGTCGCGTGGATTGCAACGAGCATCGGCGGCCTTGTGCTCGATCCGGGGCGGGTCGCACTTTGGAGTACCAGCCTGGTGGGGGCGTTTCTCGCCAGTCTGCTTATTGTCCCGGCGTTGGTGATGCTCTACGATGAGACTTTGGTTTCGTCGAGTTCGGCCCAGAACGAACCGGCCGAGCAACAATCCTTCACGGATGCGGAGGCGGCTTCCATGCCGGAGAAAGAGAAAGGAAATCAGTAAAGAGCGGGAAGTACACATTCCCGTTGGCCGTATGGACGTGCTACAGAGCATTGCTTCCGTCACGCCGAACTGGTCCAGGCGGCGAAATCGTGTGTGCAACCTCGGGACGGGCGACGGCGGCACCTGAGCGACGATATTGCGTCGAGAGACGGAATCGGGGCCATTTCCTGGTTCCACCGATCCGGTCTTGCAGATTGGTCGGTCGGACCGCCATCGGTGCGCGCGTGCCAGGCACGGCGGTCCCACTAGTGAGGCAGCCTCACCAGCAGGGATGTGTGTGCCTTTTTTGGATTATACCAACGCCGCAGCCGAACTAGTTCGGCTGCTCCGTCGGGAATTGTGAGTATGATTGTGGGGCACCATTGAAACCCACCTGCGCTCCTGATACCGTTTCCGAATCATGGTGTCTGGGGATCGCCACCCGCAATCAGCAGGACGCCCGAAAATTACATTCCCCATAATACCGAATCCGGTTGAGGGATTCGGGCTAGCTACCGGACAGTTTTCAAATTCACAGCTGGAGGCACCGAAAAATCTCCGTCGATTCCGCTGATCTTGCCTTCGGAGTCGATATTTTCAGGCAATACTGCCGAAAAATGCCCCGACGATTTCCTGATTTTCATTCGTCGCTCCAAACTTGATTTGGAGCCCATCCTACCCTGCGTCAGATAGACTCCAGATCGGGGTCTGGAGTGACGGTTGGAAAGGATTTTTCGGTGCCCTAAGCAAACTGTCCGGTAAGTAGGGATTCGGGTTTGAAAGTGTGTAGGTGTGAAGGTATGTACGTGAGCCCCAATC
>CAYOWD010000330.1:0-4289 GCA_964407535.1 uncultured Salinivenus sp. | reverse complement strand
ATCAAGATTTCAGGCGCACAGGGGATCTGTGTGCTTGATCTTTTCTTTCATACAGATTCGGTATCACTGCCATTCGATCCATGTCCATTGCTTCTACTGCCCTCGTCACCGGTGCCAATCGGGGACTCGGCCTCGAATGGGCGCGGCAACTGGCCGAGCCGGTCGATCATCTCTACGCCACCTGTCGTCGGCCCGACGCCGCCGACGCGCTCGCCCAGCTTGCCGATCGCTTCCCCGACACAGTGACCGTCGTCCAACTCGACGTGACCGACGCCGACGCCATCGATGTGGTGGCCGGACGCGTGCACGAGGCGACGGGGGCAGTCGATTTGCTCGTCAACAACGCCGGCATCAGCGGCGGCGGGACGGCGGATCGCTTCGGCACGGTCGAAGCCGACACGATGACGGAGGTGATGCAGGTGAATGCCGTCGGCCCCCACCTCATGACGCAGGCGTTTGCCGACCTGCTGCGAGCGGGGGCCGCCGAGGAGGAGACGGCAACGGTCGTGAACGTGACCTCTCAGCTCGGCTCCATCGCCCGTACCGCCGGCGGCGGCTGGAACAGCTACCGGGCAAGCAAGGCCGCCCTCAACATGTGCACGCGGCTACAGGCCGAGGCGCTCGTCGACGACGGCGTGATTGTCGTGGCCATGCATCCGGGATGGGTACGGACGGACATGGGCGGCAGCAACGCCCGGCTTTCGACTGCGGAATCGGTGTCCGGCATGATGGCAGTTGTGCATGACCTCACGCGGGAAGAGGCCGGTGCATTTCTCACGCATGAGGGCGAGCCGCTGCCGTGGTAGGCACGAGGCGGGCAGAAACGAACGTTCCGCTGCACGCTGCATATGTGCAAAACAAGGACGGCCGCTGAGATCAAATTCGTTGCATATAGATCAATCATTCTGACCGGTTCGGGTTTGGAAATTTCCGAATCGGGTTCGTATCATATTCTCTTAAAAGATACAGAAACTGCGCGCCACCGTGCCGCTGTTGAGCGACCCAACCGAACAAGATGCGGTACACTCTTTGCAGGAGAAGGCATGAGAGGAGCCGCCGGTTCGGGCGCAGTTGGGACCCATCCCGACCTCCTCACGATCCCAAACTTGTAGCCAGCCCCTATGATGAACGCTCTTTCCTTACAATCTACCCAGTCTGCTCTCGTTGATCGTCTGCGGGAGGAGAATGCGTCGGCGCTTCTGCAGATGGCAGGCATCGCGAGCTTTGCGCTCCTGACCGTACTTGGGGCGCAGCTCGAATTCCGGATCTACCTCTGGGAAGTTCCGATCACGTTTCAGACCGTTGCGGTATACGCGAGTGGCTTGTATCTCGGCGCGCGCAACGGAATGCTCGCTCAGCTGCTGTATCTGGCCATTGGGCTTTTCCTCCCCGTCTTTGCCGGCGACGGGCATGGTGTGGACTACTTCCTGGGCATGGTGACGGCGGGATACCTGGTGTCGTATCCGCTTGCAGCCGCCGTGATCGGGGCGCTGTCCCAGCGCTGGAAGAGCCTCTCAGGAAGCACGCTGTCAATGATCATCGGGTCGGCCGTCGTGTTTTCGATCGGGGTGGTGTGGTTGCACTACGCTGCGGGCCACGGGACCTGGATGGAATCGATCGACAAGGGCTTCCTGCGATTCCTCGTGATCGATCTCGTGAAGATTCTGGGCGTGGGTCTTCTGTACTCCGGCACGCGGGCCCTCGACGCGTATCTGCGATAACCGGGGAGTACGGGGTCCTCTGAGCGTGCACGTTCGGGGGGCTCCGGTGGGAGAGAGTGCCTCAGACGTCTCGTATATTCTTTTGTAGCCTTTTGCGAGGTGAGTGCCATGCGCCCTTCGTCCTTCCCTCCCAAGCTCCAAAAATTCGTCAAGTCGGTTGAGAAGCGTGCCAAGACGGCCGGGGTGGCGGAGTCGCTGGCGCGCATCTACGGGGCCTGGTCGGCCTGCTTTGTGCGGTACTGCACGGTGAACGACCGGTCCTGGCGCGACCCCGACAACGTTCCGGTCTTCATCGACTACCTCGCCACGCAGAAAGATGTGGGCGAGTCGTCGCGGGAGCGGGTCGCAGAGTCCCTGGTGTTTCTCTTCGAGGAACTGCTGGAGGCCGATGTCAGCGGGGCGAGCTGGCATCCGGACCGTCAGGATGGGGCGGATGCCTCCGCGGAGGAAGACGAGGAGGAGACGCTGGAGGCGGAAGAAGGCGAGCAGAGCAATCTGCTCACCCGTTTGTTGTTTCACACCTCCCTCCCGATCAGCGAGGCCATGGAGCTCTGTGCCGGCGATGTGGACCTGGAGTCGGAGCTCATCTACGTGAGCGACGCCATGGGCACGCCCAAGCAAATTGTCGAGCTACCGGACGAGCTCTACGACCCACTCCGGAAGCACCTCCAGAAGATCCGCGAGAAGCATGGGCCGCGCTACTACGATGCACCGCTCTTCCAGGCGCGGGCGCTGAAGGGGCGTGTCGACGAACCGACGGATCAAGACGACGAGGAAGACGATGCAGACTCGATGCCGTCGGAAGCCTCCACGGAACGCCCCGCCACGCTCTGGGGGTAAGACGATGTTGTTGCAATGCGAGAGTCCCCGGGTCCGGACGCGGGGCGATCGGCGCATCGGCCGGGCGTAGGACGGCGTGGCCGTACGGGGCGTTCACTCGGGCCGATTCCCCCACGCCCCGCGCATGCTGGGACCGGCTGGGCGGATTACAACTCGTCCAGATTTACCTTTTCTTTTATGGCTTTATATGTGTCCCACGATATGAGCACCGCGTGGGGCTCATTGTTCTTCTGGATGAGAATGCCGTTGTTCTTTTTGCGAACCTGATCGATGAGATCGGAGGTTTCCGACCGAAGTTCCGTTATTGTCGCAACGGAGTCGACGCCTTCTGTATCGTACATATGCTTGGTGGGAACATTCGTACGGGAGGACAACAGATGATTCCCGATGGGAGGGCCATCATGAACGTAGGGAATTATACACAAATATCCGGGTTCTTTGTTCGGGGGAAAGCAGAGAAAAAGAGTGCTGACGTAATATTTCTGCAAGGAAGCCCGGCGGCCTGTCGGTTGGAACAGGAACGCGCTGTGCGCGGTACTGCGTCGTCTTTTGCCCGTAATGCCTGGTTATGTCGTCCTCGTTACTTGCCACGTACGGTACGCTCATGCAGGGATTCGGTGCGCAGGAGCGTCTCGGCCTTCAGGACCAGTTGACGTTTCAGGGCCCGTGCCGATGGGCGGGGCGGCTCTACGATCTCGGCTCTGTGCCCGGGGCGGTGCCGGGAGAGCAGGTGGTGCACGGCGAGCTGTTTCGCCTCGCGTCGGCGTCGGTGTGGACGGTGCTTGACGAGTACGAGGGGTACGACCCGGCGGCGGAAGCCGACTCGTGGTACGTCCGGCGGCGGGTGTCCCTGCAGAAACCGGCCGACTGTACGGCGTGGGTGTACTGGTACAATGGGGACCTATCGGGGACGTCCCCCGTGCCGTCGGGCGACTGGCGCCGGTACACTGCGGCGGAATGACGCTGTCAAGATGGAAACGTACGCAGGAGAATTCGACCCTCCCCGCGCCGACCGCTGTCGGCACATGTGACCCTGACTCACTGAATTACGTGTAGGGATATCTCAAAGCGCTGCTCAACGTCCAGAAACGCCTATTTGGGAAGAAGATCAAACATGTCGTCCCCATGGTTTCCCCATAACATTGTGCTCCTCAGTTAATCGGATATGTGGAGAGATGCGAGGGGTCCTTATGTATCGTCTTTCATCAGATACCGATTCCAAATTTCTTTGGCCGCTCGTCGCGCCCTTGAATCGGTAGACACGATGAGATCCGCGTAGATGAGGAGCGGCGGGACGCGCTCGCTTGTGCTTCCGACGGCGTCATCTTGTTCGTTCAGCTCCGCAGGATCCCAAAACATATCCAGAACCTCCATTGAGCCCTCCGGGTCTGGAGCCGCCTCCAATTCTCGGCAGACGGTTGACGTATCCTCCCGGGTGTAGAGGGTAAGCAATTCTGGGTGGAAGTTGCCCGTAAGCAGGTCAGCACCCGGTTCGCCTCCCCACTTGGTCGCCCCGAGATCCGATAAGTGACGCTGCCACCCCGTTGCTTTTCGACTTGGGAGAAATTGAAATCGTCCTCTCGACAGCTTAGAACGAAGTTGTTCGGTGTATCCCGTTGCCCATCGATCTATTGACTTCTCCCCCGGACAGGAGATCTCAGATCTCCAAAGCTGGGAGATTCTTCGCGTTCTACACAGGCTGCCGTGAGGTCTTACGCCTGCTCCGCG
>CAYOWD010000329.1:0-4292 GCA_964407535.1 uncultured Salinivenus sp. | reverse complement strand
CTCGTAGATCTCGTCCGTGATGGCAAGCAGGTCGTACGTCTCCATCACGTCGAGGAGCGTCGTCAGCTCGTCGCGGGTCCACACCTTGCCGCTGGGATTGGCCGGCGTGTTGACGACGACGGCCTTGGTGTCGGGCGTAATCACCTCTTCCATCGCCGTCCGGTCAAACGTGGAGTCGGGGCCGCCGAGGGAAACGTACCGAATCGTGGCGCCGGTGAGCTCCAGAATATTTCGGTGGTAGCCGTAGAACGGCTCGAACAAAACGACCTCATCCCCCGCCTCCAGCAGCGTAAACGCCGCGGCGACGAAGCAGCCGGTGGACCCGACGCCGACCATCACCTCGTCCGGATGGGTGGCCGGCAGGTCGTTCTCGCGCTGGACCTTCTCCAGAATGGCCCGGCGCAGCGGCTCGATGCCCGCGTGGTGCGAGTAGACGGACTGGTCGTCGTCAATGGCCTGCTTGGCGCGCGCCTTGATGGGCTGGGGCGTGGGGAGGTCGCAGATGCCCTGTCCCAGGTTGATGCCGTCCACCGCCTCCACCCGACGGGTGACCGACCGGATGTCGCTTTGCTCCAGCGGACGGGCGCGCTCGGCGAACGTGATTGTGGATTCTGCAGGGGGCGTCTCCATAGGTATACGAACAATCCGAAAGGCGTACGCGAACAGCAAGAAAACACGGCGCTCGATCGGGTGCAACCGGCAATTGGATGGCGTATTGCGGAGCGAGCGATGGCAGCTCGCCTGCCCGTCTCCTCCGATTCGATCAGAATGTGCGTGCGTATGGGCGTCTGGGCGTGCGAGAGTGAAGGTCCCTCCTCCAGCAAGACCTGAACGCCTCAGACTCTGGAGATCCGAGCGTGGTATGCGATCATAGGAATCGTCCTCACCAATCCGAGATCGGTACCAATACAAGATCAGTGGACCCCCATCCACGTATCAGCAAGTCGGGATGATATGCAATGTCCGGAACCCGGAATCAGACCTCCGTGCTTTTCCAGCCTTCCGACTTTCAACCTTCCACCTTTCTAACCTTCCAACCTTCAACCTGCCAATCTGCAGCCGTCCCGGAACGCCCACAGCCCCAATACTTTGGCACATCCCACCGTACCCACCGCATTGCTACTCTCTGACATGCCAACCGACGACGAAACTGCCTCCTATCTGGGCGAAGCCATCGACCTCGCCGTCGACAACGTTGAGTCGGGCCTCGGCGGCCCCTTCGGCGCACTCATTGTCGAGGACGATACTGTTCTGGCCCGTGGCACCAATCGCGTGACGACGGTCCAGGACCCCACGGCCCACGCCGAGATTACGGCCATCCGGGCGGCCTGCAAGACCCGGGGCGACTTTCGACTCAACGGTTGTACCCTCTACTCCAGCTGCGAGCCCTGCCCGATGTGCATGGGCGCCATCTACTGGGCCCGGCTCGACCGCGTCGTCTACGCCGCCTCCCACGCCGACGCCGCCACGGTTGGGTTCGACGACAGCCACATCTACGAAGAACTGCACAAGGCCCCCGCCGATCGCGACCTTCCGATGGAACAGCACGAAATCGATGGGGCCCAACGGCCCTTCACCACCTGGAAAAACAACGACGATCGAACCGAATACTAATCTGCTTCCATTGGCTCATTTCTCATTTTTCCATTTCACCCCCCTATTCTCTATTCTTCTCCAGGGTCCATTGCTGCACTCAAACAAACGGGTCCAGCACGTCGGAAGAGCGGAGCAGTCACGATTCCGCCCCATACCGCCACGCCAGGTACGCCATGAAGCCGGTGCCCGTGCGGAGGGCCTCCTCATCGGCCACAAATTTCGACGTATGCAGCCCGTGGTCGGTGCCCGCCCCTAGCTGATAGAAGGTGCCCGGACGCTCCTGGAGGAAGTAGGCAAAGTCCTCGCCCGCAAACCAGCGATCCACGTCGACCGTGCGATCCGGGCCGACGTACGCAAGCGCCGCGTCGCGGACAATGGACGTGGGTGTCTCGTGGTTGTAAAGGCCCGGATAGCCGGTGCGCACCTCCACGTCCGCCGTCGCGCCGTGCGCCTCTGCCGTGCGGGTGGCGATGCGCCGGATGAGGTCGTGCGCCTCGAAGCGCCAGTCCTCATCCATGGCCCGGAAGGTGCCCTCCATCCTCGCCCGGGCCGGGATCACGTTCGTCGCACCGTCCGCCACCAGCTTGCCAATGGTCAGAACCGACGGCACGCCCGGTGGACAATGCCGGCTGATGACGGTCTGCAACGCCCCCACGATCTCACTGGCCACCACTGTGGCGTCGGCCGACAGTTCGTGCGGGCTCGCCGCATGGCCGCCCTCGCCCTCGACCGTCACGTAGATCTCGTCCGCCGACGCCATGGCCCACCCGCTGCGCACGCCGATGGTGCCGGCCGGCAATCCCGGCTTCACGTGCTGGCCGTACACCACCTCCGGCCCCGGCACGCCGTTCTGATCGTCGAGCACGCCCTCCTCAATCATGCCCTTCGCCCCACCGGGCAAACGCTCCTCGTGCGGCTGGAAGCAGAAGCGCACCTGCCCGTGCACGTCTTCCCGGTGCCGCGCCAGGATGAGCGCCGCGCCCAGCAACGACGACGTGTGTACGTCGTGCCCGCAGGCATGCATCACGCCCTCGTTTTCCGACGCATAGTCGAGCCCCGTCTCCTCCTGAATCGGCAGTGCGTCCATGTCGCCCCGCAGCAGCAGCGTCGGTCCCGGCTTTCCGCCGTCGAGCGTCGCCAGCACGCCGGTGCCGTAGAGCCCCGTCTGCACGTCGAGCCCATGCCCATCCAGGGCGTCCACCACCCGACGGGCCGTCTCGTGCTCCTCGCCCGACAGCTCCGGGTGCCGGTGCATCGTGCGGCGAAACGCAGACACCTCCGCAAAAACGTCGTCGACCGTGTCCTTGATGGCGTCAATCATAGCGTCGGGATGCAGATGGCTGCTTGTTGTCAGTGCTGGGAATCTCCGCCCTGGTACGTGATTTCAGGGGCATTGGGCATTTTTCAGTTCCCCATTGGGGCCTGTCTGAATTGGATCCGTCCTATTCGCCACTCTCCTCAAGCCCCCATTCTACCTTCCTTATTCTACTCTACTTAACCCTTCTCTTCTCTCCCTTCACCGTCCCAATTTTCAAGCTTTCAATTTGTACCTTCCACTTTCCAACCTGTCACCAACCTACTCCACATACTCCATGGCGGCATTGGTGAGAACGGTGCCCCGCATCCCCGACATGTCGACGTCGAAGGGTTTATCGGTGCCCTCCACGTCTACCCCCGGGAGACCGCGCTGGGCATTGGTGGCATCCACGCCGTGATTCATCTTCAACATCATCGCCGCTGTGGCCGCGTCCGGTGCGTCCGAGGACGCCACCGCCGCCATAAAGCGCTGCTGCGCATCGCGCCAGTCGGACAGGGCCTGGCCCACCGGACGGAGGATCGCCTCCTTGTCCGGCGCCCCGTCGTGGTCATCCACCGCCGCCAGCGCCTCCTCCAGAGACGCACGGGCCTCGTCACAGTCCTCAGCGGCCGATTCGAGCGTCGCTATCGTCTCGTCGGTCATGGTATCCTCGCGTCATTCGTGCAATGAGTGCAGAAGCCTCCTATCGAGCCGTTCCCACGGTCAGAACGACGCCGTGATCCAACGCCCCTCGTTTGGTCAGGCCCTGCCGCCTCCACTGGTGAACACTCCCCTGCCGCATCCTCTGCCGACGGCTGTCGGCATCAGGGCGCGTATTACGTGAGATCGCATTCAATCTCGCAATCTTCACTTCCCCTCACTGCAATCGCATCTCGTTGTGATTGGCAGCATGAATGATTTTCAGAGCGGACCGGTCACTCGCACAAACTCCCATACGCACATACGATTCCGGCGCAGCGGGGTATTTTCGAGCACTGAGCCTCCGTCGCTCGCTCGCATTTTGAACATGCGATTGCCCTGCGCTCCCCCTCGGTTACTTGCATATTGACGGTTGACGCCGCACCAATCTTCAATTTTCCAACTTTTTACGTTCCACCCTTCTCCCTTTCTCACTTTCAATCTTCACATTTTCTCACCTTCCAACTTTCCCACCTTCTCACCTTGCCAACCTTCCATCTTCCAACGTTCCAACCTTCTAACGTTCTAGCTTTCCAACGCCGAACCTCCGCTCCCCCCTTCCGTACCCCATATCGCACGCGTGCTCTTCATCGCCGACCGCCCCGGCCCATGCGCGAATTCGACGTCCCGACGTTTTACCAGAGCCCCATCATCTCGACGGTCAAGGACGCGCGCCAGGCCACCGACCCGCGCAAGAAGG
>CAYOWD010000328.1:0-4325 GCA_964407535.1 uncultured Salinivenus sp. | reverse complement strand
GGAGAACGTACTGCGGACGCACGCCGGCAACCAGCTGGTGATGGACGACACCAAACAGGAAGCGAAGGTGACCCTGGAGTCGGCGGACCAGCACACGGTACGCCTCGACGACAAGAACGAACGGGTCCGCCTCAGCACCACCGGCCAGCACGAAGCCACGTTCGACGACAAAAACGAGAACGTCCGGTTTCAGACGAAGAGTGGACACGTCGTGCGCATGGACGACAAAAACAAGAAGGTCACGGTCCAGAGCAAAAAGGGGCACTTTATCACGATTGACGATGAAAAAGAGGTGCTCACGATCGCCGATGAGAGCGAGGCAAACATGTTCTCGATCGACATCGGCAACGAGAAGCTGACGATCAAGACCGAGAACGGGGACATCGACATGCATGCGCCCGAGGGGGTCATTGACATTCAGGCCAAGGAGCTCAAGACCGAGACCAGCGGCGACACCAAAATGAAAGCAGCCAATCTTGAGGCGAAGTCCGATTCGGATATGGACCTGGAGGGGACCAATGTGACGGTGGCCGCCAACCAGGACTATGAGCAAACCGGCACGAACATCACGTCGACGGCGGCCGAAAGCCACGAAATTAAGGGCGGCGAGGTGAGCTCGAAGGGCCAGAAGCAGAACGACGTGAAGGGCGGCATGGTGAGTGTGGAGGCCGACGGGATGAATGAGATCAAAGGCACCACGATCAAGATCAATTAGGCGTCCAAGGCTGAGGACCTGTGTGGCGAGACGTCTGCAGCCCCTCCAAACGCGCTCGGTCACGGCAATCTACTAGATGGCCTCGTTCCCAGCGCTGCGACTTCGTGGCGCTCGTCCAAAACGGCCGCTGCACTCCCCGGGTCGCCCCGCCAGAGGCAAGCCCGCTTGCCGGAGTCGGTCGGGCGCCTTTGTGCACTTCGCGACTGTGTTTCGGCCTCCAATCCGTTCGCAGAACAGGTTCTGAGCCGGTATTCTGCGCACCGCATCGTTTGCCCTCTTCGAATTGTGTCCTTGACTGCTTGTGACTGAATTACTCCCGCTCGCGTACCGGCAACGCGAACAAGCTGTCTACAAGCAAGCCGCTCCGGAGGCTAGATGGGCGCGTCGCAACAGCGCATCGGCACTGTTTCACGCCGACGACTTTTCGATTGCCCTCCAGGAGGGGTGGAGGAACGAGACGGTGTACGTGTTGGAGGGGCCGAAGACGGATGGACTGCAGCACACGATTCAGATCAACGTCGACCCGAATGTGGGCGATGCCATGGTGATCCACTATGCCAACACGCGCATCGAGGAGCAGAAGGAGTCCCTAAATGGCGGTCGGCTCGTCAAGAAGGAGTGGACGCGGCTGGAAAACGACCAGCGCGCCTACCAGGCCCTTCTGATCTGGACGCCGACGGACGAGCGTCGGCTGTACAGAGATCAGCTGTTTGTGCTGCACGATGGGGTAGGCTATCGGCTTTCGGCCTCCTTTACCAAAAAGACCTTCAAGACCCTGCGGCCCCGTGTTCGGCGGGCGCTTCATCACTTTGAGCCGCACGCCCCTCTTCGGCGGCGGCGTTCCTCGTAGTAACGCACGCGCATTGTACTGAATACGTATGAGTCGACCAGCAGCTCGACAAGGCGACACGACAAAACACGGCGGAATTATCTCGAGTGGCGAACCCACTGTTCTCATTGCGGGTCAGCCTGCCGCTCGGCAGGGAGACCTTCACGTGTGTCCGATGACCAATCCCGGGCCGGCGCCCCACCAGGGGGGACCGGCGGCGATGGGGGCGCCGACGGTCCTTATCGGCGGGCAACCGGCGGCCCGGATGGACGACGTATGTATCTGCAGCGGGCCCCCGGACACGGTGGCGTCAGGGGCGCCAACGGTGCTGATTGGGAGTGGCGCCGGCAGCGGGGGCGAGGCCGGTAGCGGCGGCGATGCGGCTGTGCAGGGGGCCAAAGCCAGTGCGGCGATGGCCATGGAAGGCGAGATGGAATCGACGAACCTGCGCGAGAACTGGATCGAGGTCGAATTTGTGGACGCGGCGGGATACCCGGTGAGCGGCGTTCCCTATGAACTGACGACGCCGGGCGGCAGCGACGAAGAGGACCGCCTCCGACTCGACGGGACGGTACGGCGAGAGCAGCTGAAGGAGGGACAGGCGGCGGTGACCCTCAAAGATGTCTACGAGGCCGCGTGGGCCAAGAAGGAGGCACGACCGGACGAAACGGTGTCCTTCTCCGCCAAGGTGGATGGCTTCGAAGACGGCACGCCCGCTACGGTGCAGGTGCTCGAACGTGGGCATCAGGGGACGGACGCCGTCGTCGATGAGATGACGGTCCAGGTGGAGGGCGGTCAGGTGGAGGGGGAATGGACGTACGTCTACCCGTGGGAGGAGGCCGATCAGGCGGAGGACGATTCGGGGGACGATGCCGGATCCGATGACGAGGACAGATCCCAGGAAGGCTACTCTGCGCCGCAGTACTACGTAGAGATCCGAGTGGAAAACTGCACGGCTCGCTCGGGGCTGCTGAAGTATCAGGACTACATCGAAATCAAGCTGAAGGACTATCAGGGAGAGCCCGTTTCCCGTGAGCCGTACGTTGTTACCCTCCCGAATGGCGACATCCGGAAGGGGACACTTGATGCGCAAGGGTACGCCAAGGAGGAAAGTGTGCCGCCGGGCCGCTTCGATCTCCGCTTCCCGGATACTGGGGATGTCTACAAGAAATAAAACAAAAACCGAACAAAAGGTTGGTGATGTTTAAAACGAAAACAAATGACATGTGAATCTTTGCAGGAAAGCAATTTTTAAAAGACAAAGAGGTGGTAATTTGAACCAATTTGTAAGTGAGAAAAGATGTATGCTCGAAATGGTTGAGGGGGCTGTACGGTTCTAGGGGAAGGCGATTTGGGCGACGCAGTTTGCGTGTGCGTACAGGTGCGTGCTTCCGGGCCGTCATGGAAGAAGATGGGGACAGAAGAGCAGTCGGGGCCGGGAAGATCATACCAGCTCCGTTGGGGGATGGAAGTGCAGTGTCCCGACTGCCGTCGGGGTGGGCGCAATGTCCGACCACTGTCGGGATTGCCTTTGTTGGGGTATGTGCGTGAGGTCCATATGCTTGCGTTCATGACAGCACATCTGCAACCCCGAACTTTATAAGCGGATTTGGTATAACAACAGTGGAACTGGAGGGGACAGTTGCGAAGGGGGAGGCGGACACGGGCTAGACGACGGTCGACGTACGGAAGCCACGTAGGAGGAAGGCACGGATCCACAATCGACCGTGCGCCGATCCGTACGCATGCGCCGGCCTTCTCAACGGACAGAAGAATTCGGGCTGTCTTGATCGGCGATCATGTTCGCACGTTGTTGGAGTGGTACTATCAACTCATGGTGTCGATTGACGATCAAATTCAGAGCGACATCGAAACGATTATTGAGGACGATGCTGCGCTGGGGGACGGGAAAGCGGATCCCCGCGACATTTTGGAGCGCATTCGCGACCAACCCGCCGACTACCTGGAGGCCTTCGAGACCCTCTTCCTCGGCATGCGCTTTGACGCCCTCGCCCATTCGAAGCTGGACCTTGCCGCCTTCTTGCAGGTCGTGCAGGAGAGTGCGCCGCGGGCAGTGCGGGAGCGGGTGGAGGAGGTGGCATCGTGGCTGCTGAAGCAGTACGAAGCGGTGTTGTTGATTTATGAGGAAGCGGAAAGCGGCCGGACCGTGCTGGCCCTGGTCCCCGATGAGACGGCGCGCATTGTCCGGCGTCTCCACGACCGGTGTTTTGACCTGAAACGCCTGGTGGACGAGGAGCAATAACGAATTCCGGAATTTGTACACGGCGTGATGGAAGGGCTTCCGTCGACTGGACCCTGCACCGGAAGGGGGAAAACAGCTTCTTACACCAAATTGATATTTTGTTACACAATGATAATTATAAAGCAAGTTGAAGAGATATGCACAACACGGTACGCAAACGGAGGCCTCACGCGGGCGGTGCATGTGCCGGGAGTCCCTCCCGGCGCCGATTTTCCCGAATGGGAAGACGGACCGTCCCATTGGTGAAGTTGGGTTGACTAATCTGTATGTCCCGGTTTGGGGGTTGCTCCGTACCCATGGGGAGTAGGGGCTTTGTGCGGCGCGCACCTCCGTCCGGGTGCCCGGACCGGCACTACACGAGGACATGAAATGCGGGGTTGAAACCGGTTGCAGCGCCTGGTCGTCCACGACCATTTACCTTCCGAGTGTTTTTCCTTTGTCCACGACTCCGGCATGAGCACGCACAAGAAGCAGACGAATCAGAAGCATCAGGTTACGCTTCCCTCCTCGATTGAGCG
>CAYOWD010000327.1:0-4327 GCA_964407535.1 uncultured Salinivenus sp. | reverse complement strand
AGCGAGCTCCCTTTTCCGAACATTGTCCGGAATTTTCCCGGTCTCCGGATTCTTAAGCCGTCGCCGTTCGTAGTTCAGTCGTGCATTGGGGTCCTCCGGGGTTCCCCGCGCCCCCGGCTCCTTGAACTCCTCAATGTTTGTAGGGGGCTGCGACGCCTCCTCGACGGGAAAGACGCCCCACACTCCAATGCCCACGAGCACGAGGACGAGAAGTCCGCCCAGAACGAACCGAACACTGGAGGACGAGGAGAACCAGGAAAGGACACTCATATCGAAATGTGTGCGTTGACCGACGCTGTAGAAAGGAGACGGATCTATTCCCGGTGTTCACGCGGCACCCGTGTACTCTGATTTTGAAATGCAAGAAGCTTTCTACTCATTTTTAGCTACACGTGTTCGACGAAAATCGCACAACGGCATGTGAACAATCGGTTTCCAAGAACGATCGGCCGTCGAACGAGCAGTTGACATCCGCGCTTCGCTCCGCCCTCACAGTGAGACCACCCCCATGAGCTAGCCCGAGACGGCGTCAATCGCCCGCCGCAGACACGCAATGCCCTCGTCCACCTCCGCCTCCGTAATGACCAACGTCGTCCGGAAACGGATGCTCCGGTCGCCGCACCCCAGCACGATGGCGCCTTCCTCGTAGGTGGCCTCCTTGACGCGGTTGCGATACGCCGTGCTCGGCAGATCGAACGCGCACATGAGGCCTTTTCCGCGCGGATTGGTCACGACCTCAAACTCGCCCGCCAGCTCGTGCAACCGGTTCTGGAGGTGCTTCCCGACCGCGCCTGCATGCGTCACAAGGTCGTCCGCCTCCATGATCTCCAGAATGCGATCGAAGCGCACCATGTCCACAATGTTGCCGCCCCAGGTGGACCCGAGCCGGCTGGGCACCTCAAAGACGTGGTCGTCGACCTCGTCGAGCTTCTCGCCGGCGAGCACCCCGCAGACCTGCGACTTCTTGCCGAACGCCAGCAGGTCGGGTGTCACCCCGAGTGCCTGATGCGCCCAAAACCGCCCCGTAATGCCCACACCGCTCTGCACCTCATCGAAGATCAGGAGGGCATCATTCTCGTGGGGGAGAGGAGGTGAGCCGGTCGCCGCAAGCCCAGACTATTGCGAGTTCCGTGTACGAGCGTGCGAGGGCATGAGGCTCCGGAGCGTTTCCAGTTGAGCGGCGTCGGGAATCTGCTCAATAGGCAATCGGCCCGATACGACCTGTCCGGCCGTTGCGGTGTTTGTCATACCGAGTTGCTCTAAATCTGAACGAAGTGCCTCGACCTCGTCCGCCGCAACGGCCTCTACGGTCACATCCCCTTCAGAGACGCGCATCTGCGGCTGTGCAGGGGAGAACGCGTCTTTGTCTTTCGCCTCCTGGTAGCGATGGTAGAGAAGCAAGAGATCCAAGTCGGCCGCCCGAAGCGGTCCGTCTTTGCCCGTCCGGTCGTCCCCGTGGTAGTCCCGTTCGGCCTTCGCTCGGGCGCTCTCGTCCGCTTGCTGGAAGGCCACGCAGCCAACAAGTCCCAACAGAGAAACGACGGACAGGGCAAGAAGGCCGACAGACAATCGGATCATCGATTCAGCGAACGGGGACGAGGCTATTGGAGTCGAACAAACTTCCGCATCGTGGAGAAAGATTCGCCTTTCACGCGGAGGACGTACATCCCACTCTGTAGATTCCTCCCAAGATTCAGTGTCACCGGGTCACTGGCAGGCACACGGCGGTCGTACAAAACGGCAACCTGTTGTCCCAACACGTTATAGACAGCAGCGCGCACGTGCTGAGCCTCACGTACGGTGATTGACACCGATCCCTGCCGCCGGACGGGATTTGGCGTTACGGCCGACACGCGATGCGAGCCGGACAGGGAAAGATCGACCGACACGGTTCGGCTGACGCTCTCACTTCCGTCGAGATCTACCTGTCGCAACCGAAAGGTATGAGTGCCCACCTGTAGCTCCGAGGTGCGGTACCGGTAGGAGAGGGCATCTGTCGTCGTGCCTCCACGTGCTTGACTTTCTACGAACTGCAGCTCCTCAAAGGATCCATCCCCACGCTTGTGCTCGACGGAAAAGCCGGAGTTGTTGGTTTCGCTTCCCGTCGTCCACCGGAGCACGGCGCGGTTCTGCTCAACCGCCGCGTCAAACTCGGCCAGTTCGACCGGGAGAACGGACCCGGTGGCCTGTACGAACCCATGTCCACTCCATCGATCCTCCCCCGCCCCGATGGACTCGGTCGATCCTAAACCGCCTCCATCAAGGCGCCTCGTCACATCTTTCGCGCTCGACTCAAGATGATCGTACACCTCCGTCGCGGTGTATCCCGGGTTTGCCTCCCGAACGAGCGCCGCGACGGCAGCCACATTCGGCGCCGCGGCGGAGGTCCCGGGAAAGTTTGGATGGGGGTCCGCATCGCGGAATTCAATGTCGCGACCAAAGAACGTATTGTCGCTCACGTCCGTCCCCGTCAGGTCCGGCTTGGGACGCTCCTCGGGGGAAGATAGTTTGTTGCCGTCCTGGTCGAACCGAATTTGGATCCCGCCCCTGGAGGAAAAATTTTGAAGGTACGGAAGGTCGGTGCTGCTGCCGTAGGCCGAAGTATAGACAAACGGCACCGCGGCAACCGCCTCTGCGCCCTCCGCCATCGCATGTCCCCAAATCGTAGGTCCCGTCGTATCGTATTCCTCGATCGTATACTCCTCTCCGAGGTGGATGTATTTGATCTGATCCGGGTCCGGTCCGCTGGCCTTCTCGATGATCAGATGATACGTCGCCGGACTGCCCGTTTCATTGGTATGCTCAAGCGTGCCGGCCGGAATTCCCAAACTGATGTTGTCCGTCTGCTCACTCGCAACGACGGTTCCACTCTGATCCACGAGCGCAATGTCGAGGTCCGTGTCCGGCCCCTTCGACCCGGATACTGCCGCAGACGGGTCCGTCCACTGAAACTTGATTCTGAAGGAGCCTCCCTCCTCGATTGTGATCTGCTGCTCTGTGTCGGTCGCGTCGGACGAATCGAAGTCATGCCGTTCGGAATCGCTATTGATGACCCCATTCTCGCCCGATTTCCGAAATGGAGCGTCGTAGGAGTTGTCGCCGGCATTGCCGGCCGCAGAAAAGTAGGCCACATCGTCGTTGTTGACGACATCGTTGACGGCATTCGAGACGGGTCCATCCTGATAGAATGGTTCGATGTCAAACACGACGTCGTCCACGATGACCGTGCATCCGGCATCGGCAAGCTCCCGGATGCCCTCGGCAAAGTCGGCGACTCCTCCGAAGGCGGTGTGGAACCCAAGTTTCGCCCCGGGCGCAATGTCGTGAATGAGTTGGAGCATCGCCCGTCCCTCGTCGCTTCCGGACTCGCTGTCATCAAGCACATCGACGTTACCATCTGGATTGCCTGTCCCCGGCAGTTCCCCCTCGGCAATGTCCGCGTCGGCGTCCTGAGGCTTCCCATCGGCGTCGGTGGGATTTGTCCCTTTATCGTAGCTGTCGGACAGAGCGCAGATCTTTTCTCCGCTTCCGTCCACTCCAAGGGCTTTTCGTCCCGAGACGGCCGCATGAGACGTATCGGCCTCCGAAATCACCACGGAGTCGGCCGCCGTTCCCGCTCTCCGTCCGCGACTGTGGGCGTAGGAGGCCTGCATTCCACGCAGAGAGGGAAGTTGGGAGGCGGCTTCGATTTGAGCAATCGGAAGTTGTCCCGACACCAGGTTTCCGGCCGTCGCTCCTCCCTTGAGCCCGAGTGCATTCAGATCCGCAAGCAGCGTCGACGGGGAGCCTGCCGCGACAGCATCCACCGTCACGAACCGCCCGTCTGCCGACACCGGTGAGTGCGTCTGCGTTCGTGATGCACGATCGTCCTTCGTGCCCTTTCCCGCCCGGCCCATAAGTCGATTGACACTCTTCGGCCCGCGGGCCTGATGCTGTTGGTAGAGCAGGATGAGATCCCGGCCCACGCCCGCCATCGGCCCATCTTTTCCACGCCCGTCCGGTCCGTGGAACGCTCGCTCCACGTCCCGCCTGACAGAGGGAGCTGCAGTCCGCATGTCCGGAGAGACGCGTGCCCCCTTTCCGAGAGTCTCCTCGTCTTCACCGAAATCCTGGGCCTGAGCCGTCCCCGCTCCCCCCAACACGATAAATCCACCGAGCAAGACCCCAGCGCAAAGTAGGCAGCGATGGTAGCTGATCGAAAAGACATTCATTGGATGTACATCCGTTAGAAATGGGAGGAGGCCAGAAAAAAAAGCCCTGAATATATTCAGCCTAAGTAGGACAGTAAAAGTACGTTAGTTTATATAGAGGCCAGCTGTTCGGAGAG
>CAYOWD010000326.1:0-4327 GCA_964407535.1 uncultured Salinivenus sp. | reverse complement strand
CGGCCCAGACGCGCTGGCCCGGCGTCTCGAAGCCGGTGGGGCTGGGGGTGTCGAGAAGGTCGAAAAAGAAGTCCTTCGTCTCGTCGGTCATTCGAATCGGTCGGAGATTGGTCGTACAGTCGATGCAGAGCAACAGGAGTGCGTCCCCATAATACGAATCGATGCGTCGCGGTGTCCAACTGGACGTGAAGAGCTGCCCGTATGGGACCGTGCGAACGTCCGGACGCGCCCTTCTTCAGTCCCGTCGGGGGACACGGATTCGCGGACCGGTATCGCGGCCGTGCTCCCCAGGGCGTCCGACCCGATTCGTACGGGTCGTCATTCCGTGTTCGCCGCGTCGTACCGTCGGGCCAGGACCAGGCTCACGGCGGCAGCGAACAGTTGCCACAGACAAATGAGCGCTCCGTCCAGCGGCAGCCACTCGACGAAGAGGGGGAGAAGGGGAACCATCCCGAGCGGTTCGATCGGCGTGCCCGGATATCCCCACCGCAGCCAGGGGTACGTCGACACCACCAGGAACGAAAGGTTGGCCCCGGCCGAGACCCACCGGAATTCGTTTCACCGGACGGGAACGCGTCGAGGAGCTGAGCTGGATACGAAGGCGCCAACGGATACAGGCCACCGAGAGTGTACGATGTGCTATACTGCTGTCCCTGAAACCGCTCCAGGGTCCGGCACGGCTGCTCGGGCCAATCCGGCACGGCTGCTCGGGCCAATCCGGCTCGGGGGTCTGCAGAAGAAAGCTGCGTTCGTCTTTGAATGTAGAGGCTCGCTGTTTGAGGGCACAGACCGGCCAGACCGGCGATTGAAGGGACCGCCCGTGGACGAGGCCGCCTCCTGCAAAGACGCGGCCTCCCGAAGCGCGTCGACCTCACGCCATCGTTGAGAACTTCTGGGGAATTTGAAGGTGGGTTTTTTTGAGAGCCCCAATAAAGAGGCATACGACGGGACCGAATTGGCCCGGATCGACAGTCCGCCGAACATGGGGGCGGGATTGGGATTAAAGGTCTTCTCTTCGGCGACCTGCCTTCCGCAGCAGTCCTATACTTATGGCGACTCACGCGACCGACGTACTCGTTCTCGGCTCCGGCATCGCCGGACTCTCTGCGGCCCTGGGCGCGGCCCGCGAAGGGGCCTCCGTCACGCTGGCCACGAAGGCCACGCGGCCGGAAGGGGCCTCGACCTGGTGGGCCCAGGGCGGCATTGCGGTTTCCCGCAAATCGCCCGACGCGTTTCAGCGCGACATCGAGGTTGCCTCCAGCGACACCAGCGACTCCGAAGCCGTCGAGGTGCTGGTTCAGGAAGCCGACCGCGCGGTCCGCGACGTACTCATCGACACGCTCGGGGTGGGCTTCGACACGAGCGGGGAAGAGGCCTCGTTCGATTACGGGCGGGAGGCGGCCCACTCGGCGGATCGGATTCTCCATGTCGACGCGTCGACCGGGCGGCACATTCACATTCCGTTTCTGGATTTCCTGGCCGACCACGACCGTGTGGAGATTCTGGACGACACCGCCGCGCTCGATCTGCTGCAGGCGGACGGGCACGTCACCGGTGCCCTGCTCGAAGCCGAGGGCCGGGTGGTGCCCTGGACGGCGGATGCGACGGTGCTCGCGACCGGCGGCATTGGGGCACTCTATAGCCGATCTACCAATCCCGGCGGCGCGACCGGCGACGGGATCGCGATGGCTGTGCGCGCCGGGGCCGACACCGACGACATGGAGTACGTGCAGTTTCACCCGACGGTCTGTGTGGAGAGCGGCGATCCCTTTCTCGTCAGCGAAGCCGTGCGCGGCGAGGGCGCGTTGCTTCTCAACGCCGACGGGGAGCGGTTTATGCCCGACTACCACGACGACGCCGAGCTGGCGCCCCGCGACGTGGTGGCACGGGCGGTGGAGGAGGAGCACCAGACCACCGGCCAGGTCGTGCTGGACGTATCGCCGCTCGACTTTGAGGGGGAGTTTCCCGACCTCGTCGCCCTCTGTGAGGAGAACGGCGTCAATCCGAGTGACGGCATTCCCGTGGTGCCCGCCGAGCACTTTCTGTGCGGGGGCGTCGATGTGGACACCGACGGCCGCACCTCGCTCGACCGGCTGTATGCGGTGGGCGAGTGTGCGCGGACCGGCGTGCACGGGGCCAATCGGCTGGCCTCGACCTCGCTGCTGGAGGGCCTCGTGTGGGGACTGCGCGCCGGAACCGACGCGGCGGGACGGTCGGCCGTGCCCGCCACCGACCGGGCCGCCGACGAGGTGGAGACGGTCTGGTCGGTCGATCGGATTGGGGAGGTGTACGAGACCACCCACCGGGTCATGGACGCTCACGTGAGTCTTCGGCGCGACGCCCCGGGCCTGCAGCGAGCAACGGAGGTGCTGGCGGACCTCAAGGACGAGGTGGCGGCCGAACCGCGGCCCCTCTCCCGCCCCGTCGCCGAACTGCAGTCGATCACCACGGTGGGCCTGCTCATTGCGGAGGCCGCCCTTGCAAACGACACCTCCGTGGGCTGTCACTACCGCATCGACGCACGTGTCCCCACTCCCTAACTGACCTCAAGTGCGGAGTTGGGAATTCGGATTTTGGAATGGGCAACGAACCGGATTGCCCAAATGAATTGTGAGCCGCTCCGCTGCGTTTTTTCGATCGGGGATGAATCTGCGGTCCCGTTAGATCGATCAATCCACACTCCCCATTCCAAATTCCAAGATTGATCCCACTTAGTCGTCCCCGACCGAACGGCCCGTCTTTTCCACAACCTCGATCTTCGTGTGATGACCGACGACGTACTTTCGCCCCCGGTGCAGCGTGCCCGTCGGGTCCTGCCGGACACCCTGCGACACCCGACCGTACTGTCGCTACTTCAACTCAGCATTGCGGAGGACATCGATGCCGAGGGCACCTGGACCCCGGGCGACGGCCCGCCGGCCCAGAAGGACCTGACCAGCACGGCCACCCTGGACGCCTCGACGAACTTGGAGGGCCGACTGCTGGCCAAGGAGGACGGCGTGATGGCCGGACTGCCCCTTGCGCGGGCCCTTTTCGCGATCGTCGATGAGGCCCTGGAGCTGCAAATGCTTGTAGAAGAGGGCGACCCGGTCGAGGCCGGACAGGTGGTCGCAACCGTGTCCGGACCGGGCCGATCGCTTCTAACTGCCGAGCGCCCGGCGCTCAACCTCGCGGGGCGCCTCTCCGGCATCGCCACCCTGACCCGCCGGTTCGTCGACGCAGTGGCTCACACCGACGCCGACATCTTAGACACCCGTAAAACGCTCCCGGGCGGCCGCCGCATCAACAAGTACGCGGTGCGGCAGGGCGGGGGGCGGAACCACCGGGTCGGCCTTTTTGACATGGTCTTGGTGAAAGATAATCACATCGACGGAGCGGGCGGGATCACAGCCGCCCTTCGGCGCGTCCGTGAAGAGTACCACGACCAATATCCCATTGAGGTGGAGGTCAAAACCCTTGAGGAATTGGACGAAGCCCTGGCGGCCGAGCCCGACGTGATTCTCCTGGACAACATGGACCTGGACACCCTCCGACAAGCAGTGACCCTTACCGACGGACGGGTGCCCCTGGAGGCGTCGGGCAACGTCACGCTCGACACCGTCGCCGCGGTGGCCGACACCGGCGTCGACCGAATTTCCGTCGGGGCGCTTACGCACTCGGCATCCACACTGGACCTCAGTATCCGGACGGGATAATCCCTCTGGACCCTGCGGCAATTCCGTACATCCCTTTACAGACCGCGTTATCAAACATGACGAACGAAGCAGCCACTCTCACCTCTCCCGACGCGCTGTACGAGGTTCTGGAAACCCGGCTCGACGACCCGCACGAGGTTGATCTTCGTCGGAAGGCCGAGCTTGCCGCCGAGATCAACCAGCTCAAGAAGGAGCGGAACGCCGTCATCCTTGGGCACAACTACATGGAGCCGGCCCTCTTCCAGACCATTCCCGACTACACCGGCTCCTCCCTGGAGCTGAGCCGACTCGCCGCAGAGGCCGAAGCGGACACCATCGTGTTCTGCGGCGTCCGCTTCATGGCGGAGACGGCGAAAATCGTGAATCCGGACAAGACCGTGCTGCTGCCCGCCGAGGAGGCCGGCTGTTCGCTCGCCGAAAGCATCACGGCCGAGGATGTGCGGCAGCTGCGCAAGCGCTACCCCGGCGTGCCCATCGTGACCTACGTCAACACCTACGCCGACGTGAAGGCGGAGAGCGACATCTGCTGCACGTCCAGCAACGCCGCCGCCGTCGTCGAATCGCTCGACTCGGACCGCGTCATCTTCATTCCGGACGAGTTCCTCGCCCAGAACGTGGCGCAGGAGACCGGC
>CAYOWD010000325.1:0-4336 GCA_964407535.1 uncultured Salinivenus sp. | reverse complement strand
AGCACCGTCTGGGGCGGCACCTCCCACGCATCGTCGGCCCACCCGAGCGCTTCGGCTGCCGCGTTCATCGTCTCGAACTGCTCCCGACGCTTCTTCGCCCGCTCGCTCTGAAAGGACTGGTGCCACGCCCCAAGATGAACCGCAAAATACTCCTTCTCCGACGACCGCCCGCTCGCCGGAACGCCTGTGTCCATCCGCGCCCAGTCCTGATGCTCGGCCCAGTCTTTGAGATTCATTTCGGCGGGAACCTGCACGCCCACCTCTGCCAGCCGCACGCAGTACCGCAGCCTGGGGCCCACGTTTACGTAATGGACGCAAAACTGAAGCGACTCCTCTCCGATCTCTGACTCCGGATCTTCTGCCTCCTCACGTCAAGCGCACAATCCGAAGCTGTCCATCAATCTCTCCGACGTACACCTCTAGATGCGCCGCCCCCGGTCCCTCCGAAAAAAACGCCCGCCGCTCTCCGGTCGGCCCAATCACGTACAGTTCCCACACCCGCCCCCCGCTCCAGCGCCGCAACCGAATCTTCGACCGTGGGAAATCGGTCCGGTAGCCCCCGGAGTCCCCCATCCACTCCTCCCGAATGTGAGTCAGCGCCGCCTCCCGGCTCCCCTCTCGCGTGACCTTGAACCAGCCGGTCTCCTCCGAAATGCTCGGGCGCATCTGGCGGTAGAGGGCTTCGGCGTCTCCGGCACGGAGCAGATCGCGCAACCGAACCGCATAATCCTTCACCCGGGCAGTGTCACTGATCACCGGCGCCTCCTCGAAAATCTTTGAGAAGTCCGGCCCCGCCTCGTTGTCGAAGGTCGTCGTCACCGTCATCGGATTCCGTGACGCCCACGCCCGCATCGAATCCATGGCTCCCTGCTCTACTTTCGACCGATACTTCGCCCAGCGCTCCCCTGCCTTCTTTTTCCATTCCTTGTAAGCACTGTCGACCTCCGAAGAAGTGATCGCTGCTCCTTCTACCGATACTCCCCCCTGCGTCTCCCAACTCTTGCTGCTCTGTACCTCAGCCGTGTACCTGATCGTTCCCACTGTAAGACTCTCTCCGGAAGATTCCAGATACGGGATCATGCGCACCTCTACTTGATTGTCCTCTCCAATCAATGCCGTGTTCAGATCAATCCCATACTGATCGTCGCTTGCCCGCGACATTACGTTCTGCTCCTCAACCGGAAATCCATTTACCGTCACTACATGTCGACTGCTTACGTCCTCAATCCGAAAAAAGAGGTCGTAATACTTTCCTTTCTCACCCCCTTCCTCAGCAGCAGTGGTTTTCTCTTTGTTTCTTTCCTTCGAGTCGGAACGACTACAGGCCCCAGTGACCAGAAGCATTGCAACTAGCCCCGAAAGCAAAACCCCCGTCGGAAAAACAGCTGCTGAGACAAACCTTCCAAAACGCATGGAAACTGGCGTCAAGGACATGACCACTTTTAGGAATAGTTGAACGTAATCGGCTCCCGCGCAATGAGTTGGTCGTCCGTAGACGTCTCGGCACTGGGGATCTGAGGATCAGACTGGAACGGTGAAAGCGGATCGAAAAACACCGCACCGTCCACCTCAAACCGCCCGCTCTCCAGCACCGGCATAATCGATCCGGCCGGCAGCACCGTCTGGGGCGGCACCTCCCACGCATCGTCGGCCAACCCGAGCGCTTCGGCCGCCGCGTTCACCATCTCGAACTGCTCCCGGCGCTTCTTTGCCCGTCGGCTCCGAAGCGATTGGTGCCACGCCCCGAGATGGACCGCAAAATACTCTTTCTCCGACGACCGCCCGCTCGCCGGAATGCCCGTGTCCATCCGCGCCCAGTCCTGATGATCGGCCCATTCCTTGAGATTCATTTCGGCGGGAACCTGCACGCCCACCTCTGCCAGCCGCACGCAGTACCGCAGCCTGGGACCCACGTTCACGTAGTGAACACAAAACTGAAGCGGCTTCTCATCGCCTACGGCTTGGCCTCGTTCATCCAGGTCCTGAACGCCCATATCCACCATCAGCGTCCCCCGATCCCGCGGCAGGTACTCCAGCATAATCGACAGATAGAGCTGGTCCGGCACGCCACCGGTCTCGTTCCCCTACCTCCTCCTCATACATCCAACCGCACAATCCGTAGCGTTCCTCCCATCTCTGCAACATACACCTTTAGATATGAAGCAGATGGCCCCTCCCAGAAAAACGGCCTCTCCTCCCCCTCCGGCCTCCGTACAAAAAGCTCCCATACCCGTCCGCTGCTCCACTGACGAAGACCAATCTCCGACCGGGAGAAATCCAACTGGAAGTCTTCGGTCCACTCACGACGAATTTGAGCCAGAGCCGAGTCCCTGCGACCTGATCGGGTGACTTTGAACCATCCAGTCTCTTCGGAAACGCTCGGCTGGATCTCCTGATAGATCGCCTCCGCATCTCCAGAGCGAAGAAGGTCTCTAAGGCGAATCGCGTAGTCTTTCAGCCGCTTGCGCGTGGCCGGGGTATCTTCGAGCTTGGGCGCCTCCTCGAAGATCTTTGAGAAGTCCGGCCCCGCCTCGTTGTCGAACGTCGTCGTCACCGTGAGCGGATTGCGCGAGGCCCACGCTCGGATCGAATCCAGCGCACCTTGCTCGACGGTCGAACGGTAGGTCTGCCACTTCTCCCGCGCCCGCTCGGTCCAGGCCGCGTAGACGCTGTCAACCTCCGCCTCTGTGATTTTTGCCCCCGGCACTGGATGCTCGCCTTCATAATCCCGAGTGACCTTCCCGTAAACCTTCACTGTTGAAATCGACAAGCCTCCTCCTCTCAGCATCCGCGGCTCCACGCGGATGGTAAGCTCATTTCCTTCGCCGATCAGGGCTGTGTTCAGGTCATGTGGCACTACAGGATTGTTCGTAATACTTCCCCCTGCCCTATTGACCGGGAATCCGTTGATGAGCACTTCTGTGATTCCCGCCACATCTTTGTACTTCGCCTGAAAGTGGTACTGTGCCGGAAGAGTCTGGGTCGTATTCAGTTCAGAGGCCTGTTCAGTAGCCTGCTCTTTCTCGGGTTTCGGGGAAGACTTCTCACAACCCGTCGTAAAGACCAAGCTGCATAGCAAAAGTGCAACTGCAATTTCCATCCGGAAGCTCTCGTACGGCATCTCGGGGCTCTCGAGGATCGGAAAAGAAAATCGCGACACACTCCTCGACGTTGCTCGCTATCCGTACCTGTATTCGGAAACTTCCTGCTGGGAAAGAAGTCGCTCTTCTGCCTCGTCCGGAGAAGCGGGAATGTCCGGATCTGGTTGAAAAGGCTCAAGCGGCGCAAAGTAGACGTTCCCTGCCACCCGAAACCGCCCGCTCTGCAAGATCGAGTCGATACCACCAACCGTCAGCACCGAGGCCGGATTCACTTTCCGCTCCAGCTGCCGCGCCTGCGACAGTCTCGACTGCTCCTCTTCCGAGAGATCCTTCATCGACTGCTGCGAGCGATAGAGGCCCAGTTCCAGATCGACCGTCTCGACGTGGGCCTTCGTGAGCTCCTGCACCGGCCACTCGGTGATCCGCTGCCCCGGCTCGACGTGGATCGGGAAGTGAATCTTTTCATCTGTGCCTCCGCCCGGGACGGGAGTTTTATCTTTCCAGCCGATCGGCCAACACTCCTGGTCGGCCCATTCGGAAAGCGAAATGTCTGCAGGTAGATCCAACGGCTTTTCTACCGGATGCACCTTGTACCGAAGTGCCGTCGGCGTTTTTACGTAGTGGAGAGCACAGTGTATCGGCTGTCCCGTCCCCACCGCCTGTCCTCGACCGTCGATCTCTTGAAGCACAGCGTTTACCATGAACGTCCCTCGCTTCTTCGGTACATACTTCGGGATGATCGACAGATAGAGCCGGTCCGGCGGGCCTTCCGAGGAGGGCGCGTTCGACGCCGGCAGGCTCGGGCGCGGGGGCACCCCCACTGCCGTCGGGAACGTAAACGCCTTCTGGACGAACTGCTCGGTCTCCTCCTTGATCGGCTTCATCGGCGGCCCCCCTCCCTGCCGCGGCCGCGTCGACTTTCCCGATCCCTCCGAGCCCCCGACCTTGTGCTCACTCGTCGGCGTCGCCAGGTCCTTGAGGGCCGCCCGCGCCGCGGTCTCGCCGCTGTACTTCTTTCCCCACTGGCTCTGCTCCGGCAGCCACCCCACCCACTCTTCTTCAGAATAGCGCTTGAGATCAGTTTTGGAATGTTTTTCGGAGTCAAAGTTTTCCGGAGCGATGCCCGGGTTTTCTTTTCGCCCCAGCGGGTCGCTCTCGATGTGCTCCTCCACGTTGTCCCACGTTTCCTTCCAGCCGAGCCCCGCCCCGAGGAGGGTCAGCGCCCCCGCGCCCGC
>CAYOWD010000324.1:0-4338 GCA_964407535.1 uncultured Salinivenus sp. | reverse complement strand
ACGTGGAGCCGATCTTCCTGATTGCGGACGAGATTCAGATTCCGGAGATGCAGCGTGTGATTGCGGCGACCGATCAGAAGGTGGCGATGAAGCGGACCCTGCGGCAGTCCCTGAATGACGTGCTGGGCGAGCAGGTGGTCGAGACGCGACAGCAGGCCCTAAACCAGATGGAGCAGGCCGCCGGGGCTGCACAGGCGGCTGCGCCCGAGCAGATTGAAGGACTGGAGCGGGCCAAGGAGCTGATCCAGAAGGCCCGTACGGCCCTCCAGAACGGCGACTTCGCCCAGTTTGGGGAGCGCTTCAAGGAGCTGGAGAAGGCCCTCAGCGACGTGCCCCTGCCGGATACGACGGCGGCGCCCGCCCCCATGCCCTCGACCGTCGACACGATGGGGACGTCCGCAGCCCCGGCGCCGGACACGTCGGCCGCGCCGACGCCGTAGAAACGCGGGTGCCGTTCGAGCGGTCGGGCCGACGGGGATTCGGGGGCCCGCACCGGCGGCCCCGTCGGCCATCGCATCGTGCTCTGCAGGTGGCTCGGCGGGGGACGGAATAAAGCGGCACGGCCGCCATGCCCCCACGCTTCCATTCGGTTCGAAAAGACCGATCCATCAGCGGCAACAGTGCCTCTGGGAGCTCCAGATACATTCCAACGTGCTTGCGCGGGCCAGGGCGATTGCATCTGGCTCTGTGCCGTACACAGGAGTGCGTTGGGACACAGCGGTTCTTGCCTCCCTACATCCACGCCTCCGTTCATTCCGGGCAGAACGGGGGCATCGAAGGCAAAAGAACTTCCGACCTCTGAACGCCCCAACTGCGACTGCACTGTTGGGCGAGCCGGGCCCGTTGATGGCTGCGACGGTCCTTCTTATCTTATAGTTGCGACCCACGTCCACACGTTTTCCACACCTGTCCCCTCATCAACGCATGACGCCTGATTTGCTGCTCCGCGGCGGCACCTTGGTGCATCCCGAAGCGGGCACGACCGAGTCCGCCGATCTGCTCATTCAAGACGGAACGATCCGAGCCGTTGGAGAGGACATGGCTCCGGAGACAGACGTGCCCGAGTACGATGCCTCCGACAAGTACATATCACCCGGGTGGATGGACATGCACGTCCACCTCCGCGAGCCGGGCTACGAGCACAAGGAAACGATTGCAACTGGGGCCGAGGCCGCTGCGGCCGGCGGCTTTACGGCGGTAGCATGCATGCCGAACACCGATCCCCCCATCCACACCCGCGACGTGGTGTCGTTCGTGCAGGAGCGGGCCGCCGAGACGCCGATCGATGTGCACCCGATTGCCTGTGTGTCGAAGGAGCGAGACGGGAAGGAACTGGCCGAGCTGGCCGACCTGGCAGACGGGGGCGCGGTGGCCTTCAGCGACGACGGCGCGCCGGTGCAGCACGCGGGCCTCATGCGGCGGGCGCTGGAGTACAGCACCATGCTCGACCGCCCCATCATCAACCACATGGAGGTGCCCTCCCTCAATCCGGGCGGGCACATGCACGAGGGCGAAGTGTCGGCCCGCATCGGGGTCGACGGCATCCCCGGCGCGGCCGACGACGTTATGATTGCACGCGACATCGAGCTCGCGGCCTTTACCGGCGGCCACGTCCATGTGGCCCACATCTCCACGGCCCGCGGCGTCGAACTCGTACGGCGCGCCAAGGCGCGGGACCTGCCCGTGACCGCCGAGGTGTGCACGCACCATCTTGCCCTGACCGACGCGGCGGTCGAAGACTCCGGCTTCGACACCCACACGAAGATGCACCCGCCCCTTCGCTCCCCCGAGGACGTGGACGCGCTGAAGGAGGGCCTGGCCGACGGCACCATCGATGCCCTCTGCACGGACCATGCCCCCCACGCGGCCTTCGAGAAGGACGTGGAGTTTACGGCGGCGCCGTTCGGCATCACGGGCCTCGAAACGGCCTGGGGCCTCATTGGACGCGAACTCATCGAGCCCGGCATCTTGTCGGTCGAAGAGGCCGTGCGCGCGCTGACGACCGCTCCCCGCCGCATCCTGCGGCTCGACCCGCCCACGCTGACGGAGGGTGCGCCCGCGTCCCTTACCATCTTCGACGCCGATACCCGTTGGACGTTCACGGAGGACCATGTCCAGTCCAAAAGCCAAAATACCCCCTTCCTCGGCGACGAACTCGTGGGGCGCCCCTGGGCCGTCTACCACGACGGTCGGCTCGTCCGAAACGAATAGGAGGATACGGCAGGGCGATTGCATCTTGCTCTATGCCGACAGGAGCGCGCTGGAGCACAGCGGTTCTTGGATTCATGCATCCACGCCTCCGTTTCGGACAGAACGGGAGAACCGAAAGGAACGTCTGACCTCCGATCAACACCCCAACTGCGATTGCACTGGGGATACGGAATCCGTCTGATACAAACTTCGATTACAACGTTCGGAGTTGCAGCAAGGCCAGTGCAAGCACAAACGAATGGGCTTCAAGTACATACCTTCATACCTACACACTTTCAAACCCGAATCCTTCAACCGGGTTCGGTATGAGATTGGCGGCACGATCGCAGCACTGCCTGCGTTCACGGCAGTGTCTCCGCGTTTCCTCCGGTGTTTTTCTTTCGTTGAGTTCCGTTGCCCATGCTTGTTGCTATTGTCGGCCGGCCGAATGTCGGCAAGTCCACCCTGTTTAATCGCCTGACCGGCACGCGGCGGGCCATTGTCGACGACGAGTCCGGCGTCACGCGGGATCGCGTCTACGGCGAGGCCGAGTGGGAGGGGCGCACCATCCCGCTCGTTGACACCGGCGGCTACGTGCCGCGGTCGGACGATCCCTTTGAGCGCGCCATCCGCGACCAGGCCGAAACGGCCCTCGACGACGCCGACGTGGTGCTCTTCGTGGTGGATGTGACCACCGGCATTGCCGATGTGGACCAGGAGATTGCCCAGGTACTGCGCACCACCGACACGCCGGTCATGGTGGTGGCCAACAAGGCCGACAACGAGGAGCGCGAGTGGGCCGCCAGCGAGTTCTACCAGCTGGGCCTGGGGGAGGTGTACCCCGTGAGTAGCACCACAAAACGCGGGTTCGATGACATGATGAGTGCCCTCGTCGACGAGCTGCCCACGGAGGCGGAGACGGCGGACGAGCCCGATCGTGTGCACATCTCGCTGGTGGGCAAGCCGAACGTCGGTAAGTCCTCGCTCGTCAACGCCACCCTCGGCTACGACCGCGCCATCGTGACCGAGACGCCCGGCACCACGCGCGACGCCGTTCACTCGGTCGTCCGGTTCGAGGGGCGCGAGCTGCTGCTCATCGACACGGCGGGCATGCGAAAGCAGTCCAAGATTGATGAGGATGTGGAGTACTACGCCTCGGTGCGAAGCGAGAAAACCATTGAGGAAGGAGACGTCTGTATCCTCGTCCTCGACGCCACCGAAGAATTGCACAAGCAGGACCTGTCGGTCCTCCGGGAGGCCGAGAAGCACAAGAAGGGAATGGTCATTGCGGTCAACAAGTGGGACCTCGTGCCCAAAGACGACGGCACCATGGATCAGTATAAAAAGTACCTGAACCAGTATCTCGGCACGCTCGATCACGTGCCGCAGGTGTACGTCTCGGCCGTGACGAAGCAGCGGGTGTACGACCTGCTCGATGCGGCCCTGGAGGTCGACGAGCGGCGGAAGCAGCGCATTCAGACGAGTGATCTCAACGATGTGCTGCAGGCCGCGGTGCAGAAAAAGCACCCGCCGTCGAAGAGCAGCGGGGCCTTCATCAACATCAACTACGCGACGCAGGTGCGCGAGGCCCCGCCGGTCTTCGTCTTTTTTGCCAACCATCCGGAGGGCATCCGTACCTCCTACAAGCGGTACCTCGAAAGCGAAATTCGGGAGGCGTTTGATTTTGGGGGCGTGCCGTTGACGCTCGTCTTCAAGGAGAAGTAGAGGCATCTCGGCGGGGACTGAAGGGGGACTCCCCCTGCCCGCCGTATACGTCCGATGCAATACGGGGCCTCCTGCACAGGTGACATCTACGGCGCAATAGACGCCTGGGCCGAATACGATTGTGGTGAACGCGGGCGATGCGCGATCCGTACATATCCACACGCGCATACTCACACACCAACGACGCCTCCGGCGTTGGTAGGATTTCATGTTTACCTCCGACCTGAAAGATGAGGACGAGCGGGCACGGTTGGGACGGAAGGTCCGGGCCTACCTCGTGCACATTCTTACGGCCTCCGGAGTTGCGTTTGCCTTCCTGGCTGTGGCCGAGGTCATTCAGTCCGGTCTCGACCCGCGCTGGGTCTTTGGGTGGCTTACGCTGGCGGTGCTCATTGATGCGGCGGACGGGCCGCTGGCGCGGCT
>CAYOWD010000323.1:0-4373 GCA_964407535.1 uncultured Salinivenus sp. | reverse complement strand
ATCTCTCGTATAGCTGGTGTCCAGTGATTAATCTCAAAAAGGCACATAGATCTCCTCGCTCAGGGCGCACTCTGAAAGCACTTCCTCGCTGGAGATCTTAGATCTCCTCGCTCAGGGCGCACTCTGTTCGTTGGGCGAGGGGATTGTCTGGGTCGTATCCGGCGTTGCGGACTCCGACTCCACCGTCGAGACCGCCCAGCTCCACCCGACGATGCCGCCCAGGTACATGCAAATGACGAGGCCGAGCCCCACGTATTGTCGAATGCGACGACGAGAATCAGACACGGTATCGCTCATCAGTACAAAAATACACTGTCGGTGCAACGCATCCGCCCTCCGGATGCTGCCGCCCCCGCCCTTCATTCCGATTCGGGCATGGCTACTCATCCACGAGGAGGACTCGATTTCGGGGCACGGCAATCGTGATCCGCGTTCCTTCGCCGGGAGCGGCATCGATTGAAACCGTTCCCCCGATCATCTCCATTCGCTCCTTTACGTTCACCAACCCGAACCCACTCTTTTTTTCCTCAAGCGTTGCCGGATCGAATCCCTGTCCCTCATCCGCCACTGTCACCCGCAACTCCTGCTCCGTCCCGACGAGCTCAAGTGTGGCTGCGTCCACCTCAGCGTGCTTGACGACGTTGAACAGCAACTCGCGCACAAACCGAAAGAGAAGCATCCGCAGGTTCTTGTCCGCCATCTCGGCCCGTGTGTCCGACGAGAACGCCACCGACAGGTCGTAGGACTCTTCCATTTGCACGGCAAGCCACTCCAGCGCGTCGTGAAGGGACCGATCCCCCATCGGCGGATTCAGCTCCGTAGACAGCGTGCGGGTGACCTCGATGCTTTCGTCCAGCAGTTCGACGGCCCGTCCCACGAGATCGGCCTGTTGCTCGTCGAGGGCCGTCAGCTCACGCAGGTGATCCACCCGCATCCGCGCGGCGAAGATGGTTTGCTGCAGATCGTCGTGCAGGATCTGGCCGATACGCTCCCGCTCCGTTTCCTCCGCCGAGGTGAGGGCCTGCGAGAGCGACCGCACCTGCTCGGTCCGATTCTGAAGCATCTCGTTGGTCCGGCGCAGTTCCTGCTCGGCCTCCTTCCGTCGGGTAATGTCGACAAATGTGATGACGACCCCGTCGATCTTTTCGTCGACCGTCCGGTACGGATGATGACGGACCAGAAACCACTCCTCGTCCTGGCTCCGGACCTCCCGCTCCACGACGGACAGATCGTCGAGAACGGACTGGGCGTCGGCTTCGAGCTGATCGTATTCGAGCTGATGGGTAAAATCCCCGATCGGGCGTCCGGTGTCGGACGACTGGATGCTGAAGAGGTCTTCGATGCGCGGCGTATAGCGCTGAATGTACAACTGACGGTCCAGGAAGAGCGTCCCGATGTCGGTGGACGCCATCAGGTTCTTCAGGTCGTTGTTGGCGGCCCGAAGCTCCTGGACGTTTTCTTCGAGCTCCCGGTTCACGGTTTTCAGCTCTTCGTTCACCGACTGGAGCTCTTCCTTGCTGGTTTCCAGCTCCTCGGTCATCGACTTGTACTCCTCGTTCATCGACCGGAGCTCCTCGTTGGCCGCCCGCATCTCTTGCTTCGACGTTTCGTGCTCCTCGATGGTGGCCCGCAGCTCCTTTTTCGTCTGCTCCAGCTCCGCCTCCAGCTGCTCCACATCCCGGTCGGTCACCGCGGACGCGTCCCCCTCATCGTCCTCCACGGTCTCGTCCTCCTCCAGAAAGACCACCAGGGCCAATCCCTGCGCCTCCGGAATGTCCTGCGCGGGCCGTACCACGAGGCGCACCGACCGCGCCTCCCCATCGAACTGCACGGAGACCGGTTGGGTGCGCACCACCTCATCGCGCCCAAATGCCTCCCGGAGGGCCGATCGGACCTTGACTCGCAGCTCCGGCCGCACGACCTCCACGATGTTGGCACTCGGCGGCCCCCCTGGGTGCTGAAGGTAGCGCCCGGCCGTCTGGGACAGGTGCACGAACGCATAGTCCTCGTCCACGATCACACTGGGCGGCGCGTAGGCCTCCAGCAGGCGCCGGTGCAGAGCGGCCTCCGACGGTTCGCGGTCGACCTCCCCCACCGTGGTCGGAATCTGCTGCTCCATCCCCGACGCCGCCAGCGGCATTGAGGGCAGCTCGGGCACCGCCCTTGGCCCCTCCCGCCGCTGGTACAACCGGTGGGACTTGACCACCGGGCGGAAAGCGTCCGTGCTCAAATCGGCCGACTCCGAACTGCCCAAAAACAGATAGCCGTGGGCCTTCAGCGCATAGCTGAACAGGTCAAACACCGACTGCTGAAGGTCGCGCCGCAGGTAGATGAGTAGGTTGCGGCAGCAGATGAGGTCGAGATCCGAAAACGGCGGATCCCGGAGCAGACTGTGCGGCGTAAACAGCACCCGATCCCGCACCAGCTTCCGCACGACAAGCTCACTGCCCTCCTTTTCAAAAAACCGGTCGAGGTACCGTTTGGGCACGTCCGCCGCCACAGGTTCGGGATACCGCCCCTTCCGGGCCGTCGCCAGCGCCTCCTCATCGATGTCCGTCGCAAAGAGCTGAATCTGATCCGACGGCAGGCCCTGCTCGGCCGCCTGCTCCAGCAACAGAAAGGCCAAAGAATACGCTTCCTCGCCGGTGGCACACCCGACCGCCCAGATCCGAATCTTATCGTCCGCGTCTTTCCGCGCAAACAGCGACGGCAGCACCTCGTCCCGCAGGTCGGCAAACGCCTCCGGATTCCGAAAGAAACTCGTCACCCCGATCAGAAAGTCCTTCTTGAGGGCCGTCGCTTCGCTCGGGTGCTCTTTCAAATACGTCAGGTAGTCCGGCAACGTGGAGATCTGATGCACCTTGAGCCGCCGGTGGATGCGGCGCAGCATCGTGGACCGCTTGTACTCCGTAAAGTCGTGCCCGGTATGGAGCCGAACCTGCTCGAAGATGTTGAGCAGCGACTCTTCCTGCTCTTCCTCCAGCGCCTCCGGCTCCTGCGGGACGTACAGATCGTGGATCACCTCCTGCTGCTCCCCCAGGCGACGCGCCAGCTCGCCCACCGGCAGCACAAAGTCCACCCGGCTCGTCTCAATGGCACTCCGCGGCATGCTTGCATGCTCGGCCTCGTTCGGATCCTGCGCCGCAATGAGCCCGCCCGTCTCCGTAATGACTCGCAGCCCCACGCTTCCGTCCGTCCCTGCCCCCGAGAGCACAACCCCCACGGGCTGTACCGCCCCCCGCGACAGCGACCGGAAAAACTGGTCAATGGGCGACCGTCGCTCCTCCGGTTCCTCCAGGTCGTGCGGCACAAGCACATCGTCCTCCACCAGCACCGTCTGCCCCGGCGCCGCCACATAGACGTGATTGGTCTCCAACTGCGTGCGCTCCGTCACCTGTTGCACCGGCAACGCCGTGTGCGTCTGCAGCACCTCGGTGAGCTGGCTGGTCTCATCCGGCGCCAGGTGAATGACCACCACGAACGCCCCGTTCGGCTTCGCCGGCAGCGCGTCGAAAAAATGCTGGAGTGCCTCCACAGCCCCTGCGGATCCCCCGATTCCGACGACGAACGGCTGATCTGTCTGAGTCTCCAAAGCCTGATCACTAGATTCCATCAGCAACGTCCAACATGTGCAAAGTGCAGATGAGAACTCGGGGCATCGCCCTCAGGGTCCGCCCATCCCTGCCCCCTTCCAAAAATCGCAACCACCGTCTGCTTCTGTTCCGGCGTCTCCTGCCTCCCCCCGCAGCGAGCCCCCACGCGATCGGAGGGGCGAGCGTCCCCGTTTTGTCACGCAGCGGGCGCCGGGAAGATGTCGACAGAGAGAGGGCCGAGCGCCGGATGATCGGGCCCCGCGCACGAGTCCGTCGAACCGATGCCGACGTGGAATCCGTCCTCGGTAGCCGTGGTGGAACGGCGCCGGACGGTCCTGGGCAGACGCAACGTCACGGAGGCGTCACGCGCATCGACCGCCGACCGGGACCTGCCGTCCGCAACACCGGCGTAGACAGCGGCCTTCTTCCGCATTGCCCCCGAGCAGGGTCGTGACCGGTTCAGCGATGCTGCCGATGCCCTTCGCTACCGCCTCATTCCAGGCTCAACCCCCCCCGTAATCCCGAATCCGAGGCAAGGGTCCGGGTGATGGAGGTGCCCACCTCGACGAATCGGAACTCGTTCCGATTCGGGGTGAAGGGATCTACGTGTGTCCCACGCACTTACTTGCAAACGCACCCCCGACAGAGGCAATCCTGACAGCCGTCGGGATGTCATCGGGATCCTGCATTTCATCCGCCCCCGAGGGTGTAACCAACGGAGCTGCCGAACTAAGTAGGACAGTAAAAGTACGTTAGTTTATATAGAGGCCAGCTGTTCGG
>CAYOWD010000322.1:0-4466 GCA_964407535.1 uncultured Salinivenus sp. | reverse complement strand
TCAGGCGAACTAGTTCGCCACCAACGGAGCTGTCCCATTAGTGGGACTCGAACTAGTTCGGCTGCGGAGTTGGTATAACCCACAACCTGGGAGAATAGGAGGGCGCTTTGGGCATCGAAAATCGTCCGTTCAACTTCTTTCGTATCAGTCCTGCTCTTCAATGTCCAACCGCGTTCCGTTTCGGCCCAAGCAGAGCCTTGGGCAGAATTTCTTGCAGGACCCCAACATGATCGACAAGATCGTGCGGACGCTGCAGGCGCCGCCGGATGCGTCGGTGATCGAGGTGGGGGCCGGTACAGGAGAGCTTACCGAGGGGCTTGCTGAGCGCTACGATCACTTTGCGGCCATCGAGATTGACGAGCGGGCCGTCGAGGTGCTGCGGCGCAATCTGCCGTCGGTGGAGGTGCGATGCGAGGACGTGCGGGAGACGGACTGGGCCGCGCTGGCAGACGACCTGGGCGGGCCGCTCCACGTGATCAGCAACACGCCGTACTACCTCACCAGTGAGATCTTGTTTGCCCTCCTGGAGAATCGAACGCATGTGGCCGAAGCGGTGCTGACGATGCAGGACGCGGTGGCCGACCGACTGGTGGCCGATCCCAGCACCAAAGCCTACGGCATTCTGAGCGTGCTCGTTCAGCTTTTTGCGGCGCCCGAGCGGTGCTTTACGGTGCCGCCGCAGGTCTTTTCGCCGCAGCCGAACGTGTCGAGCGCCGTGGTGCGTCTGACCTTCGGCCCCGACGACGGGCCCGACGGGCTTGCGCTTGACGACGTGCGGCCCTACGTCCGGGCGGCGTTCAATCAGCGCCGCAAGATGCTGCGCAATAGCCTGAGCGACTGGGTGAAGGACCAGGGCCTGTCGCTTCCGCACGATTGGGAGCGGAAACGGGCCGAGGCGCTGACGCCGGATCAGTTTGCAGAACTGGCACACGCACTGAACGAGCAACGGGGAGCGTAACCGGTCCCGGAACGGCAACGGCTGTTTGAACCGAGGCCGGGACCGCTCGGTACAGAAGACGTGAATACGCACATCTCATCTCGTTGATCAGTATCAGCATGGTTGCTCCCTCCGATTCGTCCCCGTCGGCAGAGTCTGAAGCAACGCGTTCAAGTGGGCTCCTGGAGCTCGACGAATCGGTCGTCGACGACATCGGCGCCCTGCTCGACGAAGGGCGGCGTGGGATGGTCCTTAACCTCATTGCCGACCTCTATCCGGCCGACGTGGCGCTGCTCCTGCGGCGACTGTCCTTCGAGCAGGCAAAGCATCTTTTTCGATGGCTCCCGCCGGAGCTGGCCGCCGATGTGCTTCCAGAACTGGAGGATGCGTACCGGGCGTCGCTCATGAAGGGCCTCGGGCAGGCCGTGCTCGTCGATGTCCTCGACGCCCTTGATACCGACGACACGGTCGACGTCCTGGCCGACCTGCCGGACGACCTGGCCCTCGACCTGCTGCCGAACCTCAAAGACACGGAGGACTTGACCGAGTTGCTGGAGTACGGCGAGGAGACGGCCGGCGGCATTATGGCCCGCGAGTACGTGGCGGTGAACGCAGACTGGACCCTGGCGGAGGCGACCGAGGAGGTGCGGCACCACGCCGACGAAGTCGAGGAAATCTACACTGCGTACGCGGTCGACGACGACGGCCTCCTCGTCGGAGTGGTCTCCCTGAAGGACTTATTCCTGTCGTCGGGGTCGATGCAGGTGCGAGACGTCATGGACACCGACTTTATTTCCGTCTCGGTGGACGTGGATCAGGAGGAGGTGGGACAGATCGTGCAGCGCTACGATCTGCTCTCGGTACCGGTGGTGGACGAACACGGGGGAATGCTGGGCCGCATCACCATCGACGATGTTGTGGACGTAATCCGCGACGAGGCGGAGGAGGACATCCAGCTCATGAGCGGGCTGACGGGGGAAGAGGAAACCGTCGACACGGTCTTCGACGTGAGTCGCGGGCGTCTCCCGTGGCTCATCGTCGGGCTCGTGGGGTCGGGAATGTCCGGATTCGTCATCGGCACGTTCGAAGCCACGCTCGAACAGGCCGTGGTGCTGGCCACATTCATTCCGATCGTGACCGCCATGGGCGGAAACGCGGCGGTGCAGAGTGCCGCCATTGCCGTTCAGGGACTGGGATCCGGCGAGCTGTGGCTGTCGGACGCATTCCGGCGGATCGGGAAGGAGATCCTGGTGGCCCTGCTCAACGGCCTCCTGATCGCAACGCTTCTGTGCAGCACCGTCGCGGCTCTGGGGATGGGAAATGTGGGGACGCTGGTTTTAACCCTCGGATTGACGATGCTTGCCGTCATTCTGGTGGCCACGACCAACGGGGCGCTCATCCCGTTTCTGCTCACCTGGCTGGGCATTGACCCGGCCAGTGCGATGGGGCCCTTCGTGACCACCCTCAACGATATCCTCGGCCTCGCCATCTACTTTTTCATCGCGACCTCTCTGTATCTGTAGGGCTGTCGTCAAAGGGAGATCGGGAGCGTGACTGCGAAAGGCAAAGAATTAGTCGCTCTTCGAGTCCAGCGCATCCTCCACGCGGGACAGCAGGCGCTGCACCCGTCGGCGGTTCACGCCGAGATCGCTGTAGCCCGTTCGACTGGCGCTCCGGATGTGGAGGAAGCTGCCGTCCGACGTCGAATCGACGGCGATGGCCACGTCGTCCTTGAACAGGAGGGCCACGCGGTACACAGCGGAAGCCCGCATGGAGTCGGGCTGTGCCTGGAGTCGGACGGGGCCGAGGGCGTCGAGCGCGGTCTTTGCGCCGGCGTAGAGCCGCTCGGCCGGCACTGGGGAGGTCGTCGACGTCCGCTCGCAGTTCGGCGAGTCCGGACACTCGGGCAGCGGGTTGTCGGCGTGGGCAGAGGGCAGTGAATCGGATGAGGAGCAGCCCCCTCCGAGGAGGACGGCCATTGCGAGGGCTCCCGCAAGGACGCCAATTGCGTAGAGCGAGCGGGAAAAAGAAGCCACAGAGATCGGGGTATTATTCAGTGCGGAGGCCGGCCTGGGGCGCAGAGGAGGGCGATTGGGTGGCCTGCTTTTCGAGTCTCTTCGCGTCGTTGTATTTGGAGGGGCACTTCACCAGGATGTGGCTCGCCGTGAACGCCTCTCCGTCCATGCGGCCTTCCACGACCACCTGCTCCGCCTGCTCAAAATTGGCCGGTTTCGGGTCGCGGTATCGGACCTTGCGAATGGTCCCGCTCTGGTCGCGCATGTAGAAGGAAAAGACATTCTGGGCGCGGTCGTACTCGGTGGGACGATCTTCGACCCACGTTCCCACGACATGGGCCTTGCTTCCCGTCTGCTCGGCCTGCTTAAAGTTCATGTAGCCGCCGACCTGGCTCCCAAAATTAAAGAGCAGCAGGCCCGCAAACCCGGCCATTGCGATCAGTCCGAGGATGGATTTCCACTTCATGGTGTCACAGGGCTACGGATGAAGGCATACAGTCGGGACCACCTGAACGAAGTTCGGAAGGACCCGGTGCGGAGGAACGCTTCGCACTATGAGTTTGAACGGTCGTTGTCGAGGCGCCGTTCCAGGCGGTCGATCCTGCGGTCCGTCCGCAGGAGGATGGCGATGAGCCCGAACCAGATAATGAGCACCACGGCGAGAACGACGTAAATCTTGCCGCCGGGAAGCATGACGCGTTCGAGTCCGTCCTGCTTTTGGGTCGGGGAGTGCTCGGCCCAGGTGCTGTCGTAGGCCGATACCGAATCCGGGCGCTCCTGGTGAGGGCGGAGCGTCGATGCGTCGTCGGCAGGGAGTGGATGTACAGTCATAGGGGACAGACTCATTCAGAACTACAGCTCCGGTTCGTCGCGGAGGTGCTCGTAGATGCGAGCGAGGCGGACGCGCTGGGTATACAGCAGCCAAAAGAGACCGATAAACCCGAGCACGGACGGATAGAACACCCAGCGCATGGCGGGGGCAAGGTCCGTTTGGCTAAAGGCCGGACTCCCCTCCCCGCCCGGATGCAGGCTCGGCAGCTGCCGCGGGATGATGTACAGCAGGAACGGCATCGTCACCACGGCAAAGAGGTTGTAGACGGCCGCGATGCGACCGCGCGTGTCCGGATCCGCAATGCTGTCACGGAGCACGAAGTAGGCGCCGTAGATGAGCAGGAGGACTGCCGCCATCGACTGTTTGGGATCGAAGTTCCACCACTTGCCCGACCCCACGTACCATGTAAATCGGGCCCAGACCATGCCCGTGACGATGCCGAGCAGGCCGAACAAAAGGGCCATCCACGCCGCCTCCCGCGCCCGGATGTCGCGCATCCGGTTCCCGGATCGCAGATACCGCACCGAATGGTACGCCGAGATGATCGTCGCCACCATCAGCGTAAACCACATCGGCACGTGAAAATACAGGTTGCGCGCCGACTGCTCCAGGATGTCGAGCTGGGGGATCTTTCCGAGGAAGCCGGCGAGGATCACGCCCGTCAGCGTGAGCACCACGCCGG
>CAYOWD010000321.1:0-4484 GCA_964407535.1 uncultured Salinivenus sp. | reverse complement strand
TGCAGAAGCCTTTTTGCACGAGAGCCACGAAGTCGCAGCGCCCTGACCGGAGGGAAGAAGTACTCTTGGAGTGGCCGCAGACGTTTCGCCAAACAGGTTCTGTAGGTGTGAAGGTATGTACGTGAGCCTCAGTCGCTTGCACCTATACCGATTTTTCTGCCTCCCTGAACTTTGCAGACGGATTTGGTATCATACGGGGCGTTGTCGGTACCTACCGATCCGTGAGAAAGTACGTAAACGATCTTCTTCGGTCTGGTGTGAACCGTGTTCAGTTATGAGCGAAACCGAACTTTAGAAACTTGTTCACGGATCGGTATTGGCAACTCGTTCCGTGTATGGATTGACGGTTGACGCTGCAGTAGATATCTTCCCACCCACAGACTGCTCCCTTTACCCGGGTTCGGGCTCCCCCTTTTGCACTACGTCTGAGTACTGCCTTCCCCACCCCGTGCGCCTCTCCTTCTTCTTTCTTGCCACCCTCTTTCTTGCGGGATGCACCGGTTCTCCGGACGCCCCGTCCTCGCTGGAACGTCGGCAGGACACGCTCGCCCGGTTTCAGGACGGCACCCCCCGCACCGTAGCCGTCACACTCGGAGACTCCGTTCTCGAACGCCGCACATACCGCCCCTCCGGCCGCCTGGAACGGATTATGGCCGGCGACTCCGTACAAACCTTCTTCGACCTCCACAACCCCGACTCGTCCGAAGTGCTCAAAGACTACCTGGAAGGCCGGTGGCGCAACCTGTCGGCCGACACTTCTCGGGCGCAAGCAAGCGTCTTTTACCGCTTTGACGCCGACCAACTCACCTTCGAAAACCTGTCCCGCGATCCGATCGAGTCCCTCAGCATCGAGTATCAGGACCACCGCACGCTTGTAACGGGAAACGGCATGTCCGTACAGGCCAACATTACGTCATTCGACACGATTGAGGTCACCGGATATACACTCGTGCGCCTCCCCGCCGACTCGCTCTAGCCCGCCTGGGGGACCACCCGCCCCCGGTGTTTGAGAACGCCTCCTACCAACTCCGCAAGCCCCGTTAGTAACGAACGAGTGCGTCTGGCCCATACGCTTGCGTCCAGTATATCCGCCGTCCCGAACTTGAGCGGATTTGGTATCAGAACCGAATGCGGACCCCGATGGGCACCCCCTCGCCTTCTGCAAGCACGCCCGGCGTTATGGACCGCCGCGCATAGTGTACTACGCCCCCGATCACGACGCCGAGTGCTGCCCCTGCAAGTACATCGCTCGGATAATGGACCCCGAGGTAAAGTCGACTCAACGACACCCCCACCGCCCACATTGCTCCGGGGGCCACTACGTACCACCGCGGAAACGACAATCCCCACGACGTAACAATGGTGGCCGACAAGGCTGCATGCCCGGAGGGAAACGACTGGTACTGCTCCCCGCTGGTTCTCCCATAGTGCTTAGACCGCGAGGTCAATGCCCGCCGCACAAACGGTCGTGGACGGCCAACGAGACGCTTGAGGCCCAAGACGAGCCCGTAGGTCGCCCCCTGGGCCACCGTAAGCCGGTACGCCGCGGCGAAGTCGTTGTCCCCCTGTATCCAGGCCGTTCCCCATGCGAGCGGCACAGCCCCGTAGAACACAGGCCGTGCCGACGCGTGCGCCCACCGAAGTGATCGGTTGAGGCCCGAATGCGACGAACAGTAAAACACGCTCAGTCCCCGTGTGTCGAGCGTCGCCGTCCGCCGAGACGGCTCTCGGCAGAACGACGCTTCCTCAGACTGTGCCCAGACTGGTACTCCCCCCGCCCATACGACAACGACAAGCAAAAGGACGGATCTCACAACACACGACCCCGATCTGGAGAAACGCCGCGCCGTCACTGTATTCGCGTTCAGGAGTCGGCTGATTCCGTCTCCTCTTCAGCATCCTCCGACTCGGCATCGTCGTCCTCACGTTCCTCTGCCTCCTCCGCCTCCAGCGTAACACCGATCGCTTCCCGGATTTCATTCTTGATTTTCTGCCGCTCTTCCGGGTGTTCTTCCAGCCACTCCTTCGTGGCCTCCCGTCCCTGAGCAATCGTGTCCTCCCCGTAGGAGTACCAGGACCCGCGCTTCTCCAGAATATCGTGCTCAGTGCCAAGGTCAATGAGCTCCCCGAGCCCGGAAATGCCCTCGCCGTAAATAATGTCGAACTCGGCCTCCCGAAACGGAGGCGCCACCTTGTTCTTTTTCACCTTCACACGGGTGCGATTCCCAATCACATCCTTCCCGTCCTTCACCGCCCCAATGCGGCGAATATCCATCCGAACCGACGAGTAAAACTTAAGGGCGCGGCCGCCGGACGTCGTCTCTGGATTGCCGAACATGACCCCGATCTTCATTCGGATCTGATTGATGAAGATCAACGCCGTTTTGGTACGATTGATCGTGCCGGCCAGCTTACGCAACGCCTGACTCATGAGCCGCGCCTGTAGCCCAACGTGAGTATCTCCCATGTCGCCTTCGAGCTCTGCTTCCGGCACGAGCGCCGACACGGAATCAATGGCAATCACATCGAGCGCCCCACTGCGCACAAGCGTATCCGTAATGTTGAGGGCCTGCTCGCCAGTGTCGGGCTGGGAGATCAGCAGCTCGTCAATGTCCACCCCGAGCTGCTCGGCGTAATTCGGATCGAAAGCGTGCTCGGCGTCAATGAAGGCGCAGGTTCCCCCCATCTTTTGGGCTTCGGCCACGATGTGAGTAGCCAGGGTCGTCTTTCCCGACGACTCCGGCCCGAAAATCTCCGTAATCCGACCACGGGGAATGCCGCCTACGCCCAACGCCTGATCCAACGCGAGCGACCCCGTGGGTATGGCCTCCACGTCACGATGCGGATCGTCGCTCAACCGCATGATCGATCCCTGCCCGTGTTCGCGCTCGATTTGCTTTACCGCAAGATCAAGCGCCTTCTTCTTGGCTTCCCCATCGTCATTTGACATATCCGAGTAACGTGTCTAAGTGCAAAAAAACGTGCGGCGTCTGCGCCCCCTCCAACTGCTCATATCGAACGTTGTGATCGCCTCCAGCGAATGCATCCCTCCAGTACGCCCCCCCCCCTGCCGCTCCCTCGGCAAACAGTGTACGTACTCACGCCGCAGTGCTTCCATACACGTCAGAAATCACTGCGGAACCGGAAGCAAATAGGATTGCCGCTCCCAGAGAAATTCCAGGGAACGATGGTTCTCCTGCCTGCTGCATGCCCCCGCTTTGCTCCGTTTCGTGATGCCGTGCAGACGATCGTCGTTTCCCGGTCTGCATTGGCATCATACACATATATCAAACATGTGATTCCTTGTATTTCGCCTCCGGTCACGAATGCAACGCAGGACACGGAGCTCACTGAACGATGCGATCATACGTGTTGGAATTCGACGGGTCGGCCTGCGTGAGAAGGCTATACGCCTGATCCTGAAACTGTCCCTCCTGAAAGATCGCCGTCAATTCTTTGTGCTTCGTGGAGAAGAAGAGCTTCAAGGGATAGGAGTTTGACAGATTCCGATCCAGCTCTCGGACCGTTTCCACCACCTCAAAGACGGCGGACCGGGCCTTCTCCGGCTCTTTCACAAAACGGTCCAGTCCCTGAAGGTGATACTTATAGTAGGCCTCACGAAGCGGCTGCGTGCGCTGCGCGAGGAGGTTTCGAATGAGTTGCTGCCGGTTCCGCTGAGTGCCGGTCGACGCCCATCCGGGATCCCCACTGTTTTTCGCTCGATCTGCAATGCGCCGGGCGGTTTCAAAATGAGGGGTCCCGCCGAACTCACTGAACGTGTCGTAATCATATCCGAGAATAACGTACGCATAGAAATCGAGAACAGACGTCAGGGAATTATATTGCTGAAGATCAAAACTCAGCGACGTCCCCCGTCCATACTCGAAACGCCAATCTGTATCGTTGATGCGGACGACAACGGTCGACTGAGACGTCCCGTGGATGGGACGCCGACTCGTGACGATGAGCCGGGCCCGAAACTTCGAAAGGCTAATGGACTCCAGAACGACAATTTGCAGGGAGCACGCAATTCGCTCGTGGGCCAAGAACTCGTCATCCGTCCAGTTCCGCTCATTAACGTATGCCCGGATCTGACGCTCCAAATCATCGAGAAACCCAAAGTCGGAGCCGCTCAACTGCGACCGATTCAGCTGCACGTCACAGGACAATTCCTGCCCTGCACTCCCCTGTGGCCCGGCCAAAACGGCGAAAAGAACCACGGCCAACCCAAACCGGCAAAGCAATCTCAACACGACATATGGCGGCAGCTGCGAGAGAAGACGATGTGCGTTCGATGCTACCTCTTCCCCTCCGATCAGGTTTCTCCCCCGTCCCGTCGGGCAATTGCTTGAAATGCGTTCGGGGACGCAAGAGGTGCTTTCTCCATTGACCAACCATCTACCGCGATGAGCAGTGGAGGCCTAAAGGACATTGCCCCTGTGCTCTAAACGTCCTCAGCGAGCAACATGCAGAAGCTGTTTGGC
>CAYOWD010000320.1:0-4495 GCA_964407535.1 uncultured Salinivenus sp. | reverse complement strand
AGCGGGCCGAGGCCCATCGGCGCGAAGGGCTCGAGGTTGGCCGGCTCTACCTGCAGCACGCCGAGCACGCCCACGCCCAGCAGGATGGCGAGCTCGACGATGTTCATCACCGTGATCACCTTCAGCGCCTCGGCCTGTCCGCGGTAGTTGGAGGCCGTAAAGAGCACCGTCGTCGCCACGACCACCAGCACTACGCTGATCTCGGGGAAAAAGTAGTTCTTGATCGTCAGCGCAAAGATGACGGCGTAGAGCGAGCAGGCCAGCGTATTGCCGATCCAGAAGAACCAGCCCGTTATGAACGCGACGGGATCGGGCAACGTGCGACTCACGAACGAGTAGCCCCCGCCGGCAATGGGGATGGCGGCCCCCAGCTCGCTGTAGCTGAGGGCGGTGAAGAGCGTGAGCCCGCCCATGAACAGGTAGGCAAGGATGCCCAGCGGCCCCACCGAGCCGGCGACCTCGCTGGGAAGCGCAAAGACGCCCGGCCCCATCATGGCGCCGATGCCGATCATAACGGCCATGAAGAGGCCGACGTTGCGCTCAAAACCGGAGGAGTCGGCCACGGCACGTCTGGATGACAGGGGAAAAGAAGGGGTGGAGGCGACCGGGGGGTATCCGTACCTGGGTTTTGGGGTATGCGTTGTATGCGTTAAGGGTTGCTATTCTCGTCGTCCAGCTCCTCACCCCAAAACCCTGTGACCCAAACTTGAGTTATCCGTAAAGGCTCACGAACATCTCCATCTGCTCGTCGGAGCCGATGAGGAGGAGCTGCCCCTCCGGTGGAAGGACGGTGTCGCCGGTGAGCGTCGTTTCGAACGTGTCGTTGTGCTCGATGGCAACGACGTTGAGGCCCGTGCGTTCTCCAATTCGGCTTTCCGCCAGTGCCGTTCCCGCCAGCGAGGACGGCACGGCCTGCGTGAAGAGGTCGACCCCCTCCCCGAGCACTAGGAGGCGCCGTCCGCGGAGCGCGGAGTAGACCGCGTCGATCCCGAGGGTGGCGTAGCTGAGTACAAAGTCGGCCCCGGCGCGGTGAATGGCCTCCAGGTTGCGCTCGTGAGTAATGCGGCTAACCACGCGGATGTCCGGATTGAGATGGTGACAGTACGAGGCGAGGTGAATATTGGTGGCGTCGTCGTGCGTCGTGAGCAGCACCGAGGGCGTCGTTTCGATGCCCGCCTTCTTCAGCAGCGAATACTCGGCCGCATCCCCGCAAAATAGCTTCGTGCAGTAGGGGCGGAGGATCTCGCAGCGTGCCTGATCCCGCTCCACAAGGTGCACGGGAACGTCGCGCTCGTGGAGCGCCCGCACGGCGGCCCCGCCCACGTCCCCCCCGCCGATGACGAGGACCGGGTCGGTATGCGAGACGTCCGAGACGACCTCCCGGTTGAGAGTCCGGAGCTGCTCGGTCGTTCCCGCCACGACCAGCACGCTGGTCGGCGTCAGCGGCGTGTCCGGTCGCACAGAGTGCAGTACCCCGCGCTCCCACACCCCCACGACGGTCGCCCCCGTTCGCTCTCGCAGACGAGCGTCTTGGATCGTCTGGTGTTCGAGGGCGGTATGCTGCGCCGGCAACTCGGCAAAGCGCAGGTCCTGATACTGCCCGATCGGGTGGACCTCTCCGTACTGGGCCGTGACGCGGGTGGCCAACTGTTCGCCCAGCCACCGCTTGATCGGCAGCACGCGGGTGGCGCCGCTCAGCTCCAGGATGTCCTGCGAGTCGTCGGCGTCCGCCGTTGTTGCAATGGGAACGTCGGGGGCTACCTCGCGCACCGTGAGCGTCACGTTGGTGTTCGTCCGGTCGTCGTGGTTGACAAGAACGAATCGGGCCCGATCGGCGTGCACCGCCTCGTAGGTGGCCTTGTCGTCGATGTCGCCCGTCACAACCCGAATCCCGTCCACCTGCAGATTCGCAGCGGTGTTGGGATCGGGCTCCAGGACCACGTACGGAATCTCGTCCCGCTCCAGGCGTCGGATGACCCCCTGTGCAATGGTGTCGTAGTTCGTGAGGACAACGTGGTCGCGTGTGTCGTCCGGGAGGGACCGGGGCGCCTGATTCTGGATCTGTGCCTCCAACCACGGGGCGTAGAAAAACCGAATAAATGCGAACGGCAGGACGATGAGCAGCATCACGATGCCGGACAGCAGGACGAACACGCTGAAGAGGCGCCCGATGTCCGACTGGAAGGTGATGTCCCCGAAGCCGAGGGTGCTCATCACCGTCAGGGTCCAGTAGAGCCCCGTAATCCAGGAGTGCTCCTCCCCCTCCACGTACAGCATGATGAAGTGGAAGATCACCGTAAAGACGGCGATGACCACCACCAGGAAGACCACGTAGCGCAGCAGAATCGCCAGGTTGCGCTTCACCTCGCGGTCCTTCAGGAAGTAGGAGAGGTGGGTGCTGATCGTTTTCATGGAGGAGGGGCAGCTCTCTGAACGAGCACACGGAACGGGGGACAAACGAGTCGGCGTCGGGGGCGGTTCGTGGCTCTGCCCCCCGCTGTGAATCCTCCCCCCAGCGCCGTTCCCTGTCCGAAGGGCGGTCGTTGGAACGGGAGTCGCGAGGGACGCGACGGGACCCTCCTCCTCCGGGCGAGGCCGTACTGAAGCGATTCGATATTTCTGTTTCCCAGCAGAGGATTCTACAGTCGTGCCGGAAGACCATCGGAGAGAGACGAGCGTGCAGAGAACGGAATTGTGAAGAGGTCTGCATACAGGTTTTCGGAGTCGGAATCACCGTCCTGCTCCACAGATACGATGCAGTGCGTGCACCGTAGCCGAAAGTCCGTTCTGATGGAAACGTCGGCCTTTAATGCACTGCTGGTTGGGACCGTCCTCGTACTGGCCCTGTTGTCGGCCGCCGGCATGGACCGTCTCGGACTGCCTGACCTGCTGGGGTACCTCATGCTTGGGGTGAGCCTGCACACGCTGGACCACTTCTGGGGGATTGTGCCCCCCTCCAGCGCAAACGTACTTGAGTTCCTGTCGGAGTTCGGCATCATTGTTCTGCTCTTTCGGGTCGGATTGAACTGCAACCCGAAGACGCTCTTCCACCGGCTCCCCGGCGCTACCCTCATTGCCGCGGTCAACATTGTGTTGAGCGGATGGCTGGGCTTTGCGGCCGCCCGCGGCCTCATCGGCCTGCCGCTCGTCTCCAGCCTCTTCATCGGGGCTGCCCTCACCACCACGAGCATCGGCATCTCGACGCGCGTGTGGAGCCGGTATCGGTCGCTGCACTCCCGCGAAGGCGGGACGATGCTGGACGTGGCCGAGATCGACGACCTCACCGGCGTCGTCATGCTTGCGTTGCTAACGGCCCTGCTGCCGTACGTGGAGAAGAGCATGGGACCGGATCTCCTCTGGCCCACCCTCTGGACCATCGGCATGGTCCTGCTCAAGCTGAGCGCCCTGCTGGTCCTGGGGCTTCTCTTTGCCCGCTATGCGGAGCATCCCCTGATGCGGCTGCTCCGGGCCCTCGGCCTTCGTTCGCACATCATGCTCATCGTCCTGGGCCTCGCGCTCCTCGTGGCCGGCCTCACGGCCGTTATGGGCGTGCCCGTGGCCATCGGCGGCTTCTTTGCCGGTCTCCTCTTTAGCCGCGACCGCCCGTCGATCGTGACCGGCAACTCGTTCAATTCGCTCTATCACCTGTTCGTCCCGTTCTTTTTCGTCGGGATCGGATTCGCGCTCGACCCCTGGCGGTTGGAGACAACCCTCGTTCCGGCACTCATTCTACTGGGCGCGGCGGTGATCGGGAAGGGCGTCGGCAGCTTTATTCCGGCCTGCGCCCGCATGCGCCTGCCCCAAGCCGGCCTGCTTTCGGTGAGTCTGCTCCCTCGTTCCGAAATGACGCTCGTCATCATGCAGCGGGGCCTCGATGTGGGCGCCGTGTCCCGCAATGCCTTCACGTCGGTCGTGCTTGTGGTGGTGGCGACCATGGTGGGGGTGCCCCTCGTCCTGTCGGCCCTCCCGCGGGAGGAGGCGACGGCCTCCGCTTCCCCGTGACGGATTCGTGACAGTAGTCCCAAATCCGGTAGATTCATTCCGGTCTTCGAACCGGTTTCGTAGTGCCGTTGGACTCCAACGGCGCTACACATCTGGGATGTGTTGCATCTGGGATGCGCTACAAAAACCTTTTCCTGTGAGGCAGGACAGGAAAAAACGCCTGGCCGCGACGGAAATCACACTGCTCTATGCCGGAAGTTTGCGGGCGGGGTTGGCATGATCGGTAATGTCGGGAGTTCGTAGCGAACGACCCACAGTGCTCCGAACGCCCTGTCCGATCAGCGGAATGCCGCAGGGATCGAGTCGGCGTCGGGGGACTCGTGAATCAGGTAGACGTGATCGCCCGCCTGAAACTCGACGGGTCCCCGGGGCGGCACGAGCCGGCCTTCCCGATAGATGGCGGCGACCGCCACGTGGTCCGGCAGAGCCAGGTCGGCAAGCCGACGGCCCACGGCGGGGGCAGTGTCGTCGAGCGTAATGTCGAGGACCGAGG
>CAYOWD010000319.1:0-4564 GCA_964407535.1 uncultured Salinivenus sp. | reverse complement strand
TTTCTTACCAACTCCGCAGCCGAACCAGTTCGGTGCCCAACTAGTTGGGCTGCTCCGTTGGGGTATGGAAGTATGTATGTTTGTAAGTAAGTACGTGGGGCACACGTAGATACTTTCGTACCTTTAGACCCGAATTATTCAACCGGATTCGGTATGATCCATTGGTCGGGGCGAGGCGATGGGAGGAGGGTAAAATATTGAAAATGAAAAGGTTATGGGGTATATAGTTGGGGAGGATTCTACGGTCTCGGTTGACGATAACCAGCCATCACGATCCGGAAACGGTATTATCTGCACCAGGGCGATCGCATGTTGGGAGATCTCCAGAGACGTAGGAGGCGATGTTGCCGTTGAAGTCCCTGCCTGCCCGGAATGAGCGGACGCATGGAGGCATGGAGGCACGAACGCTGTGCTTCAATTTCCTTCTGTTTATGCAGAGAGTAAGATGCAATTGCCCTGTTATCTGCACCTTTGACAATGGGAAATACAATACGAATATTTACGGGGTTGGGGCAGGGCGATCGTATGTCGGAGCGTATCCGAGGACGCAGGCGGCACTGTTGCCGTTGATTCGCTGTGCTGCCCGAAACGAATGGAGGCATGGATGCATGGAGGTCGTTACGAGGTGTGCCACATACCGCCCTGTCCCCATCGGCCAAGATGCGATTGTCCTGCGGTGTCGGGGCTTTTCCGTTGATGCATTTCTCAGTTCGCATTCTTCGGTTCATTTCTCCGTTCACAATTCCAATCTCTCCCTCCGCTCGATGTCCCGTAGCGGCGACTGGTTTGGGCGATGGAGGCGCTGGATGGACAGTCCCGCGGGGAGACGTGTAGGGCGACTTTCGTCCGATAGGGGCGGAGGCCGGAGACATGGACATTTCTGTTGAGAACACGGTCATTTTACCCGAAAGTGCAGGGGGAAGGGAGATAGCACATCAGAATTGGCACTTTTAATAATTTCATTCCCGTGTAATGGGTTCTACTCAGTCTACACAAAGAGTAAGGGGTGTAAGTGGTAAACGTAATGCAATTGTAGTATCGAAAATAGGTGTAGAAAGCATCACGTTTGAAAGTGCACACGAAGGAATGCACAGAAATGATCGAGCAGAAAACTGGTCGGGGAAAGATTGGGGATGTACGGGAACGCCGTACGCGCCTCCCCACTGGGCATCCGGAAAGAATGCCCCCATAAGTCATACCCGGAATAAGCTTATCACCCTCCGGGTAGAGCTTTATGCCGCGCATTCCGGGATCCGCGGGCGATTGGTTGGAGATCCGGTAGGAGAAGCCAACGACGTGTTCAAATTTCGGTCCGACGAGCGCACACTCGGAGCGGAAACGAATTCCGTTCGGATGGTCGGGGAAGCCCCCTTGCCGTGCAGGTTGCGGACAATCGAACAGTCTATTCGGTGGACGTTTGAGAAACACAGGGATGAGACAAACAGCGATCCGGACGAAGCGTCCGGAAAGGCGGTGGGGCTTACTGTGTCTGGGCCGCACACTGTCTTTTTGACGTTCGATACACCGGTCACGACCGGAGGATATGAGGAGCAGGGAGCGACCCCCGCGCGCATGGGATGCGCGATGCAGAAGGTCGATGGAAACTCAGAGGACAACAGTGTGGATCTCATCAAAAATCTATTTGATGAGTATGAGAGATTCGTCTTAGGCGAAGAAAGTTTGGACAAGGAATTGCAAGATGAGATTCTGGGGAATGCGGCATTGCAGGAGTATATCGACACGGTGGACTGGCCGCGATTCCAGCATGGGGACCCGAAGAAGCGGGCTCGTCGTCAGAGACGTTATCTTGGGGAGGCGTTTCGTGGAAAACGATCGCTTGGAGATCCGTTGCGCGGAGACAACGAGTTTCGAGAGCTTCTTCTTCGCGAGCAGGGCGGGGCCTGGCCGCTTGCGTCGCTTCACAGATACGGGGGCGAGTGCCAGGCGATCGTGCGGCTTATTCGCGGGATTCTTCACCAGGTCGGGTTCCGAGAAGGGACGATTGACGTGCGGTATGTGACGGCTCACTTCGACGATCCCAACAACGTGATTATTGGAGAGACCTCGGCCTGTTGTTGTCAGGGGCCGAGAAAGGATCGCCTGTATGCCCTTGGTGGCGGTGAAATAAAAACGGAATCGGGCACAGCGTCTGAACTTAACGCCAACCTGTATGAAGCGTATATGCGGTACCGGTATCAGCGAGACGGAAGCTGGCGCCAGGCCTGGTTTGGGGGCGGCGTGGGAATGCTCGGCCCATGGGAGGAAGTGAATGGAGACATTTCTCAGGAGGAAAAAAACCGTCTTCTGAATACATTCGGTTGGATTGCCGAATTTGAAGATTTAGGGCGGAGTGGAGGGAAAGACATGTACAAGATCACAAATGTCAAGGAGATTCAGAAAAACGATGGTTTTAGTTGATCGTCGGCAGCCCGCTCGTCGGTAGGAAGGCGACGGGCAGAAAAGCGAACCCGAAGGGAGGGGCATCCTGGATTGGCGATTGTTCAAGGCGGCGATGCGGACGGGGACGAGGACAGCGGCGTCCGGTCGAACGATTCCAGGGGCGCCGGGTTTTCAAACTGACACTCGACTGTATGGAGGATTTTCTTTATTTTTGTCGTGTGTAGAGGGGAAAAGACGTATCACCGTCGTTCGTTTTTGTGTGAAGCTCGGGGGGACGGATGGATTGTTTGGGATCGAAAAGAGCGAGCGTTGGCTCGAAGACGGGGGGCGCTGTAACGATACGGGCGCCCCGATGTGTGATTACCCTGGAGGAGATCAAGTTCGGAGGTTCCCACAACGTGCTGCACGCGAACGATGTATTGAGCGACCTTCCCCCCGAGATCCCGGACCCGTTCCGGATCGATTGGGGGCATTCCGGCGAGCCGCATTCGCAACCCGCATGGAGGCGAGCGGACGGGCGAAACGTCCCCGTGAGTTACACCCGTGGAACAACGATGTCTCCTCTTCTGGTTCTGACGGTCGAGCTTCGGAGGGGCGATCCTCCTCAGGGACGCCTGGTTGGGACTCCCGTCGGGAGGGAGGAGCCCGCCTTCACATTTGTGTCCAGTTTTGTCACCCTAAGGAGGGGGAACATTTCCCTTCAGGTGGATGCGGACGGACCGTTGCCGGAGTGGCCGCAACGAATGGATCGCCGTATTTCGTGGCGGTTCGATACGAGGAACGGGGCCGTTGACATTGAAGAGTCCGGGCCGCACACCGTCTTCGTGACGTTCGACACCCCCGTCAATACAGGACGATATGAGGAGCAGGGAGCGACGCGGGCGCGGATGGACGAATCGATGCGTCGGGTTGCGGAGACGGGGGCGAGGCCCGGTCCCCTAGCGCTCATCGATCGACTCGTCAAGAACTGCGGCGGGATGGTTTTGCAAATCAATCAATTGTCCGATGAGAAGCGACGGGAAATAGAGGAGAACGACTCCTTGAAGAGATACATGCGGGAGGTGGGCTGGCCGCACTTTATGCATAAGGGTCCCGAACGGGGGATGCTGGATACAGAGCGTCTCCGACGGCAGGGAGGGGCCTGGCCCCTTGCGTCGCTGCGCAGGTACGGGGGCGAATGCCAGGCGATCATACGGTTCGTCCGCGGGGTTCTCCATCAGCTCGGGTTCTCGGACGGGAAGATTAGTGGGAAATATGTAAGCGCCGACTTTCGCAATCCGTCCCATGCGATTATAAGTCGTGCATCGAGTGACGCTTGTTGCCGGGGACCGGAACAGGAGTGCGAGTATGCCTTGCTCAGTCGGCGAATTCCGGGAGTGGGGGTATACGACTGTGAAGAGATTGCTCCCAACACGTACGAGGCGTATTTGCAGTACCGGTACGAGAAGGATGGGAATCGGTACCAGGCCTGGTATGGGGGCGGAATCGGACTGGTTGGGCACTGGAAAGAAGAGAGGCACACAAACGAGCACGGAGAAGAAGTAGTGGACATTCCGCAGGAGGCCAAAAATCAACTCCTCCGTGTATTTTATGGGATTGCCGAGTGTCGATATGAGGAGCAGGGCGGTTCCACGCCGAAAATTCGGGTCCTTCGGTATCACTCGTATAAGTAAGGCGTTCCGCGGACCGTCCAAGCCGGTCTGTGAATCCGTTTCCGACGTTCCGTTTTCGAGATTGAGCATGGGTCGGGAACGGCAGTATCTGCCGGATTGTGTTGGGCCGGGGGGATCGCATGTGGACGCGTGGAGTTGAGCGAGACCTGCTCGTTTGCCGCGGTTCCTCCGTATGGGCCGGGCGCAGGGCGATTGTATGTTCAAAAAGCGAATGATGGAGGCTCAGCGCCCGAACATGCTCCGCTGTGCTGGAATCGTGTATGCGTGACGCACCAGTGCGTCGTGGGCGTTTGTGCGAGTCCCCCGACTGTTCTGAACGCCCTTCCTGCGGATCTACTCAACAAGATGCGATTGCCCTGCTGTTCGGGAGCACGCCCGGCTGATTTCCTCGTTCGGCGCACATACGTTGCGTATGTCCTCACGGATGGACATCGCGAGACCGATATTCATGCAGACGCGTGTGGACCGATGCCGAATCCAGACGGAGGCGA
>CAYOWD010000318.1:0-4596 GCA_964407535.1 uncultured Salinivenus sp. | reverse complement strand
CAGGTCTCGGCTTGGAGGGTCTCGATCTTTAGCTGCCTATGCACGGCTCAGTAAACAGGGTGCCAGTACTCGGAACGGAACGAGTTTCACAACTCTCGATTTCGACGGGCAAAATTCGTTGGAGGTGGATGGCAGCATTGAAATCCGCGATCTTGCTCGATTGAGGCTCCGGTCTACGGACTTCACAACTGGTGGCAACCTAACCGTTTCGGGCGATATATCGACGGCGAACAGCTCTGACAGTCGATTCGGGACAACGGGACAAATCCTTACGCTCGACGGGGCCGCGGGCACGACGCAGAACTTTGACGGAGAGTTTGACAACGGAACGGATTCCGGGGGATCGATCGACAGTCTCGTGGTGCAGGACAGTATCACAGTTGCCACGAACGACAACGTCGAGGTAGTGGGTCTCGAAGCGAACGACGGGCTGACCATCAATCCGACGGGATCGGGCGTGCAGAGCGACAACGATCAGTTCCTGTTGAACGTCGCGGGGACGGTCACGAATCTGTTGACTGTTGGGTCGAGCGGGGACTTGCAGCTCGGGGCCCCTCTTACGGCCAGTGGGGGCATTACGAACGATGGAACGATTGCCGCCGGGAGCAACGCTGTCGACATTGACGGGGCCCTGACCAACAACGCCAGTTTCACTGCGAGCGGCACTGTAAATCTGTCCGGGGACTTTACAAACGATGGGACGTTCAGCGCAACGAACGGGACGGTTGTGTTTGATGGGGCCGCCGAACAGATCATTGACGGCACCTCGAAGCCCAGTTTCGGCGGCTTTACCAACTCCAACACGTCCACCGCCGGACTCACGCTGAACCGGTCTGTGGACGTAGCGGGGGATTTGCAGAACGACGGTCCGTTCGATTCGGGAAGCACGGTAAACCTGAGCGGGGGGGGAGCGCAGACCGTAAGCGGTGGGAATCAGATTGAGGTGAATAAATTGACCGTCGCCGGAGGGCGTGACAACAGTCCCACGGTCGACGTCAATACCGACGTGCGTATCACCGGCAGCGGGTCGAATGCGATTCTCAATGCCGGCGACGGCACACTTACGTTTGATGCGAAAGGGAGTACGTTCACGTTTGCCGGAGGAGGCAATCAAATCCTGTCCGATGACGGGGCCACCCTTGACTTCGGAGCGGTCACTGTGGAAAGCGGGGCCACCCTCGATCTCGACAACAACACGGTGAGCATCCTTGCGTCGAGCTCTACGCTTTCCGGAGATATTGACAACAACGGGGCGATTCAGGCCGGAGCCGCCGATATCACTGCCGAAGGCAATTTGAACACCAGCGATACGTTTACCGGAAACAGCGGAGGCGGTGACGTGATTGTGGCGGGAGACATTACGAACAGCGGCACCTTCACGCCCAACCAGACGACTGTGGTGCTCAATGGAAGCTCGGCCGGCCAGGCCGTGAGTGGATTCGGGAGCACCGAGCCGTTTTGGAATCTCACGGTCAACAACACGTCCGGCAGCAACGTCAGCTTGTCGGACGCGACGACTGTTCAGAACGTGATTCGCCTTGACGGCGGCACGTTCGCGACCGGCGGCAACTTGACCCTTCCCTCGAAACGAATTGGGACTGACGGAGCGCGCGACGCGGCGATCGTGGGGAACGGCGGAAGTCTTACCAGCGCGTCGGGGGACCGGGTGCAGCGATTCATCAGTGAGAGCGGAGACTATACCGGAGGTCCGAACGTCGGCGACGCCAGCAATGGCGAGATCGGCGACGACGCTGGATACCGTCTCCTTTCACATCCGTTCGACGGAGCGATCGACGCAGGAAAGCTCGAACGGTTGTCGAACGGAAGTTCGTTCACATTTGGAGACAACACGGACTCTGAGGACCAGAAGATTATCGATGATCTGCCCAGCGGCGGCGGGGGTTCGATGATCTACCGGTGGGATTCGGGGAATCAGGCATACACGGCGCAGGACCAATCCGGAAGTACGGACCGGAACTTCGACATGAAGCAGGGACGGGGCTATCTGGTGTTCTTCTTCGACGACACGGAAGACCCGATCGATGACAGTGACAGCTCCTTAGGATTTAAATATGCCGCCGATTCGACCCTCACCGACTTCGGTACGACGCCGTCGGTGTCGCTCAGCGGCGCCGGCGGCTCCGGCTTCCATCTCGTCGGGAATCCCTATCCGTCCGGATACGACGTGGGAGAAATCACCGTCAACGGCACGAAGCTGGCGAACCTGTCCGACTTTGCGAATGTCGTTACCGGGATCATCCGTGTGAACGATGGAAATGTAGTGACGCAAGACTTCAGTTCCGGGGAGGTCGTGGCGCCCTGGCAGGGATTCTTCATCGAGCAGACCGGTGATGTGGGGGGGAGCGTTACCGTGGAATTTCCTTCCTCGGGGACAACGGCCGGGGATACGAGCTTCGTCAAGTCTCAGTCTCTCGAGGCGCATCCCGAGTTCGACGTGGCGCTGCAGAAGCGCACCAATCCGGATGCCGGCCGGCCGGCCTTCGGTACACACGACGAGATGGCGTTCGTGTATCGGGACGATGCGACCGAGGGGAAGGATGGCTTCGACTCCGGCAAGATGACGTTTCCGACGGTGGCGACCGCTCGGACCGGCGAAGACATCGGCCTGGAGGCGGGGCTCCTCGCCATCGAGCAGACACTGGACGGCGACACGGACTTTCTGAGTCAGGATGCGCGTCCGGAGCCGGGTCAGTTCCCCGTTACGTACGACGTGACGTTCGACTGTGCCAATCTGAAGTCGTCGCCCACCACCTACCGGCTGAAGCTGGACGACGCCGCGAATCTCCCGTCGGATTGGATCGTGGAGGTTGCCGATCAGGAAACCGGAGAGACCCAAATCATCTACGCCGGGTCCAGCACGACCGTCCAGGACCAGGAGTCGCCCTATACGTTCGAGGTGTCGGACACCGACTGCGGGTCCACGGTGGAGAGCAAGTCTGCCGGGGACATCTCCTCGCTCAGGTACGACGGCTCCTTGACCGGCACCGCGAAAGCGGCAACCGGCTCCCGCTTTACCGTGAAGCTCACGAACGAGGACACGCTCCCCGTTGAGCTGAATGGAATCGACGGCCGGGCTGAGGGCGGCGACGTGATCCTGGAATGGGCAACGGCCGGTGAGACGAACAACACGGGCTTCCGCATTCAGCGGAAGACGGACGACGGCTTCGAGTCGCTGGACGACGCCTTTGTGGAGAGCGCTGCCGAGGGCGGGACCACCAACCAGCCCCAGTCCTACAGCTACCGGCTGGACGATGTCGAGGCGGGGAGACAGACGTTCCGGCTCAAGCAGGTCAATGCAGACGGCTCAGCGTCGTTCAGTGAGACGGTTGAGGTACAGGTCGCGCTTGCGGAGACAAAGCTCACCACGTATCCGAATCCGGTGCGCGACCAGGCGACCGTGGAGTTTGGCGTGACGGAGGCAACCGAGCTGACGGTCGCCCTGTACAATACGCTCGGCCAGAAGGTGCAGACCATCTACCGCGGTTCGGTATCGGGCAGCACGGTGAAGCGACGGGAAGTCGACACGGCAAACCTCGGAAATGGCCTCTACTTCGTTCGCATGCAGGGCGACGGGGTGAAAATGTCCCAGCGGATGACGGTAGTGAAGTAGGTTCGAGGGCGCCGCTGCATCGGCCCGTCCCCAAACAGAGTCCGTCAAAGCCCGGCGTTTCCCGAGAGGGAGGCGCCGGGCTTTTAGCTTCTTATACCGGCGCCGAACGTATCGTTGAGGAGACACATTCATCTCTGTGTGACGGCCATCACGGCGCTTCTGCAATCCGGGACCTCGATTCCGCATGAAGAAGGACACCGTTCCGCATGTGTTTGGGGCGGTCCAGTCCCCCACGATTGGAAGGGGGAAAAGTCCCGGTACCCAATGAAGGGATTCCCACACGACGGCCGTGTGGAGAGAGTTGATTTCGCGATCCGGCGGTCGTAGCTTTTTACAGCCTTCACGGAAGCGTTTCCACCCGGCATGTCCGTGACGGACCGTCCAATCTGTTGTTCTTCATTCTCAGCATCCCACCTAACTTATGCCCGAACAGGACGCCGAAGTTACCGCTGCGTATTCCGGTCGCGAAGAAGTGTACGATCCGCCCGCTGCTTTCAAGGAGCGGGCCCACATTTCGTCGATGGAGGAGTATGAAGAGATGTACGAGCGCTCGGTCCAGGAGCCGGACGCCTTCTGGGAGGAGCAGGCCGACCGCATCGATTGGTTCGAGCCCTTCGACACTGTGCGCGATGTCTCCTACGAGCCGCGCGACGTGGACATCAACTGGTATGAGGGCGGCGTGACGAATGCCTGCTACAACGCCGTCGACCGGCACTTGGACGACAAGGCCGACCAGACGGCCCTCATCTTTGAGCCCGACGACCCGCGGGAGCAGGAGACCCAGCACATCACGTACGGGGACTTGCATGAGGAAGTCTGTCGTTTTGCCAATGTTCTCAAGAAACAAGGAGTGGAGAAAGGGGACCGGGTCACGATCTACCTGCCGATGATTCCGGAGGCGGCCTACGCCATGCTCGCCTGCGCCCGCATCGGCGCCATCCACTCGGTCGTGTTTGCCGGGTTTT
>CAYOWD010000317.1:0-4680 GCA_964407535.1 uncultured Salinivenus sp. | reverse complement strand
GGACCTGGACTATCTCGAAAAGATCCTTCGGCAGATTTGATGCGATTGCCCTGCCCCATACGGAAATAGAAAAGCCCCGACGATCGAGGCCGTCGGGGCATACCGATCCGTGAGCAAGCACGTGGACGATTTTTTAGTCTGCTGAAAACCGTGCTCAGTAATGAGCGAGACCGAACTTTAGCAATTTACTTACGGACCGGTAACGCAGTAAAAAGACAAAACGGTCAGTTTGTGGCTACTTCTACCTCAACCGGCCGTTGGTTGAGCATTGCCTCCATCGTAGCCGTAGAAAGCGTGCTCTGAATCGTTTGCCGCGATGCGTTTTTAGATAGCGTAAACTTCGGGTTCTGAGCCGGAGCGGCGTCAGACATCGCACCGCCCGATGCGCAGGTGACCTTCACCGTTTGCGGAAGAAAGATGCCGAACGTGATCTGACTCACGAGCATATTGCCGAAGTTGAACTTTCGCTCCGCTGAGGCAATCCCGTTGGGACATTGGTTCGACACGTCAATCTTGGCCGGAACGAGTCCATAAATGAAGGACGGAGCCCATTTCTTCTTGACGACTTTACCCCCATCAGATCGATTGGTTGTGACCTTGGCTTGGTAGCAGCCTGTGAGGCCGAGACAAGCGATCAGGAGAAGGGGAAGCACGAGTTTGGAAATCGACTGCATGGTGCGCAGAAAAGCTTGTGGAGTGGACAAGGCGGGGACAGGGAAAAAGAAGATGTCCGCTATTTGCCGGCGACGGGGTTGTCTGAAGAGGACGACGGGGCCTTCGACGCCGTGGATCCGCCGCTTGCACATGTAACCGTAAACCGCTGAGGGGTGTAGATGCTATTCGTGACTCCTTGTACCAGTCCCTGAACGAAGGTCTGACGGAAGAAGACCTCTGAGATTCCGTTACTGCACTTGTTGCCGACTTGAAGCGGCCCGTTGACAGGAGGCACGAGGCCGTTCACAAATCCATGGGCCCATGCCAGTTCAACTGTTTGGCCGGATGGCTCCTTTCCAGTCATGATTTTCGTTTTCAAACAGCCGGAGAACACGAGGCAGCACCCCATGAGCAGGGCTGCGAGTGAAAGATGCTTCATGTAGAACCGCATATTCAATGAAGCGGATTAGGAGAAGAAAATTGTGTGGGAGAATACTGTCTCGTAAGAAATGAGCCAGTGTTCAAAAAACAAGCTTGCAGGAGAAAAATTTACTTCATGTTGGTTAAGTTATATTTAGTTTGAGCAAGACTCAGATTTTTTGTGAAAGGCGTTCTGTCAGGTTATGGGAGCAGGCCGCTGCAGAAATGGGATCGGCCTGTTCTTCAGGGCGGGGGCTCCCTTTGCTGAGCGGTCTTCCATTCGAAGGACTCGTGCGTGTTCAAAAATCGATAGCCCGTTGACCTGGTGCTGTGTGTCAACCCTCGGTTTGGGCAAAGCCGTCGCAGCTTGATGAATACATCTCCGGTTCGAAATTGCGATGCTGCCGCCGTTTCGTCTTCGTTGTGCTGCTTTTACCGAACCGACGTTTCTTCGGGATTGCCTTTTCCGGAATCCGTTGCGAGAGGCACCGGGAGCGTTGACGGGGGGACAACAAAGCCCTCAATGGCGTCATGTACTAATCTAATTTCGGCTCTGCTGGCAGGACGATTGAAAGGTGCCTTCCTCATGGTGATTTTCGTATTCAGACAGCTGGAAGATACGATTTTATACAAACTCCGCAAGCTCCGTTGGGGGGGCAAGCGTGAGGGTATGTCGGTATGTGAGTGAGGCCCATATACTTGCGGCCCTATCGGAACATCTACAACCCCCGAAATTTGTAGACAAACTTGGCATTAAATGTAAAAATACATTCATAGAATATCGTTTGTATTGCGTCTAAATAGGTGATTTTTCGGACATACCGAGACGAAATCGGATAATACCGGTAATTCTTTGGTGAAAATTGCTTTCACTAAAATAATATATAATGTGCTCTCGAAGAGTTTTTTGTCTACTTGTAGAAAAAGTACAAATGAAAGTAAAGAAGGGCCAAGACCGGCGAACCGGCCTTGGCCCTGGTATCCGTTGCGGTTCGGGAAAACCCTCCGAACAGAAACCTTATGTACCGTGCACAATGACGGTGTGCCTCTCGTAGAGGTCGTTACTTGCTGAGCTGAACGTGGACCGACTCATTGCGGTCGGCCGACTGTTCGGCAGCAGTGGTAAGGGTTGCTTCCACCTCTGCGTCGGGAGCGTCGTCCGGCACGGTGAAGTCGATGTCCGGCGCCGAGAGGCTCGACATCGACCCGGCCGCGCACGTCACGGAGACTGTCATCGGGCTGTAAAGTCCGCCGGTCAGGTTGGCAAAGATCCCGTCCATAAAGGTAAGCTCCGTTTTTACGGCCGCAACCCCATTCGGACACTGGTTCTTGCCACTGACGGGCATGCCCTGCATCACGAGACCGTTGATGAAGCCGGTATGACGCTTCGTGACGGTCTTGCTGCCTTCTTCCAGTCCGGTCGTCACCTTCGCCCCGTAACAGCCGGAAAAGAGAAGACCAAACACGATGAGGCAAGGAAGTGCAAGCTTTCGCATATCGCTATTGAGAGAAATGAGAAGACTAAGAAGCTACTAGTGCACCCAAAACTTGAAGGGGGAATGGGGTAAATGCAAGGCGATGAGTTCCGAAATTGAGGATAATCGGGATAACTTCCGCTTATTTAATTGCAATTCAACTACTGAGGACCTATTTCTCCTTCAAAACCTGAGATACAATTTTTCGAAATTTTATTGGTGATCCCTTCGGCCATGCAAGTCACTGGGCAAATTGCTGAAGAAAGAGGCAATCGGACGTTCACCATTCACGTGAAGGCTTCCTTCTCCCTCGTTTGTCCCAAAATGGAGCGGGCATGTGCGTGTGCGTCTCCGTTTGTTCAGAGGGGGGCGTAAGAGAGTCCAGGGGTCCGCTTGCTTGGTGAACGGGCAGCGGAGCGGCGGAGGAACTACACAGTGGGGATCGGTTTTTGTGCGAGAGGTCGGACCTCTCTCGTTCTATGCATTACGAATGCGCTCAAGTACTCAGCTATGGAATGGATGCAGCGGAGGGTGACCCTCGATCCCAAGCCCCGGGGGTTTCACTTGGTGACGGACGAGGTGTTGGGGCAGATGCCCGAGATTCGAGACGTTGAGGTAGGGATCCTGCACGTCTTTATTCAGCACACCTCGGCCTCGCTGACGATCAATGAGAACGCGGCGCCGGCCGTGCGGGGCGACATGGAGCGGCACTTCAACGAAATGGTGCCCGAAGAGCAGCCGTATTATCAGCACACGATTGAAGGCTCGGACGACATGCCCGCTCACATCAAGGCGTCGATGCTCGACACGAGCCTTTCCATTCCCGTGCAGGATGGGCAGTTGGCCCTTGGGACGTGGCAGGGAATTTACCTGAACGAACATCGGGACAACGGCGGTGCCCGCTCCCTGATGCTTACGTTGCGCGGGGAATCTGGGTAGCCCCGTCGGCGTCCAACGGGGCCGAGCCGTCTGAATAGTAGTAACGACGGTTGACGCTGCACATTCTGACACAATTGCTGATTCCAGTGACGAATGTTTTGCGGGCGTTTGCCCGGACCGATCTGTTCTCCACGCGATCCGGGGGCACGCTCCTGCTCATACTTCTTCTCGGGTGGGCAGGGAGTGGGGACGGTTGGGCGCAGTCGTCCCGTGGTCCGACGGATACGACGACCGCAGTGGCGTCGGAGCCCGATTCGGTGGATGCGGCCCTGGCGGCCCGGCTGCAGAACATTTACCGGGAGGTGGAGGCCTTTCGCGACGTGCAGGTGCAGGTCCGGCACCGGGTGGTGCATCTCTCCGGCACGGTGCTGCAGCCCCAGCAGGCGACCGAGGCGGCCGCCCTCGCGCGGTCGATGAACGCGGTGGTGTACGTGTCGAACGACATTTCGGCTCAGGCGGATCTGGCCGATCGGGTCTCTCCGGTCCTGACTCGATTTGAGAACTACGGGGCGGCGTTCGTCGACTTTTTGCCCGTCGGATTGATTGCTGTGCTCGTCGTGCTGGGAACGACGGGACTTGCGCGCTGGATTGGGGGATGGGAGGGGCCTGTTCGCATGCGGGTGAGTCCGATGGTTTGGGGGCTTGTTCGGCGCGTTGTGCAGGTCGCGGTGGCGCTTGTGGGACTGGTGATTACGCTCGACCTGCTGGGCGTGACCTCGCTCGTCGGGGCGGTGCTCGGGACGGCCGGGGTGGCCGGGTTGGCCGTCGGGTTTGCATTTCGCGACATTATCGAAAATTACCTGGCCGGGGTGCTTCTGAGCGTGCGGCAGCCGTTTCGCGTGAACGACATCGTGTCGATGGCTGATCATGAGGGGCGCGTCGTGCGCCTGACGGCACGGGAGGCGATTCGGCTTGTGAAGCAGGCGTTCGATGAGGCCGACATTGAAATGCCGGAGCCGACGTACCGGCTGCAGCTCTACCAGGCGGGGGAGGCGGCACCCCACGCGCCGAAAGGGCCGGATCGCCCGGTGGCCGAGCAGGTCGACCGGATCGACGTGGTGCCGGACCGGCGGCTCGAACGAAAGGTCGAGGATGAGCTCCGGCGCTCCGACGAACCGAATTTACTGTCCGGGTAGACAGGGCGATCGTATGTTGAAAACTCTGGCTAGGCGAAGGAAGCTCTCCTGCTGTT
>CAYOWD010000316.1:0-4690 GCA_964407535.1 uncultured Salinivenus sp. | reverse complement strand
GCTCCGTGATCTTGAAGTCGTACTCCGGATACACGAAGAGGTCCGTCCAGCTGTGTCCCGGCTTCAGCGTCTCGTCGGCCGAGAGACTGGACTCGATGGCCCGGACGACGGTGGTGCCGCAGGCCGTGACGGTGTTCTCCTCCGACAGCAGCGCTCGATTCACCGCCTCCGCCGTCTCCTCCGGAATCATGTACTCCTCCGAATCCATGCGGTGCTTCGTGAGATCCTCCACCCCGACGTCCCGGAAGGTGCCGCGGCCGACGTGAAGCGTAATGGGGACAACCTCGACGCCCTTCTCTTCGAGCCGCTCCACGAGATCCTCCGTAAAGTGAAGCCCGGCCGCCGGCGGCGCCACGGAGCCCCGGTGCTTCGCAAAGATCGTTTGACAACGATGCCGGTCTTCCTCTTCCGGCTCCCGATCGATGTACGGGGGGAGGGGCGTTTCCCCCATATTCCGAATTTTGGCGTACAGCTCTTCGTTGGACTTGTCGAACGAGAAGCGGATGGTGCGCCCGCGCGACGTCGTGTTATCGATGACCTCGGCCTGGAGGTCGTCGGCAAACTCCAACTTGTTGCCGATGCGAATCTTGCGGGCGGGATCGACCATCACGTCCCAGAGCCGACTTTCGGGATTGAGCTCTCGCAGCAGAAACACCTCGATATCGGCCCCGGTCTTCTTTTTCTGCCCATAGAGACGCGCCGGATAGACCTTCGTATCGTTGATCACGAGCACGTCGCCCTCGCTAAAGAACGACGGGAGGTTCTGAAACTGATCGTGCGACACCTCCTGATTGTCCCGATCCACGTGCATTAGGCGACACGAATCACGGGGCTCAACGGGATACTCGGCAATTAACTCTTCGGGGTACTCGTAGCTAAACTCCGATCGTTTCATGTACGAACGACGTAGGGTCGACGGATGATGAAAGTGGGAATGACGAGTCGAAGATGAGCGACGTTATACAACACCGCTCGGCAATTCAAACACGCAGGGGCTCTCCAATCCGGGAATAAACTTCTAAGGTCGGGGGTCGCTCATCACTGAGCACGGTCTGTACCAAGCTGAAAAGGGGAGGTTACGTACTTTTTCGCGGACCGGTAAACTCCCGGGCGAAAGCAGATGATCCGTCGTTCCGGAACGCGCAATACGCGCCTGTCCCCATGGGACGCCCCCACGGAGGGAGGCCTCATTCGGGCGGTACGTGCGGATCGTCGTGGCAAACGGCGGACAGCCATTGTCGCTCCCAGGCGGCCACAGGCGGCTCCAGGACAAGGTCGGGGTAGAGCACGGACGCCAGCACATCGATGGCCCGATACAGCCGCGGCCCCGGACGGTTATAGTAGGCATTCCCGTCAAGCAGAGCGACGCGATCATTGCGTACGGCAGAAAGAGCCGCCCATCCGTCTCGTTCCGTGAGGTACTGCAAATCGCGTCGCGTCTCCTCAATGGAAAAGCCGCACGGCATACACGCAATCACGTCTGGATCCGTCTCACGGAGGACCGTCCAGTCGACTCGGCGCGTCGGCTCCCCGGCGGTCCCGAGGACAGGCTGCCCCCCTGCCATCTCCACCACGTCCGGCATCCAGTGTCCGGCTACCATGAGCGGCTCCATCCATTCGACACATGCCACCGACGGAAGGGTCTCGGGATCCGTCCGCCGATCGACCCCAATCCGATCACGGAGGGCCTGCAGCTCGGCTTCAAGATCGGCAATGACATCCATCGCCGCCTCCAACCGGTCTACCGTTCGCCCGAGCCGCAACGCCTCGTCCAGCACCCCCTTCAGCGTCTGGGGCTGCAACGACACCACGGTGGGCGTGCCTCCGGTCCAGTCCGCCAGCCGGGCCTCCAGCTCCGTCCGGCTTACGGCACACACGTCGCACTGGTCTTGGGTTACGATCACGTCGGGCTCCAGGGCCTGCAGCCGATCGAGCTTCACCTCATACAGGCTGAGTCCCTCCTGCACCTGGTCCTGCACGGCGTCGTCGATTGCCGCGGAGTCCCCCTCAGCGTCGTAGGTGGGCGCCGTCACCACCGGTCGATCCTGGATCGACGCGGGAAAATCGCACTCATGCGAGCGTCCGACGAGGGCCTCCTCCGCCCCGAACGCACAGAGCCACTCGGTCGCCGCCGGGAGCAACGAAACAATGCGCATGGATTCAGGCACCGATCAAATGAGTACAGCAACGCTTGGAGCGACCGCGACGCCCCTTCTTGCGGAGTGTCGCTCACGTGTCCCGATTACTCGTCCAGCGCCCGGCGCTCCGCCACTTCCTTGCTGACGCGGTCGTCCATTTCTTCTTCAAGGGGACGCTCCGTTTCCTCCGGCATCTGCTTCTCGACCTCTCGCGTGGTCTCGTCGGCAATTGCCCCTTCGGCCTCTTCCGCGACGGCCCGCTCCGCCTCCGCAGCGACTGCTTCTTCCACCTCTTCGGCCACAGCCTCTTCCGCTTCGGCAGCCACCGCCTGTTCGGCCTCTTCCGCCACGGCTTGCTCGGCCTCGACCGCCACGGCCTCTTCCGCCTCCGCGGCCACCGCCTGTTCGGCCTCTTCGGCTACGGCTTGCTCAGCCTCAGCCGCTACGGCCTCCTCGGCTTCGGCGGCAACCTCCTCCTGCAGGATGCGTTCGTAAACGCTCATGTTTTCCCACACCCGAAGGAAGTAGCCGAACACCAACCCGCTCTGAAACGCCGCAATGCGAGCGTCCATGCCGACAAACAATAGGTAGCCGAAGCCGCCGGCAAATCCGACGCCGTACAACAGGTCAATGTAGAACTGGGTCTGACGTCCGCGCAGCTGCATGGGTCCGTGCTGTTGATCCGTATCTCGCCTCGCGTGTGTCGGTTCGGTCGTCTCCGACGCCGGCTCCCGGATTTCGACCCGGCGCTCCCCAATGCGTTGGCCTCTGTACGCCGAGGCAGCGACGAGTCTCTACAGGGCATTGAGTGCTAAAAACGTGAGGTACGACCCAACAGTTGCAACGAGGGGGACGACGTTCTGCATCAAGATGACCCGGATGGTGGTCCCGGGATCGAAGAGATCGGACCGGCCCGCCTCGCGTTCCGTTCGCGCGGCGGTTGCCGCCGCGGTGCGCGTCGACGTCTCGTCGCCCGGCTCGCCCACCGTCGGAGTCCCCTCCTGTTCCTGAAGCGCATCGAGGGACACCGTCGGCTCCGCCTGTCCCCGAACGGCCTCCTCGATCGTCACCGCGCGGGTGGACCGTCCCCATCCGAGGCCGATAATGCACACCGTTGCCACGACGACGAAGCTGGCGGGCACCCCGAGGGCCGACAGCAGAATCACGATCACCGAGCTCAACAGTGCCACGACAATCGCGGCGGTCAGCGGCAAATCGGTGATGTCGTTGCCGAGCGTCTCCATTGTCCGTCGTGCGATCGTGAGCGCCCCCACCGCCACCGCCGCCGACCCAATGTAGATGGCCGGATTCATGGCGAGCGCCCCGCTGCCCACCAGGGGCGCCACGGCGTTGGCGATGTTGCTCGTGCCGGAACTGAAGGCCATGAGGCAGCCGATGGCGATGAGAGTGGCCGTCCCAACCACCTCTCGGGGCGTCGTGTTGGGGCCGAGCGCGGGACGCACCAGAACCCCCGTCCGCTCGAAGGTCAGGAGCGGCCCGTCCGACTGTTCGACGGCTACAAGGCGATCGATGCGTGCATACCAGTACCGCCCAATCATAACGGCCGTCCAGAATCCGATGATGGGCGAGAGGATCCACCAGGCAAAAATTTCGCCGATCACGGCCCGGTTGAGCTCCCCGCTCGCCAGCCCAAGGCCCGCGATGGCCCCCACGGCCGTCATCGAGGTCGACGCCGGCGCCCCGGATAGATTGCCGATCAGCAGGGCGCCGCCAATAAAGAACAGGACGATGATACTGGTTTCCAGCGTAAAGATGCGGGGATCGTGCACCAACTCCGTGCCGAGCGTATCGACCACGCGCCGTCCGATGGTATAGGCCCCTACGAAAAACGCTACGGCCATCAGCACGCCCGCCGCGGTCTTCGAAAGCACGTCTGCGCCGATGGCGGGGCCGAAGGCCGGGCCGGTCGTCGACCCGCCGATGTTGTAGGCCACAAAGCAGGCAATCAGGATGCCTCCAAGGAAAAGCGGATCGGCCATCACGTCCTCTTACCGTACCAGTTATTCAATCACCACAGCGCATTGCCAAACAAGATCCTATCTGTCCCGAATTGGTCCCTCGTCCGCCGGACTACTCTTCTTCCGCCGTGTGCTGCTTCGTGGAGGCAAACGTAATGCGCGGCCACTCCTCCACGGTGCGCTCCAGCCGATAGTCGCTGAGCCCGAGATACGCGAGGTCGCCGTCCGCATCCTCAAAGAGATTTTCGCGGTTGGCATTCCGAAAGTCCTCCAGGTCGTCGGGGGGCCCGTCGACCCATCGGCAGCACGTGTAGGGCGCGCCCGTGAGGTGGGCGTCCACGTTGTACTCGTCTTCCAAACGGTCGAGCGTGACGTCGAACTGCAACTCGCCGACCGCGCCGAGGATGTAGTCGTTGCCGCGGAGGGGGCGGAACGCCTGAATGGCCCCCTCCTCGCTGAGCTGCGTGAGGCCTTTGCCGAGGTGCTTCGACCGGAACGGATCGTCGAGGTGGACCTTGCGGAAGTGCTCCGGCGCAAAGCTGGGCACGCCGGTAAAGTGGAGCGGCTCGCCCG
>CAYOWD010000315.1:0-4705 GCA_964407535.1 uncultured Salinivenus sp. | reverse complement strand
ACCTCTACCTAAACGACGGCGACGGAACCTTCACGAAGGCCACCGACCTGGAGGACCGCTTCCGGACCCATACAGGAGAGCCCCACGGTCTGAAGAAGGACTGGGGCCTCACGAGCCGATTCCAGGATCTGAATGGTGACGGCCATCCCGACCTGTACGTGTGCAATGACTTCTGGAGTCCGGACCGGGTCTGGATGAACCAGGGCGACGGAACGTTTCGCGCTCTCGGCCCGAAGGCGATGCGAAACCTTAGCTTCTCGTCGATGGCCGTCGACTTTTCGGACGTCAACGCCGATGGCCACCTGGATGTGTTTGTGACGGAAATGCTGAGCAAGGAGCACCAGCGCCGGGCGCGGCAGCGGGTCTCTTTCGATCCCTTCCGGCCGCCGATCGGGGATCTCGACTACCAGCCGCAGTACATGCGCAACTCTCTGTACCTGGGCCGGTCCGACCATACGTACGCCGAGGTGACGTATTTCAGCGGGACGGCGGCCACCGAGTGGTCGTGGGCCACGCGGTTTCTGGATGTGGACCTGGACGGGTACGAGGACCTGCTCGTCAACACCGGGCATTCCCACGACGTGCTCGACCTGGACACGCAGCAGAAGATCGCACGCAAGGCCCGCCGCAATGCCGACATGGAGACGCCCCCGCTTTTCCAATTTCCGTCGCTCCCCCTGGCCAACCAGGCCCTCAAAAATCAGGGAGACGGGACGTTTGCCGAGACGAGCGCGTCGTGGGGCTTCACGGCGAAAGACATTTCGCACGGACTCGCCACCGCCGACTTTGACCGCGACGGGGACCTGGACCTCGCCGTGAGTCGCCTCAACGATCCCGCGCTCCTCTACCGCAACACCGCGACGCAGCCCCGCATCGGAGTGCGGCTCCGCGGAACCGGCTCGAACACACGGGCCATTGGGGCCAAGCTGCGGCTCACCGGGGGGCCGGCGCCGCAGACGCGGCAGATGGAGGCGGGCGGCGACTACCTGTCCAGTTCCGAGCCGATGGTCGTCTTCGCCGCGACGACCGACGCGGACCACCGGCTGACCGTCACCTGGCCCGATGGGACGACCACCACCCTCACAGATGTCCGCGCCAATCGTGTCTACGAGGTGCGACAGCCCGACTCCACGGAGAGCGTCGCGGTGGAGACGCCGCCCCCCTCGTCCTCCGATTCGACGGCAGTTCCCCCGTTCCGAGAGGTCTCGGGTCGAATCGACCACTCCCACCACGAGCGCCGCTTCAACGACTTCAACGTGCAGCCGCTGCTGCCCCTCAAGCTGAGCCGGCTGGGGCCGGGCGTTTCGTGGCTTCCTTCGGGGGATACCACCGGACCGGATCTCGCCGTGGCGAGTGGACAAGGGGGAACAGCGGCAATCTTCGACAACGACGGCAAAGGGCACTTTTCTCGACGGACCGCCGGCCCGCTCGCAAAAGAGGCCCCCGGCGACCAGACCGCGATCCTCGGTTGGACGGAGGCGGACGGTCGCCACCTCGTAATCGGGCTGTCCAACTTCGAGCAAGGGAAGTCCATGGCCGCTTCCGCCGTGCACTACCGGCTCACCGCGGAGGACACGACCGTCGTGCAGCGCCTGAGCGGCATCCGGTCCACGACCGGCCCCCTCGCCGCCGCCGACTACACGGGCGACGGATCCCTCGATCTTTTCGTCGGCGGTCGCTTCAAGCCCGCCCAGTATCCGCAGGACGCCCGCTCGCGCCTTTACACGAACGCGAACGGCACTTTTCAACTGGACCGTGAGAACGCTGGCTTACTTCAGGAAATCGGCCTCGTGACCAGTGCCGTCTTTGTCGACTACGACACCGACGGCGATCCGGACCTGCTCCTGGGCCGGGCCTGGGACACACTGGTTCTCCTCGAAAACCGCGACGGTAGATTTTATGATGTCAGCGAGGAGGAAGGACTGGCCGGAAAGAAGGGGTGGTGGAATGGCGTGGCGACCGGCGACTTCAACAACGACGGGCGACCCGACCTCGTGGCCACCAACTGGGGCCTCAACAGCCGGTACCAGTTGACCGATGGGAAGCCGATCAAGATGTTCTACGAGGACTTTAATGGCGATCGGCAGCCTGAGGTCGTAGAGGCGCACTATGACGCAGGGCTCGGCGGGTACGTGCCGTACAATAATCTCTACGGCTTCTACCGGGCCATTCCCTCGTTTCGGAAGGCCGTCGACTCACACGAGGAGTTTGCCCGATCCACCGTCTCGGACCTCGCGGGGCGCCCTGCGAAGGAGCTTTCGTCGAAGGAACTCTCGACCCTCCGCCACACGCTCTTCCTCAATACCGACGACGGCTTTGAGGCCCGCCCGTTGCCGCAGAAGGCACAGTACGCCCCGGCGTTCCATGCGGGGGTGGCCGACTACAACAACGACGGCCACGATGATCTCTTTCTGAGTCAAAACATGCACGCGGTCCCCAAGCTTGTGCCGCGTCAGGACGCGGGGCGGGGGCTGTGGCTCCGGGGGGACGGAACCGGGGACTTCACCCCGGTCGGCGGGTCCGCCTCCGGAATCAAGGTCTACGGTGATCAGCGCGGGGCCGCTCTCGGCGATTTTGACCGCGATGCACGGGTGGACCTGGCGGTATCGCAGAACGGGGCGGCCACCAAGCTCTACCGGAACCGGACGCCCGAGCGCGGGGTCCGCGTTGTGCTTCGGGGGCCTCCGGCAAACCGAGACGCCATCGGGGCCAGTCTGCGAGTCGTCTACGCGGACGGAACGAAGGGGCCGCGCCGTGGCGTCCAGGCTGGGTCGGGCTACTGGTCACAAAACAGCGTCGTGCAGGTGCTGGGTACTGCCCGCACGGTGGCTGCGATTGAGGTCACGTGGCCGGACGGGCGGACGACCACCGCAGGCGTGGCGTCGGATCAGCACGAGGTCACTGCGACCCACCCTGCAGTCGGCCCCCAATCGGAATAATCGCGGCAGGGTCGGGTCAGGAGGTCGGTTCGGGGGCGGCGGAAGAGGCGTTGGCATGGGCCGCGGAGGTCGTTTCGACATCGGGCTCATCGTCCGTCTCCGTTGCATTGTCCGAGCGGTAGATGTCCACGAGCATGGCCAGTGGTCCGACCAGGAAGAGGGCGTAGAACGGGGCGGCGATGAACTGGGCGAGACGGAGCACAAACTCGACGAGGGCAATGAGGACGGTCACGCCCATCTCTCCCGATTTGGACGACACCGTGGTCTTCGGGTCCGTAATCATAAAGAGGGCGAAGAGCTGGTACATGGGCCCGGTAAGGGGGGCCACCTCGGCCCAGAAGGCGTCGCCGGTCACGAGGCTCCGCACGAACGACAGAGCGATAAACGCGACGATGTAGGTGGCGGTGATGTGGAAGCGCTTGACCTTCCAGATGGTGTAGAGCCCGACGATCCAGATCACCAGCATGGGCCACATGTTGTTGCCCCATTGTGTGTTAAGGGGGGCAATGTCGAAGAGGCCGTAGGCGGCAGGGAAGAAAAGGACGCAGAGGCCAAAGTTGGAGGGATTCCAGAGGTGTCGACCCTTCACGCGGAGAACGTACTTCGACAGGATGGAAAGCGTGCTGCAGAGCGCAAACGGCCACAGCATCGGCGACCGGACCAGGATGCCGACGCTGATGCCCGACGTGTAGGCACTGGCGGGGTGCGGCCAGGAGCCATACGCGAAACGACCCGCCACGAGCTCCACCGCGATGGCTGTCCCAATGGCGAGGAGGATGGCGTCGAATCCGCGAAGGATGCCGAAGGAATAGTGCCCCGCGACGAGGATGAGGGAAATGAGTACCGGTGGGACCAGGCGGACGTCAATCTTATCTATCATGGCTCCGTGATCGCGTGGATCATGTTCGGGTCGGGTGCGTTGAGCGTCTGCGTCGCTCCGGAGGGCCAGTGTACGACGGCTTTTTCGACGGTTGGACTGGGCCCCAGACCAAAGTGAAGGCGGCGCTGTTTTTGGGCACCGAAGCCGCTTCCACCGTGGATTTGTTGCGTCTGCTGCTGGCTCCGGCCTTGTTGGTCAGTCCAGTGGAGATTTACGCGCGCCCCAATCGCGCTCCTGTTGCTCTTCGTGCCCGAGAGCGAGAAGCCGATCCACTGGCGCCCCGGCGCCACCGCATTGCGGTAAAGCTCGAGGGGCCCGCGCTGATTGGCAACGACCGCATCTAATACTCCCCGATTCTGAAAATCCGCGAGGGCCACGGCCCGGCCGTCCTGGCGAGAGGTCGCGCCCACGGCGGGGGCCACCTCCCGAAATTGGCCAGCCCCGTCGTTGATCCAGACGTGCGTGCGCTGATACCCAGAAAGGCTCCGTCCCTCCATGGCCGGCCAGTTCGTCGCGTCCTCGATGATGTCTTTGTAGCCCCCGGCAATCTTGGAGAAGTCGTACCAGTAGCTCTCGCGGGTCTCGCCGGAGTAGAATCCGTTGACGACGAAGAGGTCCTGCCATCCATCATTGTTCAAGTCCCCGAATTGAGCCCCATAGCTCCAGCCCGCCTTGGCTACGCCCATGGCGGTGGCCAGATTTTCGAACTGGGGCGTTTCGCCCGACCCTGTCGTGTCCGGCATCCAGAGGTCGTTTCCCTGCACCAGCACGCCCTCCTCCGTGAGATTGCTCACGTAAACGGCCTGCCGCCCCGTGTTCATGACGTCCCCCGTGGAGGCGTTCATCCCGCTCTTGGGAACCCGACCTACGTTCGAGGCCGTGCTGG
>CAYOWD010000314.1:0-4719 GCA_964407535.1 uncultured Salinivenus sp. | reverse complement strand
AGCGCACTCCCGGATGGACGTCTCCACCTCCCAGTCGGCCTGTTCGTAGTCGTCCGGGTCCGACACCGGGACGCTGGTGGTGCCGAGCACCACCTCGCCGTCGTGCGGCACCACGATGTCGCCGTCGTCCGGATCGCGGCTCCGGTTGAGGACCGGGCCGAGGCCGTCGTACTCGACGGAGATCATGACGCCGCGGGAGGGGGCCATGGTGACCTCCACCCCGGCCAGGGCCGCCACGCGTCCCGCCCAGGCGCCCGCTGCGTTGATAACAACGTCGGGCTCAACCGCGGCGTCGAGATCGCCGCCCACGACGGCCTTGATGATGCGTCCGTTCTCGACGATGAGCCGTTCGAGGGGCGCATGCGGATACACCGCGCCGTCGTGCGCCTCGGCGTCGGCCGCGTTGGCGGCGCAGAGCCGGGAGGGATAGATCACACCGTCGGGCACCAGCATGCCGCGCTCCACATCGGCCGACAGTTCCGGCACGAGCGACCGCGCCGCCGTTCCGTCGAGCAGATTCGTCTCGATGCCGATCGCCTCGCACGCCGCGTACTTCTCGTCGAAGTAGTCGGCGTCATCGGCGGGGAGCTGGACGAACAGGCCGCTGGTGTTGCGGATGCAGGCGCCGCCGATGGAGCGGAGGATGCGGTTCTCTACAATACATTCCTCGGCCCCCACCCGGTCGGCCTCCGCGTATCGGGCGCCGCTGTGGAGGAGGCCGTGCGACCGGCCGGAGGCGCCGCTGCCGAGGCCGTTTCGCTCCGCGAGCATAACGTCGACGCCGCGGAGGGAGAGGTCGCGGGCAATGCCGGTGCCGGTGGCGCCGCCGCCGATGATGAGAACTGTGGGCGTGTAAGACATCGGAGGACGGGCAGTGGGAATGAGGACGCGGACGAGCGACCCATCTGCCACGGGTTCGGCGAATGGGGCGACGGCTCTCTTCCACTTCCAGTACCATCAAGGAGTTGCGAAGGCCCCGTAACGGGGAGGACATATCGGAGCGCTCGTCCTCACATATTACACCGTTCCTACACGAGCGCCGCGGCGAGCCTCGACGTCGCTGCACCGATGCAAGAAAAAAAGCCCGTCCCCCCTCAGCATGCGCGAGGTGGGGGACGGGCGATCCCAGGAGACGGCCGGAGGGCGCGTCCAGGACGGAGCGAAACAGGCGGAGCGCCCGGGCTACTCGTCGTCCTCCGACGCGTCGGCCTTGCCGTTGCCGCGCAGGGCCTTGAGCTTGTCCAGATTATCGGAGTTGAGGATGTTGTCTACGAGACCGTAGTCCTTGGCCTCCTCCGCGCTCATCCAGTAGTTGCGATCGGCGTCCTCCTCAATCTGCTCGATGCTCTTGTCGGTGTGGTGCGAGAGGATCTGGTAGAGCCGCTTTTTGAGCCACGCAATCTCCTTGGCCTGAATCTCGATGTCGGACGCCTGTCCCTCGGCGCCGCCCATGGGCTGGTGAATCATGATGCGGGCGTTGGGGAGGCAGGCACGCTGCCCGTCCGCGCCGGCCGCCACCAGCACCGAGCCCATCGACGCGGCGAGGCCTACACAGATCGTGTTTACGTCCGCCCCCACGTACTGCATCGTGTCGTACACGCCGAGGCCGCTGTAGATGACGCCGCCCGGCGAGTTGACGTAGATCTGGATGGGCTTCTCCGAACTCTCGCTTTCGAGATACAGGAGCTGGGCCACCGTGAGGTTCGCAATCTGGTCGTTGATCGGCGTCCCCACGAAGATGATCCGCTCCTTGAGCAGGCGGCTAAAAATGTCGTAGGCGCGCTCGCCGCGGGTGGTCTGCTCCACCACCTTCGGCACAAGGCCCGACATCGGCTGGTCGCCCATGCCGTCCTGGCTGATGCTGCTCGGAAGCGAGGTGAGCCCCTTGCTGAACTGCAGAAAATCCTCTACGCTGGCCATGTAATGTCTCGTGTCACGGGTCAATAGAGCATGCAGGCATGTGAACCCGACCACGGGGCAACAGTTTCTTGCGCGGTGCGCGCCGTTCTCTTTCGGGACATAGTTTAGACATTTGTGAGAATTCGTGAGTCCGGTGTGATGATGATGGGTCGGTTGGGGCGCATCTTCTGAATACAGATGGGAAGACAGCCCTTCCTACGCGCCCAACCCGCTCGACACGTTTTTCGAACCGACCCGCACACTGATCATGGCCTACGACGGTGTTCAGGAGCCCCCCGCCCTCGACAACCAGTACGAGACCGACCGCGTGCTGCAGAGCTACCTCCGGCGTCACCTGCCCACGCCGATCCGGAAGACCGTCGAGACGGAGCTGACGGATATGGGCCGATTGGCCGCCGGCGAGCTGTGCACGCTGCAGCAGGACGAGCGGCGTGCGCGACCCACCCTTCAGCAGTGGGACGCGTGGGACAACCGGGTCGATGCGATTGAGCCGACCGACACGTGGACCCGGGCCGCGGAGCGGGCCGCCGAGCGCGGCGTCCTGGCCAGTGCCCACGAACGGGAGCACGGCCGCTTCAGCCGGCTCCAGCAGATGGGACTGGCGTACCTGTTTATGCCGTCGGCGGGGGCGTACGGCGAGGCCCTGTCCATGACGGACGGGGCGGCTTGCATCCTGCGCGACGCCGACGCCGGGGTGCTGGCCGAGGAAGCGGGGGCGCACTTCACGAGCCGCGACCCGGAGACCGCCTGGACGGCCACCGAGTGGATGACCGAGTATCGTCCCGACACGTCCGCGCCGCTCCCGGCCGCTGTGCGAGACGAGAACGATGCCTGGCGGCTGGAGGGACGGAAGGCGGCCGTGCGCAACGCAACGGCGAACGTGGCACTGGCGTGGGCCCGTCGGGCGGACACCGGCCAAGACGCGCTGTTTTACGTACCGCTCCGCGAGGGCGACGACCTGCAGGGGGGTCTGCGGGAGGGCCTCCGCATCGAACGGCTGCGTGACACCATGGGCCAAGCGTCGCTGCCCACCGCCGACCTGGTGCTGGACGGGGCCGTGGCCCACCCGGTGTCGAATCCACGGGCCGATACGGATCCGGACCGGACCATGCGGACCGTCACGCGGACCTGGGACGCCGTGGCGGCCACGTCGCTCATTCGTCGGAGTCTGGCCCTCACCCGCGATTACCAATCCGTGAGAAAGTACGTAAACGATCTTCTTCGGTCTGGTGTGAACCGTGTTCAGTTATGAGCGAAACTGAACTTTAGAAACTTGTTCACGGATCGGTACGCCCAGAAGCGGGACGCCTACGGGGAGAATCTCATCAACCATTCCCTCCAGCAGGAGACCCTGGCCGACGCCCAGTCGACCCTGGAGGGGGCGTTTCATCTGTCGTTTCGGCTGGCGGAGCTGATGGGGCGGGCCGAGACCGGCCAGGCCGACGCGTCGGATCGCGCGCTGCTGCGTCTCCTCGCGCCGGTTGCGAAGCTCACGACGGCCCGGCAGGCGGTGACCACGACGAGCGAGATGCTGGAGGCCTTTGGGACCGCCGGGTACATGGCGGACACGGGGTTGTCTCAGCTGCTCCTCGATGCGCAGGCCCTGCCGGTGCAGGGCGGATCGACCAACGAGCAGGCGCTTTCGCTCCTCCGCACCCTCCGCGAGGTGGGAAGCTTCGTGCCCCTGAAAACCGAGGTGGAGCGGTGCGTGCAGGCCATTGAGGCGCCAACGCTGGTCGCCGCGGTACGGCCCGCCGTTCGGGGCGTCCGCGACGCCGCCCACTGGCTGCAGGACGCCTTGAACGAGGGGGAAGACGCCCTCCAGGCGGGGGCGCGGCGGTTTGCGATGACCCTCGGCAAGAGTCTCGAAGTGCTCTACACCGCCCGCCACGCGCAGTGGTCGCTGCAGGAAGAACAGGACGGGCGCTCCGCGGCGGCCGCCGAGCGACTGTCGGCCCGGCAGACCAACCGAATCGCCGATCTCGATCCCCACGGCGCCTATGTGCTCGTGTGGGACTTTAACTGCCCCACCCTCTTCGACTGCCACGCGGCCGGCGACGGGGCCGCGGAGGACGAGCCGGTGCTCGACGGCGGGTTCGCGGACATCCTGTAGGGGCATGCGTACACTGCGGTTGATCTCGGCGCGCAGATTCGGTCCGGTGGCGTCCCATGAATCTACGCCTCCCGAGAGCGGTTCAGGATGCGTCCGGTCTCAGCTTTGTTCATTCGTCCGGATTCTCATGCTACAGGCCCTCGCGCGCTGGAAAGGCACCATCATGGTCGTCTCGGCGGTGCTTATGCTCGGCGTCGTCTTGTCGCGGCACCTCGTGGGGCCGCTTGCAGGGGGCCGCGGCACGGTTGGGCCGGTGCCGGCGGACAGTGCCACTGCGCACGTGGGGGACCGGGCGGAGGTGTGCGGGGCGGTGGCCGAGGTCACTCAGGTGTCGTCTATCGATGGAGAGCCCACGTTCATCAATCTGGGCGGCCCGCACCCCGACCAGGCCTTTACGGCACTCATCTGGGACGACGATCGGGCAACGTGGGCCTCGCCGCCGGAATCCCAGTACGCAGACCGTCGGATTTGTGTGACGGGGACCGTCCAGCGTCACAAGGGCACGCCCCAAATCATTGTCTCCACGCCCGCACAGATCCAGGTTCAGTGACGGAAGAGGGGCGATTGCATGTTGGAATTCACCGGGGAGTGTAGGAAGCCCGTTTGCCGCTCACCACGTAATCCGTCCGGAATGCGTGGACGCATGGACGCCGTAATGCCGTGCGCCAACTCCTTTCTGTTTGCGG
>CAYOWD010000313.1:0-4723 GCA_964407535.1 uncultured Salinivenus sp. | reverse complement strand
GGTCCGCATGCCGAACCACGGCCTCTCGGCGGAGTCGGAGGCGCTTCGGATTGTGGATCCGGTGCGTCCGTACGGAGCGCGCTGGTCGAAGGAAAACGTAAAACGGAATGACATCGTCGATCTGGCCGCCAAGGTCCGCGGCGCCCCCGACGGCCGGAAGGCGCCGGTCCGTATCTTCAAGCGCGATCCAGACATGGGGGCCCACGATCCCGTCACCGAACTGCACTCGTGGGTGGAGAGCGAGGCGGTGCAAGCGAAGTACCGGTTTCAGTATCCCGGGGACACGGCCGACATCCTGCCGGAATGGGACGCGTCGGACGGCTATCAGCAGCCGGAATTCTTTTACACGGTCGACGTGAGCGGGCGGATTGCGGATTCAAAGGAGGCGAAGCAGCGCGGGGTGATGACCTTCGTCGACGACGTGAGCGTTGAGCTACGGGACCTCGTGTCGGGCACGCCCATCGGAGACGAAACGGTCGTCGTGATTCTCCCGGACGGCAGCGAGCAGAGCACGACGCTCGATGGGGAGGGCCGCGCCGAACTGACGGACGTGCCGCCCGGTCCCATCAAGTATTTCTTTCCCGAGTTGCCGGGATCGAGTCGCGAATCGCCGCTCACGGGCTCGACGGGGCCGGAGCCGAACACGGCCACGCTCTGGCGCATCGCGCCCCGCCAGACGATCCTGTCGTTCAACCACGAAACCGGCGCGCTCGACTGGGAGAGCGGCCCACCGACTCCGGGAAACTGGATCTACGTGTTTGCGGAGCACGCGGATCGGGACCCGCCGATGACGCCCATCCTGGAGGCACAGGTCATGGAGGACGGCTCCTTGAAGCGCGTCGACTGGTCGGATCCCTCGAAGTGGGACGGCACAGACGAGCGATCCCCGTCCATCGAGGCCCCGACTTCGGAGGGCGACCCGTACCTGCGTCTCGTGGGGACGGAGGCGCTCGAAGAGGTACACCTGATGATCTCGCCCGTCCAGCTCACTGCGAAGCGGCTCGACGCCTATCGCAACGACGACGATCCCTACGCGGAGGACATCTACCCGCTGGTACCGCTGCGATGCGAGACCATCCACGCCGACGCCCTGGAGACCATCCAAAACGGGGACCCCCACGAAATTGGGTACTTCGTGGCCGAGGCGTCGGACGGGCTCCTGCGGGCGTCGGTGCCGCAGCCGGTGCAATTTGTACGAGCCGCCGGAAGTGCCTACCGCCACGCCGTGGAGCGCTACAAGACCTTCCTGGCCGGGACGAAGCTCGAAAAGCACCATGCGAACTTCACCTACCGGGCGGCCCAACAGTTCGAGGACCGGGCGCAGCAGTCCACCACCACGCAGGCGGCACGGGCCATGGAGGGCGTCGTCGACGACGACACTACGGTGTGGGACTTTCTGGACAAGGAGCGGCTGGAGTCGACGCTGAATGAGTGGGAGGCGCAAAAGGCGGACCTGCAGGATCCCATCGAGCGGCTGGGCGACACGTTGTACAACTTCGCAATGACCCTCCCGGCCTACTGGCAGGCGCGAGAGGATCTAACCGCGTTTGTGGATGAGGCCGGCGGGGTCGGGGCCCTGTCCGACGAGCAGTTCAACACGTTCGTCGACCGACTCGGCATCGAGGAGCGCCTGTTGGCCGACGCCGAGTACTCGAAAGCCGGGCGCGAATACCTGGTGGAGCAGCTCGGGCAATACGTGGCGCCGGACAACGAGCGTGGCATTAAGGAGCAGGGGGAAAAGAACTGGTACGACCGCGTGCCCTACGATCTCGGGACCGTCCGCCGTCTGGCGAACGTGACCGCCAATGTGCTGGAGAAAGAGATGAACTCCGAGTCCGAACTAAAAATGGAGAAGAAATATGCAGCAATCGATCACGTTGAAAAAGCGAGTCAGATCCACCAGACCTTAAAAAATAAGGTCGCCAGACTCTGTGAAATCGTCGCTAGGAAAAAATCGACCAGTAGTTGGCGCGATAACCTCGAGGCAGGGGCCCAGGTTGCCAAATCCACTGGACAGAAGGCTTGGAGATGCAGCAAACCCCTTCTCGAGTCTCTTGGGATCAGTGTGAGTGATCTGAAGGACTCCAAATATATTGTAGCGACACGCGAAGCAACCGGAGAAGTCGCCTCATACATAGATGAGAAGGTTGGAGTGGAACGACAGCAAGAGAAGCTCCGCGAGATGCAGCAAAGGGGACGCCAGGCCGAAATGGAAGGTCGGCAAGCCATCAGAGAGCGCGAGGCCGCGCTCCAGAAGTACGGACAAAAGATGGATGAGGCCCGCGAGCACGGGCGAAACGCTGACCTGTACGCGGCCGGGCGACGCCGGATCGGCCGTATCGCCCTGTCCATCGATGGTCTACACCTCTTCTTTCTGGCGAACGCCTACAGAAATGCGATCGAGCAGGGTGCCTCAATCGATCAACTCACCCAGATCGGCATCGGGACGGCGGAGGCCGTCGCCAGCATCCGGCATCTGTCCGGGATTTCGTCGGCAGTGCAGGACAAACTATATAATCTGAATACGGCCGTCATAGTCGCTGAGGTATGTTATTTCGCACTTCATGCGGGTGAAGAATACTTCTTTGAGCAAGACGCGGATATCGGGGCCGCAGTTGGCCACTTGACCTCGGCAGCCGGGGCCGCTCTTTTGTTGGCACCGCTATCAGGATTCATAGTCGGTCCGATCGGCCTAGCATTGATTTTGATCGGGCAGCTCATGGTCGCAGTCTTCGGAGACACCGAGCTGGAGGAATGGTTCAAGGGCTGCGTGTGGGCCAAAAACGGTTACTCCGGTCACCTGCCCAGCGACGAATTTGGCCACAAGCGCCTCACGACCGAGCTCAACGACCTCTTTGAGATCATTGCTCGTCCTCGGGTGCGGGTCGTGCTGGAGATGACCGAGGAGTGGGACCTCACGGCGGTTCGCCTTCGGGTGGAGCCGCGAAGCTTTCAACCCGGCTCGATGAAGATGACCGCCGTCGAGTTGTCGATGGAGTCCTCGTTCCTCATAGTCGGAACCGAGGAGCACCTCGACGAAAACACCAGCGGCCTCGACTCGGCCGATCAGGTGACCCGCAAAGAGGACGGCACGCTTCTCTCCGCAACGTGGCGCTGGGACGGAGCAGCGGTTGCCGATTCCGGAGAAATCGCGATGGACCAGAGCTCCGTCTCCCCGTTGTCGTTGTACATTCCCGACTTCGACGAGGTAGAAGCGATCGTCGTCCTCGAAATCGACTATCGAGGAGGCCAGTCGAAAGGGCTCCGTCCTCGGTTTGAATACAGCGGGACGCCGGCCGTCGAGGTCGACTCGGAGGAGTCGATCGGCTCGACGGGGGTCCTGCAGGCAGTGTACTCGTAACGACGGCACGCTGCCTTCATGGCAGTTGCCTTCATGGCACGTCGAGGCACGGAGTCCCCTCACCTCACGATTTCGCAAAAAGCGCTGACGATTCCAGTCATGGCAGGAGACCCAGATCGGTCGAAGCGAGGCAAACCGGACGTTGATCTCGCAGACCTGAAAGAAGATATGGCCGACCCAAACGGGCCGGATCACGAGTATCCGACCTTCGAACACAGGGAAAGCGACTTCGAAGGGAAGATGGCGCCGCGCCCGCCGACGGACAACGAACTGAAGTACCTCCGCCACCTGGCGTGGTGGATTCGACTGAAGATTGGTTGGCTGCTTCCAACACTTTTTGTGTGCTTGGCCAATCCAGTTTGGTATTTCACATACAGTGAAATTCCAAAAGGAAAGCTACCGTTCGCTGCTTTCTCAGTGCTAGCAGTCATCTGTGTCTTGTCGCTGTTTGGGGGATTCAAATTCTGGTACGACCTATTCCAGGCCGGGGTCGACGCGAGCCGTCTTCGCACTGATGATCCCCTTACCGAGATCGAAGGCAAGTACAGGTCTCGGGGCAATGCACAAGGTGGACGTAGGTTGTTCTTCATCGGGGCGAAGGTGCAGATGCTTCCCCACTGGCGCCGCTATCTCCTTCAGCACCTCCACACCAGCGCCCTGGCGTATGTCTTTCCCAATCCGGACATCGATCTAAACCGCTCCGCGCTCTGGGGCACCCGGGACAAGCACTACTACCCCCTTCTCTGTCGTCAGATCGACTGCCGGGAGAATCCGGAGGCGGTCGACCCGGTGCTGTCGGTGGACAAGGAGGTCGACTTAGGCCTCCTGAAAACGCTCTACGTGAATCCCGGTCTCACGCTCATTACTGCGGCAGGCGGTTATCACCTGCTCGGAATCTCGATGTTTGGGGCCTGTATCTGGTGGTACGGGCTTCCCGTGTGGGCTACTCTCACCGCCACGCTCATCGGAAAGGGACTGATGGCAACGGCCCTCATCGGCGGCCCGTTGGCCGGGTTTTTCTATTATCGACACCGTCGGGTTCTAAACCGGATCGAGGCCAACTACGCCGAGGAGCAAAACCTCGAGCCTCGCAGCCTCTGGGCCCGGATTCGGTTTGCTCATCGTCACTATGACCTCTCGGAGGAGAATCTCGTTTACGGGGAGGGGACTACTTACAGGGACTGGGCCGAAGACGCTCAGGAGGAGCTCTACCGGAGGTACACCGAGATGCTGGAGGATCTGAAAGAGCGGATCGAGGTGCGGGAGGCGGCCCACGAGCAGTTTCGGGCCCGGGGGCAGAGCCCGCCGGTCAAGGAGCTTAAGCGGCTTGAAGAGATGAAGGAGCTCTACAATCGATGCCTA
>CAYOWD010000312.1:0-4727 GCA_964407535.1 uncultured Salinivenus sp. | reverse complement strand
CGCACCTCCGCGGCCTGATCCTCAATCGACATGTTTTTGTGCAAAACGCCCACGCCGCCTTCGCGAGCAAGAGCAATAGCGAGGTCCGCCTCCGTCACCGTATCCATGGCGGCGGAAAGAATCGGCGCATTCAACTCAATCTTCGGCGTCAGCCACGAAGAGGTGCTCACCTCGCGAGGCATAGTCGACGATCGAGCCGGCACGAGGAGGACGTCGTCGTACGTCAGCCCCTCGCCCTTAATTTTGCGATCGAGGGCGGATTGAAGTTTGCCGTCGGTTGCCGTGTCGGGCATCTGCATAAGTACACTGGGTTATTTGAGATCAACACGTTCGCGAAGTTCGTCGACTTCCTCGTAGGTGAGGCGGCGCCACTCGCCTCGCTTGAGCGAACCGGTCGTCAGGGTCCCGTACTTGGCCCGCTCAAGCTGCACGATGTCGTGGCCAAGATGCTCCATCATGCGCCGAATCTGACGATTCCGGCCCTCATGGATTTCCAGCGCAACGTCCGTCTTGGCGTTCGGGTCAAGGTAGGCGACCTGATCGGCCGCCGCCGGACCGTCCTCCAGCTCCACACCCCGTCGGAGCTGATCAATCTGGTGAGGCTTGACCGTCTTCTTTGTACGGACGTAATAGATCTTCGGAATCTCGTAGCGCGGGTGCATGAGGCGGTGCGCTAGGTCCCCATCGTTCGTGATCATGAGCACCCCGGTGGTATTCCGGTCGAGTCGGCCCACCGGAAAGAGTCCAGAGGGATTCTCCTCCGGCACGCCCACCACATCCATCACCGTCTGACGTCCTTTCTGGTCGTCGGTCGTACTAATCGTGTCTTTCGGCTTGTTGAGAAGAATGTGCTCCAACGCCCGGAGAGACACCTCTTCCCCATCTACCGTCACGGTCTCTCCCTCGTGCACGCGCGTCCCGTGCTCCGTAACCCGCTCCCCGTCAATCTCGACGCGCCCCTCCTCCACGAGTCGGTCGGCATCGCGACGAGAGCAGTACCCGGTATGCGCAATGTACTTGTTGATGCGCATTCCCCGCTTTTCCACCGAGTCCTCTTCGGATGGGCTCGTCGACGACATAAACAAAGGCGCTTTGTGAGTAGACCGTACCTGCTCAACACATCTCCCTGGAAAAATGGTTCTTTATTCCTCCGGCTCCGAAGCAGTATTCGACGGCTCTCCGTCGCCGGACGGCGGGTTTGCCTCATCCCCTTCCTCTTCCTGAAGCATGTCGACCGAAATATCTTCCTCCGCGTCGAGCTGGAGGAGCTTAGCCCGCTCTTCGTCGAATGCCGGATCATCGAGCAACTCTTCCACCTCCCGCAGCGTCGGCAGATCGTCGACCGACTCCAGCCCGAACTGCTCCAAAAACAGCGAGGTGGTCCCGTACAGCAGCGGCCGCCCGAGCGAATCGGCCCGCCCCTCGACATCGACCAGTTCCATCTCCAGCAACTTCCGAATGGCATAGTCCGAGTTTACTCCCCGAATAAAGTCAACCTCCGGACGGGTCACCGGCTGTCGGTACGCGATGACGGCCAGCGCCTCCATCAAGGAACGAGACAGGCTCTTCTCCTGCTCCCCCACAAAGAGCGTCTTCACGAACGGAGACAACTGGGAGCGCGTTGCCATGCGGTATCCCCCGCCCCACTCGTGGATTTCGAGGGCCCGATTCGTCTCCTGGTACTCCTCCTTCAGGCGCCCAACCGCTTCCTCGACCCGCTCCGTCGTGATCTCCTCGACGCCCGTTACCTCCGAGACGATGTCGGCAATTCGCTCCGCCGACACCGGCTCGTCCGCAGCAAAAATAATCGCCTCGGCTGCTTCCTCAAGCGAGTGGTTCTCGGGAGAGGGCGAAGGGGCCTCCGTGGAGTCTGTGTCTTGTGGTGTACCAGACATTGTATTGCAATAACGGAAACAGAGAGTGATCCCCGCTAGTTATGCGGACTCCTCCGGAAGAGCCCCGTCTCCCGACGGCTCGTCAAGCTCCCCAATCGCAGTGTCTTCATCCAACGGGGGCCCGTCGCGCTCCGCAATGTCGAATGCGGACTGGTCCTCCGCCACTTCAATCCGAAGGTAGTGTTGGCGGGCGAGCTCGAGCACTGCGAGGAAGGTCGCAATCACGAACCCCTTTGATCGGTGGCGCACCAGCGAGCGAAACGACACGCGCGGCTCCTCCCGCAGCCGGTTCAGCACATACTCCTGCTGATCCTCCATGGAGTGTTCGAGGGGTTCAACCTCATGCACCGGGTCCGCCGTTTCCTCCTCTTTCTGGAGCATCTCGCCGAGCGCTTCAACGAGGTCATAGACCGACGCGTCCACCTCCACGTCGTGCTCCTCTTCCACCTGCTCCCGATGGGCCGACGCATCGCCCCGCGTAAAGTGCTCCCGACGACGCTCCCGACGGGTGGACAACTGATCGGCCGCTTCTTTAAACCGCACGTACTCCAGCAGGCGCTCTACGAGCTCGCGACGCGGGTCGACGGCCTCTCCCTCCTCGTCGGTTTCCTGGTTGGGAAGTAGCATCTGCGCCTTGATGTTAATCAGAAGCGCCGCCATGTAGATGAAATCTCCAACCCCGTCCAGGTCAATCTCTTCAAGGAGCCGTACGTACGCCAGATACTCATCGGCAATACGGGCGATAGGGATGTCGTACACATCCACCTCGTCCCGCTTAATAAAAAACAGCAGGAGGTCCATCGGCCCCTCAAACTGCTGCAGCTCCACACGATACATGACAACAATCGCAACAAACGTACAAAAAAGCGGCTCTCGCCTTCGAAACGGGGAATACCGTTTCCGTATCATGATGGCACCCCGAAACTGGACGCCTGCGTCCTTCTTTGATCGACGATCTCTTTCATAACCCAAGGTTATACCAGATTCGCCTACAAAGTTCAGGATTGCAAAAATGCATGTATAGGCGCAAACGGATGGGAATCAAGTACATACCCACACACCTACGCACATACATACCCGAATCCCTCAACCGGATTCGGAATTAGAGGTCGTCGTAACCGTTCGGGTGCTTCCGGTGCCAGTTCCACGCACTCGAAATAATCTCCTCCAGGCTGTCGTACTGTGGGGACCAGCCCAACTCGTCACGAATCTTCTTACTGCTCGCAATCAGGGTTGCCGGATCGCCGCCCCGTCGGTCGCCCACCTCCGACGGAATGTCCCGCCCCGTGACCGTACGAGCCGTCTCAATGACCTCGCGGACGCTGTATCCATCCCCATTCCCGAGGTTGTAAACCCGACTGCCGTTTGCAAGGGCATCCAACGCGAGCAAGTGGGCCTGCGCCAAATCCGCTACGTGGACGAAATCGCGGACACATGTCCCGTCGCGCGTATCGTAATCATCGCCGTAAATCTCAATCCGCTCGCGCTTGCCCTGCGCCACCTCCAACACGATGGGAATGAGGTGCGTCTCCGGGTCATGATCCTCGCCAAGATCGGACGACACCGCCCCCGCCGCATTGAAGTAGCGCAGCGCAGCAAACCGCATCACGTCGAGCTCATCGAGCCAGCGGAGCGTCCGCTCCAGCATGTTCTTGGACTCGCCGTACGGACTTCCCGGATCAATCTCTTCCCCTTCATCAATCGGAATCTCGTTCGGGGTCCCGAAAAGATTCGCCGTCGAGGAGAGAATAAACCGGTCAACCCCGTGCGCAGCGGCGCTGCGCATGAGAGACACTCCACATCGCACATTTTCATCCAGATACAGCATGGGGTCCTCCATCGACTCGCCCACGAGCGACTTGGAGGCAAAGTGCATGATGGCATCAGGCGTATAGTCTGCCATCACGTCGTCTACCCGCTCTCGATTCCGGAGATCGCCCTCTACGAACACAGCGTCTTCATGTACAGCCGCGCGATGGCCCTGTGAAAGATTGTCGAGCACAACCACCTCGTGGCCACGCTCAACGAGCGCCTGCACGCTAGCACTGCCGACGTAACCGGCACCGCCCGTTACCAAAACCGTCATAATCCGAAAGTGAGTCGTAGAAAAGCTGCGGGAAAGGGTCTTCCTACGCGAAGGGCGAGAGCCAATCGGCCCTCGCCCTCGCACAAACAAAGCCGAAACCAGTCAGACTCGAACCCGAACGCTCCGGCCTCGAATCGTCCCATTAGGATTCCTGCTCTTCCTCCTTCGAGACGAACGGCTTCCGCGTCAGACGCAGCTTCCCGTCGTCTTTCACCTCAAGCAGGTGCACCTTCACCTTGTCGCCCACCTGGAGGTAGTCCTCAACATCCTCAACGTACTCGTGCGCGATCTCCGAGACGTGAAGGAGCCCGGTGCGCTCCGGCATAATCTCAACGAAGGCCCCAAAGTCGCGGATGCCTTTGACCGTACCCATGTAGTCTTCGCCTTCTTTCGGCACCGCCACGATCTGCTTGACCCGCTCGATCGCCGCCTCGGCGTCGTCCTGGTTGGTCGCGGCAATCGTCACGAGCCCCACCCCTTCCTCCTCGTCGACCGAGATCTCCGTATTGGTCTCCTTCTGAATGCTCTTCACCACCTTTCCGCCCGGTCCAATGACCGCCCCAATCCGCTCCGGATCGATCTGGAGCTTCGTGAGGCGCGGGGCGTGCTGAGAAAGTTCCTCCCGCGGTTCGGAAATGGTTTCCTCCATCTCATCGAGGATATGATTGCGGGCCGTCCGCGCCTGCTCCAGCGCCTTCAGCATCACGTCCCGCGAGAGGCCTTCAATCTTCATGTCCATCTGGCAG
>CAYOWD010000311.1:3635-4729 GCA_964407535.1 uncultured Salinivenus sp. | reverse complement strand
TTCGGAAGAGGCGGACGTAGCGGGCGAGAGCGGCCTCCGTTTTGCCGGAGCCGGTGTCCGATTCGAGGACGGCGAGCCCCCCGTTGTCGTGCAAGGGCACGTCGCGCACCGCTTTCTGAATGGGGTACGGATCCCAGTCCGGGTGTCCCAGAATCTGGTCGAAACCGCAGTCGGCAGCAAGGGCCGTTCTCGAAGAAGCGGGATCTAAAAACAGCTTTTCCACGGCGTTGGCCGCGTGCGTTCGGGCCCGCTCCATTGGGTGAGCCAGCGTGTCGGCGAAGGGAAAGAACGTCTCGTCGGAGCCGATCCAATCGGCGAGCGTGAGGAGGCCGTTGAAGGCGTGCTGGAAGGCAGGCGTGGCGGGAAAGGCCGATGCGGAGCCGTCGTACGCGTCCGGAAACCACTCGCGGACGTGGCCGTCGAGTCGGGCGAGGCCCGCCTCCGGGTCGCGGTGGTCGGAGGCCTCCCAGAGCATCGGGTCGTGTGACCCCGGCGTGACCGGCGCCCCGTGGTGGCCGAATGTTGCCAGCAACAGATGGCCGAGCACGTCGAGATCATCCGCCCAGTCCTGCAGGTCGGCGATGCCGAGCGGGGCGAGGTAGGGCATTGGATCCGACGCGTGATACACATTCACCATCGGGGTCACGTGGTCGGAGGTCGGCTGTTCGCCGAACGCCCGGTTCTGAAAGCCCTGCGTCACCTTCCCCGCGTCGTGCAACGCCGCGAGGGCCGACAGGCGGGCGACGTGCACGTCCGTCAACTCGTCCCACCCAATCAGCGACGCCAGGCGGTCGCGCAGAATCGTCCGCTGCAGGAGGGCCTCGGTGACGGCCGCCACGTCCGCCGAGTGGGCGAGGAGCGGATGCCAGTCGAGGATCTCGCCGGTCGAGCGGTCGTCGTCTCTGTATTTGAGTTTGGCCCAGAAGTCGGACGGGGAGAGGGGGCGGTCCATGAGAGGGGGGCGTGGGGCGAAAGGCGAGGGACGAAAGGCGAGGGGTGGAATCGGGCGCTTCTACCATTTGTCATCGCGCTGCCGCGAGGACGGGGGGGAGAATGGGGGTGTCGTTCTGCCGCAGAGTCGACGGGGCGACGCC
>CAYOWD010000311.1:0-3625 GCA_964407535.1 uncultured Salinivenus sp. | reverse complement strand
AGGAGGCGGTCCATGAGAGAGGGGCGGGGGGCGAAAGGCGTGGGGCGAAAGGCGTGGGGCGAAAGGCGTGGGGCGAAAGGCGTGGGGCGAAATCGGGCGCTTTGGTTATTCGTCGTCGCACTGCCGCGAGGGTGGAGGCGCATGGGAGCGTCGTTCTGCCGCAGAGTCGACGGGGCGACGCCCTCGTTGCGCGCGGTGATTGTCCGACAGGGATTTGTAGGAAATAGACCCGCAAAAACCGTGCAGACGGAGGACAGGACGAGGGGCGGCTATTCGTCGTCCGCATCGAAGGAGCGTACGATGGTGGTTCGATCCGCCGCCACCGCCGCCTCCAGCAGGGCGTCGAGCCGCTGGCCGATGGCGCGGGTGTAGGTGACGTCGCCGCAGGTATCGCAGAGGAGGGCGGGCACGTCCTTCACGATGAGGGTGGTGTCGTCCTCCTCACGGGTTTTCGTGAAGGTGGAAATCTCCAGCGTGCCGTCCTCGCAGACGACGCAGGGACCGCCGGCGAGTTGCTGGAGACCGGCATTGTACTTCTCGTTCGAGGAATCTGACTCACTCATAGGAGAGAACGGCAATTGACGGCGATCGAAAAGCGAGAGGAGCAGAAGGGCGGACGACGGATTGCATGTGCCGACTGTCGGCAACGAGTGAACCCCGAACCCGCACGAGGGTCGGGCATTTAAGCACTGAATCTTACTCTCTTCTTACACCTATTATCCGATGTCTACGACCCGATTGTCAAGCCGAGGACAGGTGGTGCTTCCGAAAGCGGTTCGGGACGATCATCACTGGCGACCCGGGCAGGAGTTCGAAATTGTGAATACGGACGACGGTATCCTGCTCCGGCCCCGATCGCCGTTTCCGGACACAACGTTCGAGGAGGTCAAAGGCGTGACCGGATATGACGGACCGCCCATGTCCACCAAACGGCTTACGGGCGCCGCTGCCCTGCGCAAAAAGAAGGGGCGCAAATGACCGTTCTCGACACCAATATTTTGGTTCGGGTACTGACCGACGACGATCCCGAACAAGTGGCGGCAGCCCGGAATCTGCTTGCGTCCGACGACACATTTCGCGTGCCGATCACGGTGCTTCTGGAAACCGGTTGGGTTTTGGAGGCCATCTATGAGTTGGAGCGTTCGGTGGTGGCGGAGGGGCTCCGTCATTTTCTGGGGCTTCCGAATGTCGAGGTCGACCGTCCCCGGTGTGTAGCGGCAGCGCTGCAATGGTACGAAGAGGGGCTGGACTTCGCCGACGCTGTACACCTCGCGCTCTCCCAAGAGGCGGATCAACTGGCGACGTTTGATGAATCGTTTGCTCGCGACGCAGACGGCATGGGCGCCTGTCCCGTGGTTGAGGTCGAGGCGGACTGAGAGGAACGCCCGCAATTCCACACTCCACAGTTCCTCATTCCCTAATCCGCTCATCCGTGCCAACGTAGTCGCTTGACCTCGGCGTCGGCGAGTGTGGTGAGGTCACCCGTCTCCACAAGATGCCAGAAGAGCGTGCGAGTGGCGAGGGCATCGCCCACGGCCGTGTGCAGTTCCTCCGCCGGCACCGCGTCGAAATGGGCGAGCAGGGTGCCGAGCTCGTAGTCGGACGGGACGTCCAGCAGCGCCCGCGCCAGGCCGAGCGTGTCGACGTAGCGAAGGTCAAGACCGCTTCGGTTCAATCGTTCGGCCTCATAGGTGACGAAGCGGAAGTCGAATGAGAGGTTGTGGCCCACCACGACGGTGTCCTGCAGGGTATCGAGCAGCATGGGGAGCCGGCGTGCCACCGCATCATCGGCCGGCGCGTCGTGATCGCTCGTCCAGTCGAAGCGGATGCCGTTCTGGTCCACGACAGCGATCTCGCAGATGCGGCCCCCGCGGTCGGGACGGAGGGCGGTTGTCTCCAGGTCGAAGAAGACCAGCGGGGCGGTGCGAAGGGGACGATCGGGCTGCACAGTATGGAGGCCCGAGAGGCAGATGAGGAGGGAAATCAGCGGACGCCCATACACACTCCTCCCTCGACAGTTGTTCTGTAGAACATCGACTGGTCCATCCCCCGTTCGGGGGAAGGGGTCCAGCTGGGCAGAACGACCGGCTACTCCTTTGTCGCGCAACGACAAAAATCGACCTCCACAGTCGGCCCTCGTCCGGCGATGGGGCGACACCGCACCGGCCGCTCACCAGCGAGACCGGGAGACTCTATCTGCACTGTCTGTCCGCAGGAGTCTCGGCAGTATTCTGCTCCCAGTGGCGGCAGACTCAAAAGGCGTGAATGGTCACTACGACTGGGTTCAGAGACGGTGCCTGTGGTTGTACCACCACCCAAGCATGCTGCAACAGAACTCCTCAACGTTCGGGGAGGATGAGGGATCAATAAATCGGAGATCGGCGCTTGCGTCTTGGAATGGATAATATTCATCGACATGGTGAAACCAGTGCCGATCAAACGCCCCTGAATTGACCATCGACTCAGCATAATCGGCTGAGACAGGTGGGTATTTCCCATGATCAGGTCCAGCAACCCGAATAATTTCGCCGTCGTCTTCGATGGTAGCGTGGTACTCGTACTCCCCGCGTTCAACAATCATCGGGTTCGAGTCCGGAGGCAAATCGGGAACCAGTTCGTCCCGCACGTCCAGTCGTACTCGTTCTCCACATCGAACTGTCCAGTCATATTTGATGACGGCATCCGTGCCGCGGTGGCGGAAAACCGTGGCTACATCCTCCCCCCAGTTTACTGTATATTGGGCCCTCATTTCGTTTCGACTCCGAAAATCCAATAGGCAGTTCTCCGCCCAACGCCGATAGCTATCCAAAGACCATTTCTGTTTTTCGGACACGTCCTTCATCGGGACCGGTGAGATCAGACTTGAGACGGTCGGGGTCGAAGCGCTGTACTCTACCCAATAAACGAACCGACATTCGATATTCGGATTGCGACCGGACTGGGTAGTTTGTGCTGGGCCGGTCGGAGGAGGCTGCGCTCTCGTTGAATATCTCCCGGAATTTCTGCTGCTTCTCCGACTCGCTCATTTCCAGAAGTTCGTCAGAGTGAAGACTGGACATGGCAAACTGAGCCGGGCATTTATATCTTATGACTTTGATTTAGGGCAACCCTCTTCCGCTGGACGTTGTTTCTGCCGCCCCGAAGTGCTCCGGCGTAAATCGATAATCGGTGTAAGGAGACACTGATGGCCACACTGCCCAAACATACGGACTGAGGCTTGTCTCCTCTCTCGAACGTGTTCCGACTGAATGCAGGAAAACCAACTGATGTGAACAGCTCGGTAGGGACACTGCCAAAATCTATCCCCGCTGTCGGACTTCGTCCGATCCTGCGGGGCTACCACCGCGAAGCTCAAAAGCCAAGGTCTATCCCCGCTGCCGGACGTGTCCGGCCTTGCGGGGCTACCGGCTGCGTGCCGCCCTCGAGCTTGAGCAGCCAGGGTCTATCCCCGCGGATGCGGGGCTACCGGCGTGAAGAGACGCCCCGACTTGACGAGGTGAGGTCTATCCCCGCGGATGCGGGGCTACCGACTTGATCCCCGACCTCGTACTCAACCCCCGGGGTCTATCCCCGCGGATGCGGGGCTACCAGAAAACAACGCCACAAAAACCCGGACACTAAAGGT
>CAYOWD010000310.1:0-4761 GCA_964407535.1 uncultured Salinivenus sp. | reverse complement strand
GTAGGGTCGGGCAGACCCGAATTCACGCACCTGGAGACCTGGGTAAACCCGACGCATTTGAAGTCGTCGGTTCCGGTCGTGGAGATCTTAGATCTCCTTGAATGGTAGAATCTCCCGGCTTTGGAGATCTGAGATCTCCTGTCCGGGGGAGAAGTCAAACGGATGGCGAGGGGCGCGGGCGTCCTCGATCGGGGCATCCTTACATTCAGCTCAGTTCAATCATCTGTGCACGAAGTGATGACCCGTTTCGATTATTGGGCCGCGGTGTTGATGGTGTTGGGAGCGGTGATGGTCCCGTCGTCGGGGTGGGCGCAGGACACACAGGTCCCGGTCGATTCGGCGGGCACGCTGTACACGATCGATGCAGAGCTTCGGACCGCCGCCGATCTGTTTCCGGAGGTGAGCGGCTTTCAGGGAGCGGAGCTGTATCGGTTGGAGAGCGGGAGCTATGAGCTCGTGATTCGTTACCGCCGCGGCGAACAGATTCGGCGGGAGCGTCGGACGTTGACGTCCGAGAAGGTGGCGTCGCTTCGTCGTACGGTCGGGGCGACCCTTCGGACGCAGAAACGGACGCCGGAGCGGGAAGACGGCCGCTACGATCTCATTGCCGCTACGACCCTACATGGACTTGTGGAGGGCGGGCTCGTGGCCGGAGCGGTCGGGCAGGGGGGGAGCGGGGCCGCCGCGCTTACGTTGGGGGGTGGCGCGCTGGGCTTTTTCGGGCCGCTGCTGGCCACTCGCAACACGTCCGTCACAAAGGCAGAAGCCGGCATGACCTTCTACGGCGGCCTGCAAGGCTATGCCCATGCGGTGCAGGGAATTACGCTGATTGGGGGCACAGATCCAGACGGTCGTCTCACCGCCGGGCTGGCCGCTTTGGGAGGGGCGCTTGAAGGAACGGGGGGATACCTGATTGCGCGTCGTCGCAACTGGAGTGCGGGCCACGCCGAAATGGTGAGCTTTACGGGGGGCGCGGGGAACCTGATTGGACTTGGGATTGCAGCGGGCGTACTGGGGGAGGACGAGTCGGCAGGAGCCGTTCGGGGATTGGGCGGCTCCAGTCTTCTCGGTTCTGCGATGGGCATCTATCTGGGACATCGGATGGGGCGAACGGGCCGGTACACGACGGGCGATGCGCGCATCTATTTCCAGACGGCCGTGCAGGGGGCCAATCTTGCGGGGTCGTTTCTGGCGCTTACCGATCCGTCGCAACAGACGGCCGTGCTGTCCCTTCCGGCGGCCGGAATTGCGGGCGGCGTACTGGGACGTCGGCTGGTGCGCGGCCGCGACTTTACGGGTATGCAGGGGAATCTCGTGACGCTGGGCGCCGGCGCCGGGTCGCTCCTCGGGCTTGCTGTGACGGTGGGAACGGAGCGCGGCGGGGTACGGGCTGTGGGACAGGCACTCGGGTCGGCGCTCGGATTTGGGGTCACGTACGGACTGCTTCGGAACGAGGCCCGTTCGGAGGAAACTGCGGCCATCGATTGGAACCTTAACGTCGGGCCGACCCTCGCTCGAACGGGGGAGGCCGATTCTGGGCCGTCGGATCGGATTGTCCCGCGGGTGTCGCTGTCCGCATCGTTCTGAGCAAGAATGTGTTATTTGCGTGCTGCGCAAGGGAGGCTGGGTCAGGTCCAGGGGGGCACGTATCACGTGTCGTCGTCGGTGCACGCCGGCAATTCGTTTCGGGGATGGATTGACGGGGGACGCCGCAGTACCGTCAACCTCCACCCCTATCGCTCCCGACTCTTGGTATTACGGGTTGTCCGAACGGCCCGGATCGTCCCGGCGACGGATTGACGGCGTTCAGTGTCACGATGGCAGACGTTCTGTCGATTTTGCGGGGACGGATACATGTGGGGACGGCTGGAACGGGGCTTGCTTCTGTTGAAAGTGAACGCTGTGATGGAAGGGGACGAGCCCCGGACGAAACGCTGTCAACGTGATCGTGAGAACTGTGAAATGAAGTCTCGTTCTTGGAGGTGAGACCCATGACGCAGCTTGCTCGTCGGACCCCTACGGGAACGCTTCGCGATCTGCAGCGAGAAGTCGACGACATCTTCGATGAGTTCTTTGGTGGCGACGACAGCGACCAGAGTGCCTCGGCGGTGTGGTCGCCGCGGACGGATTTGTCGGAGACGGACGGCGCGTACCGGCTGCGCATCGATCTCCCTGGATTGAGCAAGGATGAGATCGACATCAACGTGCAAAACAACGCGCTCACCGTGCGCGGCGAGCGGGAGAGCACTCAGACTGCCGAGGAGGAAGAGTACGTTCGTGTGGAGCGCGCCTTCGGCACCTTCCATCGGACGTTTACGCTTCCCAACGCCGTGGACGCCGAGGAAATCGAGGCGGCCTACGAGGACGGCGTACTTACCATCAACGTCCCGAAGGCCGAAGGCAGTACGCCGCGCCAGATCGAAATCCAGTAGCCGACTTGACGTAGCGTTGCCGGGTTCCGTTCATGGAACTCGGCCCGCATGCCGTGCCCAGTTCGGGCCCTATGCCCGGACTGGGTTTTTTGTATGGGGGCTTTTGTATGGACTGTGGAACGCGGACCGATTCGGGACGTGGGAGTGCGCGGGTTTTGCTGGGCGGCTCGGTGATACCAACTCCGCAAGCCCAGCGAAGCTGTGCGGCTCCGTTGGTGACGGACTAGTCCGTCTTGAGTGTGGGAGTGTGTGAGTATGTGCGTGAGGGCCAAGTGCTTGCATCCACACCGACACGCCTGTAATCCCGAACTTTGTAAGCGGATTTGGTATGAAGCGTTTCCACCGGGGCGGAGCCGGGGAGCATGAGCGCCCTCCGGGGCGTGAGCGAACTGGACGGAGAACCCTGAATCGAATGGGGGGATGGGAAGACCTCCGGACGGAATGTCCGTGAACGGGGGCATGCGTCGACGTTCCGGGAGGGGAAGGCGGGGGAGTGCTCCGGTATTCCGATCTTTTCGACTGAAATCGAGTGCGACTCTATGGGACCTCGTGTTGCGTTTCAGGGAGAACCGGGCGCCTTCAGTGAAGAGGCGGTCGATCGCGTGTTTGACGATGCCGAATCGGTGCCGTGCACGGCCTTTGAGGATGTCTTTGAAGCCGTCGAACGGGGGGATGTCGAACGGGGGGTTGTGCCCATCGAGAATGCCGTGTTCGGGAGCGTGCGGGTGAACTACGATCATCTCCGCACGCATTCTGTGACGATTGTCGGGGAGCTGCAGCTTCGTATTCGTCACCACCTCATGGCGCCGGAGGGGGCGACCCTCGACACGATCGAGACGGTGCGGTCCCACGCCCAGGCCCTCGGGCAGTGCCGCACCTGGCTGCGCTCGTACGTGCCGGAGGCCACGGTGGAGGCCACGCCGGATACGGCCGGCGCGGCCCGCGAGGTGGCGGACGTCGGCGATCCGTCGGTGGCGGCCATCGCCTCCCAGCGGGCGGCGGAGCAGTACGATCTCGCCATTCTGGCCGAGGGCCTGGAGGACGACCGGCAGAACTTTACGCGGTTCCTCGTGATTGCGCCTGAGAATGGAGATCTCACGCCGGTCGGCACCGGGTCGGAGAAAACGTCGATTGCGTTTGTGCTCCAGGAGAACGTACCGGGGGCGCTCTTCAAGAGCCTGGCGGTCTTTGCGCTTCGCGAGTTGGACCTGCTGAAGATTGAAAGTCGTCCGCTCGTGGGGCGACCCGGGCGGTACCGGTTCTACATCGACGTGGACGGGGCGGCGGAGGACGAGGCCATTTCGCGGGCGCTCGACCATCTCCGCGAGATTACGATGGAGCTGCAGGTACTTGGCTCGTACCCGCATGGGGCCACCTACGGCGGGACGCTCAACGGACCGGCCAAGACCCGAGGGGACGTGTCGGAGTCGTCGTAGCCGCGGCTCGGGACCTGGACGCCGTCGCATTGACGGGGGGAGCGCGTTTGACGAGCGGAGCGTCGAATCGAATCCGGTTGCAGGCGTTGAGTGTGTAGGAGGTTGCGTGGAGCGGCACGTCGTGGGCGGAGTCAGCACTGACACAGCGTACGCAAGAACGTCAGCATGCCTTCTACGGTTCTGATCGACGGACAGTGAATTTCCATTCCGGCGTTGGGTTGCTACCTTGAGTCGAATGCCCACTGCTTTCCGCCTGTAATTCCTCCCCTTCGGTATGATTCCGTACTTCATCCGTGAGGGATTTGCCAATTTGGGACGGGCCAAGTTTGCGGCGTTTGCGTCCACGAGTGCGATTACCGTGGCTCTCGTGCTGATCGGCATTTTTGCGATCGTGGGGTACGAGGCGCAGGTCGTCTCGAACATGTTGCGGGAGCAGGCGGGGGAGATGGAGGTGTTTATCGAGCGGGACGCGACGGCCGATGAGCAGGAGGCGCTGCACGCCCGCATTCAGACTCTGCCCGGCGTGGCCCGCACGGAATATATTTCCCATGAAGAGGCCGCCCGCATTTTCCGAAAAGAGTTTGGGAAAGAGGCCTCCCTTTTTGACGATCCGACGTTCCTGCCGGCGTCTGTGCGAATCGAGGTCGCGCCGGAGTACGCAACCCCGGACAGCATGGCGGCGATGGCCTCAACCATCGACACGTGGCGGAGCGTAGACGAGGTCGTTTTTAATCGCGACCTACTGGTGCAGGTGGCGCAGAATCGCCGGCTCATCAGTGCAATTGGGGGCGCGCTGGGCGTGGTCGTCGTGCTGGCCTCGGTCTTTCTGGTGGCCAACACCATTCGGCTTACCATCTACGCCCGGCGGCTTCTCATTCGCACCATGAAGCTCG
>CAYOWD010000309.1:0-4775 GCA_964407535.1 uncultured Salinivenus sp. | reverse complement strand
CAACACAAAAGTTGCCGCTTCCGTGAATCTTCTATTTGTCAACACAGCCTAGGAGAAAGGAGAGAGGAGATCTAGGATCTCCAAGATCTCCAGGACCTCCACAAACGAAAGCGAGAGTGTACCTACCTGTGCACGGATCAGTATTTCGTATGACGCCTTATCCTGCGACGTTTTTTCGCCGAGACACGATCACGGTGGCGCGCGATCTCATCGGAGACCGGCTCGTTCGAGAGCAGAGCGGTGGGGAGCGGGGCGTCGGACGCATCGTGGAGACGGAGGCGTATACCCAAGATGATCCGGCCTTTCATGGGTGGAATCTGTACGATGCGGAGACCGATACGGTGCGTCGGGAGGGACGTGCGGCGGACCTTTTTGCGGCCCCGGGGCGGGGCTACGTGTATCTCATCTACGGGATGCACTGGCTCTTGAACGTTGTGACGGAGCCGGAGGGCACGGGGGGCGCGGTGCTCATTCGGGCCGTCGAGCCGCTGGCGGGCGTCGAGCAGATGCGCGCACGGCGAGGAGACAAGCACCGCGACGTGGACCTTACGAATGGGCCCGGCAAGCTCTGTGAGGCGTTCGACGTGGACGATGAGTTCCACAATGCCGACCTCACCCAGGCGCCGCTGTACTTTGCCGAGGGGGAGGCAATCGACGATGACCGTCTCGTTACGTCCGCCCGCATCGGTCTCTCGAAGGGCGTGGAACGCGAGTGGCGCTTCTTCCTGCAGGATCATCCGTACGTCTCGCCCGCCCCGCCCAGCGATCAGACGTAGCAGCCGGAATCCTCATCCCGTTCGTCCGTACAACGGTCAACGAGCAGGTCGTCCCTTTCGGACTTACAGCGCCTTTGCCATGGACCCCGTCACCGAGCGCAGCGACTATGAACAAGAGCGCGGCAAGCCCTTGCCCAGTCGAAACCACGGGTACCTACAAGCGACGATCACAGGCGCAATTTTGGAATACCGGGACCAGTTCACGCCGTTTGGGGAGCTTACGCTTCAACTCGGCGATCTGCGGGTGACCCCGGACGTATGCGTGTATCCGAAGATGAGGCTTAATTTCCAGGAGGATGAAGCGCGCATGACCGAGCCGCCTCTCCTCGCCGTCGAGATTGTGAGCCCGACGCAAAGCACGCAGGACGTGGTCGACAAGATCAACGACATGCTCGACGCCGGCGTTGAGTCCTGCTGGCTCGTCCAACCCGCCATGGAAACGGTGACCATCTACACGGCCGACGCGAAGCCGCACACTGTGTCGTCGGGGACGGTCGAGGACCCGGCCACCGACATTGCGGTCGAGATCTCAGCGATTTTTGACGCGTAGCCGCCACGTCCGACGGCTCGCATTTTTATCCTTTATGAGTCCAGAAGAGAAGACACGCGAGAAGCACGGGCGTTGGAAGAGAAGCAGCCTCACGCATCACGGATTCCGCATCCCGTCGCCGCCGGCGGTTTCTTTCCGGCCCGGATTTCTTTTTTCGAATCAGTACTAACCCCGCCGCACGCCACATGGAGCCTCATCTGAAATCGTCCGTCGATACCGCCCGCTCGTCCGAAGAGATTCGGCAGGACTTCCTGTCGTTTTTCGAGGACCGCGACCACGAGATCGTGCCCAGCGCCTCGCTCGTGCCGGAAGGGGACAGCACCCTGCTCTTCACGAATGCCGGGATGAACCAGTTCAAAGATGTCTTTCTCGGCACGGGGGACCGGCCGTATTCCCGGGCCGTCGACACGCAGAAGTGCCTCCGGGTGTCCGGCAAGCACAACGACCTCGACGAGGTGGGGCATGATACGTACCACCACACGTTCTTTGAGATGCTGGGCAACTGGAGCTTCGGCGACTATTTCAAGACCGACGCCATCCAGTGGGCCTGGGAGCTGCTGGTCAATCAGTGGGGTCTGGCCCCGGATCGACTGTACGCCACGGTGCACGAGGGCGACGAGGATTTTGGGCTGGACGCCGACGAGGAGGCCTACAATCTCTGGCTCGATGAGCCGCCCATTACGGAGGAGCAGGTGCTCTACGAGCCCTCGAAGGAAAACTTCTGGATGATGGGCGACACGGGACCCTGTGGCCCGTGCTCGGAAGTGCACGTGGATCTGCGGCCGGAGTCGGAACGCGAGAGTACGCCGGGCGTGGACCTGGTGAACGAGGATCACCCGCAGGTGATGGAGATCTGGAATTTGGTCTTTATTCAGTACAACGCCCAGCCCGACGGGCACCTGGAGCCGCTCGACGACCAGCACGTGGACACCGGCATGGGGTTCGAGCGCATCGTGGCGGTGCTCCAGGGGGAAGAGTCGACCTACGACACCGATCTCTTTGCGCCGCTGCTCCAGGGGGCCGCCGATCTGTCGCCTCGGAACGACGTACGCGGATACGACGATCTGCTGCTCGAAGGCGACGCCCGTGAACGGGTCCGGGTGGCTCTCCGTGTGGTGGCCGATCACATTCGGGCCATTGCCTTTGCCATCTCCGACGGCGTCATGCCCGGCAACACCGGACCGGGCTACGTCATTCGCCGCATTCTGCGTCGGGCGGTCCGGTACGGGTATCAGACGCTCGATCTGGACGAGCCCTTCCTGTATCGGCTCGTCGATCCGCTCGTCGACAAGATGGGCGGGCAGTTCGACGCGCTGGCCGACCAGCAGGACTTCATCGAGCAGGCCATTCGGTCCGAAGAGGAAAGCTTCCTCGAAACGCTCGGCACGGGCATCGACTTCTTCGAGCGCGTGGTGCCCTACGTGGAGGACCTTGCTGAAAAGGATGGAGAGGCGACCGACGAGGTGCTGGGCGATCTTCAGCAGGACCGGCAGGCCATGGAGCTGCTGGAGCAGGCCTTCGTCGATGCCGACGACGAGGCCGACATGCTGCGGTCGTTTGCGGCGGCGGCCCGGGAGGCGGCGGTGCCGGGACCGGTGGCCTTTCTCCTGCACGATACCTACGGCTTCCCGATCGACCTCACGCAGCTCATGGCCCGCGAGCGCGGGCTGTCGGTCGACATGGCGGGCTACGAGGAGCTCATGGATCGGCAGCAGGCGCGCGCTCGGGCTGCGTCGTCCTTCGACGTGGATCAGAGCGACGTGGAGGCCTGGCAGCCGGTCCTGGAGGGGGCCGACGCGTCCGTCTTTGTGGGGTACGATCAGACCGCGGTGGACAACGCCGAGGTGCGGGCCGTGCGGAAGGTGGACGACGGGGAGGGGGAGCAGTACGAAATTGAACTGAGCCACACGCCCTTCTACGCTGAGGCCGGGGGCCAGGTGGCCGACACCGGGGTGCTTCGCATTGGCGACGAGGAAATTCCGGTGCTTGACACGCAGCAGGAAGGGGAGCGGATTGCGCACCGCGTCGATACGCTGCCCGACTCGCTCGATGCCCCCGTCGAGGCGGAAGTGGATGGAGAGCGTCGGCACCGCATTCGTACCCACCATACGGCCACGCACCTCATGCACGCCGCCCTGCGCGAGACGCTCGGCGACCACGTGCAGCAGAAGGGCTCGCTCGTGGCGCCGGACCGGCTCCGGTTCGACTTTAGCCACTTCGAGGCGGTCGATGAGGAGACGCTCCGCGACATTGAGCGGCAGGTCAATGCGGCCATCCGGCGCAACATCCAGAAGCAAGAGGACCGCAGCGTCCCGATCGAGGAGGCGAAGGAGCGGGGCGCCACCGCCCTCTTCGGCGAGCAGTACGGCGATCGGGTGCGGGTGATTACCTTTGATCCCGACTACAGCATGGAGCTCTGCGGCGGCACCCACGTGGAGGCCACCGGCGAGATTGGGCTCTTCCGATTCCTGTCTGAAGGTTCGGTGGCGTCCGGCGTCCGACGCGTCGAGGCGGTGGCCGGCGACGCTGCGTTCGACCATGTGGAGCAGCAGCTGGATGAATTGGACCGGGCTCGTCGACAGTTTCGGTCGCTTCAGGAGCCGCTTCCGGATGCGGTGGCGCAGCTGCAGGACGAGCGGGATGCACTGCAGGATCAGGTCGATCAACTGCGTCAACAGCAGCTTGCCGGGCAGCTCGATCAGATTATTGCCGAAAATGCGGTCGAGGTGGACGGAGTGACGGTCGTGACCGGACGGCTCGATCGGGCCGACATGGATGAGCTCCAGGAGGTGGGCCAGCAGCTCCGCGACAAGTTGGGCGAACGTGCCGTTGGGGTGCTCGGAAGCGTCGGCAACGAGGGGGAGAAGGTGTACGTCGTGGCGACGGCCTCGGACGATCTCGTGGAAGCTGGGCGTCTCCAGGCCGGTCGCCTTGTCGGCACGCTCGGAGAACGGCTTGGCGGGGGCGGAGGCGGACGGCCGCAGCTGGCGTCCGCCGGCGGCCGCGACACCGAAGCGCTCGATACGGTGCTTGAGGACACTCCCTCGCTGGTGCGAGAGGCGCTGGAGTAACACGTTGGCGGCGAGACATGCCTTGACATGACCGCTCACACCACCTCCGCAGCCGAACTCGTTCGGCAGCTCCGTTGGGGGAGTGTGAGTGCAGTGTCCCGACGGCCGTCGGGTCGGGTAGAGCGGGTTCGCCGATTGTGGTTCCGTTATTGCAAACAAAAAAAGCGTCCGGAGACGCAGAGGCGCTTTTGCCGTTCGGCACGTTGAAATGCTTTCGTCTCTACTGATCCGTGCACAGGTAGGTACACTCTCGCTTTCGTTTGTAGAGATCTATGTGACTTTATGAGATTAGACACCGGATACTGCTCGAACGAGGGACGTCGGGCAAAACATCTCCTCCGGCCTTGAAGAAACGACCGCTCGGAAAATTTCCGAAAC
>CAYOWD010000308.1:0-4776 GCA_964407535.1 uncultured Salinivenus sp. | reverse complement strand
GATCACCGGACCGGAGCCGCCGATCATGACTTGCCCTTTTCCCCCAATCATGACCGGATTGCCGCCGTCGTTAATCTGCACAGTGGGCGCCCCCATCGCCACCGAATCCGTCGGGCCGGCACACACGCACATGTCGCCCATCCGGGCCGCCGGTTGCCCGTTGATCAACACCGTCGACGCCCCCATTGAGATCGGGCCGCCGACGTGCGGGGACGGCCCCGGATTTGTCAACGGGCACACGTGCATGTCGCCCATCCGAGCGGCGGGCTGGCCGTTGATGAGGACGGTAGGATCCCCCTGGGTAATGGTGCCGCCGTGGGCAGTCGTGTCTCCGAGTCGGGCTGCAGAAGGCATGGCAACGAAAGAAACTTGAACTGTGAATTGCGAGAGGCAATGTCGTTTTACACAACTTATATTTAAACGCTAAAAAACAATAATTTAAGTAAGTAGTCGTAAACAAAATTTTTACATTTGGGTCGCGATCGTACGGCGGAAATGGGACTGATACCGTTTCCAAATCATGCTTCTAAATCATGATGTCTGGTTATCGCCAAACGAGATCAGCAGGACGCTCTAGATTATATTTTCCATAACCTTCCTACCTCCAACGTTTTAGCGTTCGCTCGTTTCGGCGGCAGTGGCCCGATTTGTCAGAAGCGGCCTTCTGAGACATTCCGAGGTCGCCAATTGGAATCCGTATGAGGAGCGGGAGGGGCTTGGGGCGCCCTGAACGAAGTGAAGAAGTGCTCCGACAGCCGTCGGGGTGGAATACGCAATACCAATCCCATCGGCAGGGCCCCTGTACCAGGATCGGGGGATGCAGAATCGGCATTGACACTGCAATACACACACATGTCCATCCCCCCATGCCCAGCAGAGCGTGCGGAGTTGGTATGAGAGGCATGCTGGTTGGCTCGGCGCGTGCACGCATGGACGTGGATGCTCCTGACCCCTCCCCTTTCGTCCCGACAGTCGGGATCTTCGCCCCACGCCCCTCTCACCGTGGCCGCTCGTTTTCATACCGGGCGCGGACGATGGCTCCCTCCTCCTGCGCAGCGGCCCAGTCGAGCGCCTGCCGACAGGCCGCCCCCGTCTCCGGCTCCGTAAGCATCCGCACGCGATCGGAATAGCCGGCCAGCACGGTGTCGAGGGCCTCGGTGGGGACGGGCTGCCCGCCGGTGGCCCCGGCCTGCCCGTTTTCGAGCAGGAGGACGGTGAGCGGGACCTCGCGCTGCTGCGCCTCCAGCAGTCCCAGGTGGCCCGCCGACACGAAGCCGAAATCGCCGGACACGGCCCAGGCCGGACGTTCCCCCACGACCTGCGCCCCGAGGGCGAGCGGCAAACTCCCGCCCATGTACGTGCTGATGTCGATGGCTTCTACCGGCGGCAGGGCAAACAGGGTACTCACGCTCGTGTCGCCCGCCGCCACGGCCCGCGGCCGGTCGGCCAGGGCCTGCAGGAGGGGCCGGTACCGCTCGGCCACCGTCCGATACCGGTCCGGGAGTTCTGCCGGGACCGACGGCACAGCCGGTCGCGCCACCGCCGCTGGGTCTTCCCCCGCCCGACGCGCCTCGAAAACCGCGTGCTGGTACTGCGCCAAAAGCGGGCAGCAGACGTGCCGCGCCGCGTCGCGCTCATACGCAACTGTGGGCGGATCCAGCTCTTTCGGACGCACCGACGTGGCCTCCGGCATCCGCTCCGCCGGCAGAATTAGAAGGTGGGGCAGCTGTTGGTGCTCGGATCGGCGCAGGGCTCGCGACAGCGCCGCGAGTTCCTCGTGATCGTCCGGCCGGTGCACCGGAAGGCCGAGCTCGCGGGCCGCGCCCTCCACCTCGAGGACACTGTCGGAATGGGCGCCCGTCGGGTCGTGGAACACCACGTACAGGAGGCCCGCCGTTGTGCCCGTCGCCAGACTGTCGGCCACGGCGTTGCCCGCCTTCAGGAAGCCGTGCGCCTTGAGCAACACGACGGAGCGATGCCCGAGAAGGGCGGCCCCGTGCGCCATGCCGACGGCCACCTCTTCGTGAAACGAAAACGGCGGCGAATCCGCCCGGCGCTCCTGCCAGGCCGCGTACGTCTCCGTCGCCCCGTGCCCGGGCACCGCCGTCACCAGCTCCACGTGACTCTGACGGCAGGTCTCCGCAACGGCGTCAGCAAGCGTCATAATGGCGGTTGAATCTAATACGGAATCCGCTCGGGAATTGTCTCTCCGATGCCAAAACGGCTCACGTCCCCCCTCCGCGTGCCGATCCGACGCCAACGGGAGCCTACTCGTCCAGAATGTAAATGTCGGCGAGGTTGCGGCCGAGCTGGGCGTAGTCCAGCCCGTAGCCGATGACGAAGAGGTCGGGAATGCGAAACCCCACGTAGTCGAGGTCCAGGTCCGGCGTGGTCGCCTCCGGCTTGTGGAGGAGCGTGGCCACGCGGACCGAGGCGGGATTGTACTCCTGCAATCGGTCCTTCATAAACTCCATCGTGAGCCCCGTGTCGACGATGTCCTCTACGATGATCACGTCGCGCCCATCGAGGGGCGCATCGACGCTCTTGAGCTCGTCGACGTCCCCGCTGGAGACCTTTTCGGCGCCGTAGGAGGAGAGCTTGATGAAGTCGATCTCACAGTCCGTGTTGATGACCCGCATCAGATCGGCCGTAAACATGAACGCCCCGTTCAGGACGCTCACCAGGATGGGCGTCGTGTCGGCGTAGTCGTCGGTGATTCGGTGGCCCATCTCCGTGACGCGGGCCTGGATGGTGTCGGCACTCAAATACCGACGAAAGCGATCGCCGCGGTAGGAGACGGTGGCGTCCCCGAGGTCGACGGAGGTGTCGAGCAGATTGCGGGTCGAAGGCATAGTGGGCCGACGGCTGGGATCGAGTACATCGAAATCTACGCGGGCGGTCCCCGAATTACCAATCGGACTGTTCATTTTCAAGCCCCTCGCTCCCTTGCTCCCCTGCTCACAAATCGGGACACTCATCCGCGGCGTTCTCGTTCGGGCGCCAGGAGAGGCGGGCGGCGCGTTCGGTATCGGGACGCACGCGCACCCGGTGGTCGAGACGGTATCCGACCACCCAGGCCGGATGTGCGGCGGTGCGCAGCAGGTAGACGCCCGCTCGTCGGTGCGGGGGCACCCGAGCGTCCGTCAGGACATCCGCCACGGGCTTTGTGCCCGTCATGCCCAGGGGCTGCACCCGGTCGCCCTCGGCCCACGTCGTTACCGTCAGCGGCTCGGGGAGCCGGTCGGCGTCCGCGAATTCGACGTGGGGCGTATCGGCGTCGAGGTCGTCCGGCACCGCATCGAGCCGATCGAGGCGGAGCACCCCTCGGTCCAGCGACACATCCTCGTTCCACGGCACCCGTACCGGCGATCGCAACGGGGTCGGCGCGGCGGCGTCGGGCAGCAGCCGTAGCCCGCGGCGGGTGCGCCACACCGTCCCCTCCCCCACGTCGACCCGGCGTCCCACCTGCGCCTCCAGCAGTCCGTCAATCTCGTCGGCCACCGCGGCGGTCTGCGGCGCCGCGGGCAACGCCTCGTCGAGGGCCGCCAGGATGAGGCGGCGCCGCCACACGGCGGGTTCGGCCCGGAGGGGCTCCAGCAACAACCGCCCCCCGGCCCGGCACGAGGCGTAGCAGCGCTCCGTCCGCTCGTTCAGGGCTGGGGTCACGGTGTGGTCCACATAGTCGCGCATAAGGGCCGCCGCGCGTGCAATCGTGTCCGGAGCGTTGTCGAATTTCTTTTGCAATAACGGAAGTACCTCCGTTCGAATCACGCTGCGGTCGTAGGCCGGATCCCGATTTGTGGGGTCCTCCCGCCATGGGATGTCGTAAGCCCGCGCAAACGTCTCGATTTCTTCTCGTCGGACATCGAGCAGTGGGCGCACCAACCGAACGGAGGGGGCCGCATCGAGCGGGCGACGCGGCGGCATGCCCGCCAGCCCCTCCGGACCGGTGCCCCGCACCAGGTTGAGGAGCAGCGTCTCCGCCTGATCGTCGCGGTGATGCCCCACGGCCACGACCGACGCCCCCACCGCATCCGCCGCATCCGCCATGGCCGTGTAGCGCTGAATCCGGGCCGCCTCCTGCAGCGACTCGCCCGTCTGTTGCGCTCGCCTCTTCGGATCGCGCTCCACTACCGTCAGGGGCACCGGCGGCGACCGGTCGGCACACCACTCTCGCACCAGCGCCTCGTCTCCGTCCGCCCCGTCCCGCAGTCCATAGTTGACGTGCAGGGCCGACACGGCATAGCCCAGCCGCCGGAGTACAGCGAGACACGTCATCGAATCCACGCCCCCGCTCACCCCCACGAGCACCGGCGCCCCCTCCTCAACCAGCGCGTGCCGTTCGATAAATGCCGCGACGGCATCAACCAAATCTCGCCCCATCGGCATTCACATCCTGTCGTCCATCCCAAAAGAAAACGCACTCCTTATTCCCGCTCTCCCTAGTGCAGTGTCAACGCTAATTCTTTGTGTGGACGAGAGGAAGAAGAACCGTTCTCCGTTGCTCTCAACAAACGGTCCGTATTGCGTAGTGCACCCCGGGAGCACTTTCTCTGCCGACAGCAGTCGGCATCAGGGCGCGTATTGCGTGAGATCGCATTCCATCTCGCAATCTTCACTACCCCCTCGGTTACTTGCATATTGACGGTTGACGCCGCACTAGTCCTTGCTCACTATCAACCTTCTGACTTTCCTTCTCCATTTCCAACCTTCTAACTTTCCAACGCTCTAACCTTCCAACGCTCCAACCTTCCAACGCTCCAACCTTCCAACGCT
>CAYOWD010000307.1:4572-4844 GCA_964407535.1 uncultured Salinivenus sp. | reverse complement strand
CGTTCCCCCGGAGGAGGGCTGCGGGTTGGGGGGGGCGGATTGCGGGGGTGATTGCTGGGGGGCCTGTTGGGGGGGGGCTTGCTGAGGCGGGGCTTGTTGGGGCGGGGCTTGCTGCGGCATGGGCTGCGGCGGGCCGTAGCCCATCTGCGCCGGGTATTGCTGACGCGGCTGCATAAGTACCTGCGGGCTGTCCTGCCGAATGGTGAGCTTGAAATCATCCTCTTCAATCTCCACCTCCGACACGCCGCTTTCGGCAACGAGGCGCAGCAGTT
>CAYOWD010000307.1:0-4562 GCA_964407535.1 uncultured Salinivenus sp. | reverse complement strand
GATCTCTTCGAAAAAAGCCTGCGGGCGGAATCACACGGGACTCCCGAATACGACGCGTCCTACACGGCCGGCCCTTCGGCCTCCGAGACGCGGGTTTCGTACTCGCCGGTCTTCGTGTTGACGCGAATCACATCCCCCTCGTTAATGAAAAGCGGCACGTCCACAACAGCCCCGCTCTGCAGCGTCGCCGGCTTGTCGCCTCCCTGTGCCGTGTCGCCTTTTACGCCCGGCGACGTCTCTTCGACCTCCAGCTCCACCTTCAGCGGCACCTCGGTCCGAAGCGGCTCTTCGGTGTCGGTCCGAAACAGAATGTCGACCTCCCCGCCTTCTTTCAGGTAGTCCCGCCCTTCTACCTGCTCCGGCGGCATCGAGAACTGCTCGTAGGTCTCGTTGTCCATAAAGTGGAGCCCGTAATCGTCCTCGTAGAGGTACTGGTGCTCGCGTCGCTCGACGCGCACCTCGTCCACCTTTGCCCCGGCCCGAAAGGTCTCTTCCACCTCGTGGCCCTCCTTGACGTGCTTGAGCGTCGTGCGCACGAAGGCCCCGCCCTTGCCGGGCTTGACGTGGAGGAAGTCGACGATCTCCCAGAGATCGTCCTTCCAGATGAACGTCATGCCGTTTCGGAAGTCGCTTGTGTCCGCCATACGGAGGGAATTGATCCTGTCAAAAAGAAGGACGGGCAGGCAATATACTGCGCCGCGGGTCGCGGTGTCAATTCATACCGATGAATCGATTTCGAACCGCAGTACTCCTTGCTAAAACCACTGGTCGGATCTTTGTTGCACGTCCCGCCCGACGGGCATCGACAATTCATCTTGCTGCACGATGCCGGCCCATATCGGTCGTCCGCTCACGCCCGTTCTTCAGTGCATCCCCTGGACCTCCGACGGGGACCCGCCCGTTTTTCATGTACTTGCCGCCCCTGTTCGCCGGCAGGACAATCGCATCTCGGATTCCGTACCGGCATGACTCGCGTTCATAGCAATCCGATGTCCCTCCATGTCCCCATGCTTCCATGCTCGTCGGCATAATTGGACGATAATGGCAGGAACGTGTCCATCGCTTAGCCAGGGTGTTCAACATACGATCGCCCTGCGTCCACCGGCCTCAACTCGATCTCGTACGCGCAATGACCGTCCCGAACGTACGCGCTCGCACCTGCATCGCCGTCTTTACGCTTGCCTTCGTGTGGGGGATGATGGGGGAGGCCGGAACGGCTCAGCCCACCCCAGGAGACACCCCAGTGGGGCCGGACGAGCCATTTGAACGGGAGCTCCTTCCGCCGGATGTCGACGCGTATCAAGATGCGGGCACAAACCTCCCCGACGTGACCCACCGCGTGGGAATGCTCACCAATGAGGAGCGAACCGTGCAGGAACGCGCGGCCCTTACGATGCTGCCGCACCTCAACCGCATTGCGTGTCGGCACAACAAGGACATGCTCGCCCATTCCTACTCGGGGCACGAGGATTCGGACGGGCGTCGCGTGGGCGACCGGCTGGCCCGCGAGCATAGAACCCTTCTGGCCACTGGCTACGGCGAAAATGTTTTCCAGGCCTGGGGAAAAACAACCCGAAATCGCGACGTCGCCTCAACCGCAGTGGACTCGTGGATGAACAGTCCTCCGCACCGCAAGAATATTCTCCGCCGTTCGTACACGCATCTCGGCGCGTGCGTGACGAGGGCCGACGACCAACTCCGCGCCACACAGGTGTTCGTCACGCTGGCCGGGCGCCTTGCCGAGCCGCTCCCGTGGTCTATCCCGACAGGGGACTCCCTCACGACAACCGTGCATCCGGCCACGCCCAACTTGCAATTTCGACGATACGCCTTTCCGCACGTCGACCAACGAGAGGCGTTCGAATTCGACCACACCGTGTCGTTTCGGGACGTGCTTCGCGTTCCGTCGGCACCGGGCCGTTACGCGTTGCGCATGGCGCACGTCGATGCGGAGGGCGACGAACGGACCTTTCACTACAGTTTCGGGCCGCGCATCGACGCCACGGCTCCGTAGATTTTGGAGTTTGGCGTTCGGAATTTGGATTGCGGACTGCTCTTTTTCCCGAAGCTACCTGCTTGCCCCCGAACGACTTGCGTAATGCCAAGCCCGTCTACAGAGCTCGGGGTTGCAGACGTAACCGAACGGACGCAAGCACTGGGGCTTCACGCACATACTGCAGTGTCAACACTAATTTTGCATACGGATGGGAGGAGGAAGAACCGTTCTCCGTTGCTGGCAACAAACGGTTCGTTGCGTAATGCGTATTGCGTGAGGCTGCCTGCGCAGTGCGTAGACTGCCGGCATCAGGGTTCACGAATCACGTCTTCACGCTTTTCCGCCAGCACCGATGCGGACGGTGAATTCGTGTGCAGATTGACAGTTGACGCTGCAATGCGCACACACGCCCACACTCACAAACTCGTTCTACCGATACGTCTTCTCTTTGCTGAGGGCGGCGGGCAGGTCCGACACGCCGAACGGCCCGTGCCGATACCGAAAGGGCTCGCCGTAGGTGGCGCCCACGCGGTAGCCGAACGTGCGGGCGCGCGCCTCCACCCATTCGAAGAATTCCGGGTTCGACACGAACGTTTCCGGCTCGTCCGTCTCGGGCTCGTAGTCCGGGTTGAAGAACTGCGACTTGAACGCCTGCAGGGCATCGATGCGCTGGTCCCACACCTCGGTCACGTCCACCACGAGCGTCGGGTCAAACGGAATGGCCTGCATGTAGTGAAGCACGTGGTGGGGCCGCCACGGTGCCTGCGCTTCTCCATCGGGACCCTTGGTCTCAATCTCTTTTAGGCCGCTGTAGAAAAGGGCGTCGGTGGCCAAATCTGCCGCATCGCTGTGATCCGGATGGCGCGTGTCCTCGGCGTTGACGAGGACGATGTCCGGCCGGTAGCGACGCACCACCTCAATCACGCGTCGCTGATTGGCCTTTGAATTTCGGATGTCGCCGTCCATCAGGCCCAGATTCTCGCGGGCAGACAATCCCATAATCTCCGACGCGTGCTCAGCCTCCTCCATGCGCAGCTCCGGGGTGCCTCGGGATCCAAGCTGGCCCTTCGTAAAGTCAACAATGCCCACATCATATCCCTGCTGGGCCAGCAGGCACATCGTGCCCCCCGCACACAGCTCCACGTCGTCGGGGTGAGCGGCGAGGGCGAGCACGTCGAGACGGGTCGCGTCGGACATAACAGTAGAAAGCGTTGCGTAGCGAAATGTGATGTGGAATGGTTTTAGCAGGGAGTAAGGATAGTGTCTCCCACCTTCCCACTGTCCGTTTTTTCTACAGCTTTGTATCCATGTCGAACCGCGACGCGCTTTCTTTCTTGCCAATCGGTCCGAAGGCCAATGGAATCTCGGAGCTTCCGCCCGGTCTACAAGACTGTGCGCGCTCCCTCTACCGGCAGGCCTGGCGGGATTACCGGCAGGCCGGATGTCCGTACGGGGAGACGGACGAAGCCATGTTGATCTGGTACTCCCTCTCCGGCGACGACAGGTTTTCGCCCATAACCGGGAGAAACTAACTCCATTCCGGGCGTGCTGGCTCAGCACGTCGTGGGTTAGCCGGTGACGAAGTTGACGATCTGGCCGGGCACGAAGATTTCGCGCTGAATGGTCGTTCCTTCAAGGTGACGTGTGACGTTTTCATCCTCCTTGGCCATCGCGATGACGTCCTCTTCCGCGGCATCGGCGGATACCTCAATCGTGGCGCGCACGGTGCCATCCACCTGCACGGGCATCTCCACGACCTCTTTGTGGAGCAGGGCCTCTTCGTACTCGGGCCAGTCGGCGTAGGCCAGGCTGTCGTCGTGTCCCAGTCGGCGCCACAACTCCTCGCAGAGGTGCGGGGCAAACGGGCTGAGCAACAGCACGAACGGCTCCGCAACCTCGCGGGGCACGGCGTCCCACTTGTTGGCCGTGTTCAGGAACTCCATCATCGCCGCGATGGCGGTGTTGAAGTCAAGGTGCTCGATATCTTGCGTCACCTTCTTGATCGTCTGATGGAGTGCGCGGAGCTGGTCGCGGTCCGGCTCCGCATCGGTCACAGTGGGCTCGCCGCTGTCCTCGTCGACCAGGAGACGCCACACGCGGTTGAGGAAGCGGTGCACGCCCTCCACGTCGTCGGTGCTCCAGGGCTTGTCCTGCTCCAGCGGGCCCATAAACATTTCGTAGAGGCGAAGCGTGTCGGCCCCGTACTCGTCTACCACGTCGTCGGGATTGATGACGTTGCCGCGGCTTTTGCTCATCTTGTGGCTGCGCGCATCGACCCGCACGTCCGGCTGGTCGGCCAACACAAACACGTCGCCGTCCTTCGTCACGTCGGCCTCGTCCACGCTGACGGCCTCCAGTTCGTCGCCCGTGCGCGTATCCACCCCGTTGTCGACGTGCTCGGCCGACACGAAGTCGCCGTCCTCGGTGCGGTAGGCCGTGTACTCCTTCTCGCCCAGAATCATGCCCTGGTGGACGAGCGTCTGGAACGGCTCCTTCGTGGACACAACGCCGGCGTCGTAGAGCACCTTGTGCCAGAAGCGGGCGTAGAGCAGGTGCAGCACCGCGT
>CAYOWD010000306.1:0-4880 GCA_964407535.1 uncultured Salinivenus sp. | reverse complement strand
TGTTTGTGCGCGTTCTCGACCATCACGAGGGACGCGTCCACCATGACGCCGATGGCAATCGCGATGCCGCCGAGGCTCATGATGTTGGCCTTAATGCCCAGAAGGTACATCACGAGCATCGAGATGAGAATGCCGATCGGAACCGAGATGATGGCGACAAAGGCGCTCCGTACGTGAAGCAAAAAGAGGATGACGATGAGGGCCACGACCAGAAGCTCCTCGGTGAGCTGGGTCGTAAGCGTGTTCATGGCCCGGTAAATGAGCGGTGCACGGTCGTACTCAACGGCGACCTCAATTCCCTCCGGCAGACTCGGCTCAAGCTCGGCGAGGCGGTCTTTCACGCGGTTGATGGTCGCCAGGGCATTTTCTCCAGTTCGCATAACGACGATGCCCCCCACGACTTCCCCCTCCCCGTTCACGTCGGCGATGCCGCGCCGCAGCTCCGGCCCCAGCCGCACCCGGGCCACGTCACCAATAGTGATGGGCGTTCCCTGATTTGCCCGTAGGACCACGTTTCGAATGTCGTCTTGACCTTTGAGATAGCCTTTCCCCCGCACGATAAATTCCCGCTCGCCAATCTCTAGCAGCCGTCCCCCTACGTACCGATTTGATGACTTTAACTCTTGTTTGACCGCCTGGATCGACACGTCGTAGGCGTCGAGCTTCTGCGGGTCGACGACCACCTGGTACTCCTTTTTAAAGCCCCCGACACTTGCGATCTCGGAGACGCCCTCCACGCCCTGCAGCTCGTAGCGGAGAAAGAAGTCCTGGAACGAGCGGAGCTGGGCGAGGTCGTGGGTCCCCGTTGTGTCGCGGAGCGAGTACTGAAAGATCCAGCCCACGCCGGTGGCGTCCGGGCCCAAGGCGGGCTTCGCCTCGTCGGGGAGCTGGTCGCTAGCAACGTTCAGGTACTCCAGCACGCGGGACCGTGCCCAATACGGATCGGTGCCGTCCTCGAAGATGACGTAGACAAACGAGGTCCCGAACATCGAGAACCCACGAACGGTCTGCGCCTTCGGGACGGACATGAGCGAGGAGGTCAGCGGATAGGTGACCTGTTCCTCCACGACCTGGGGGCCCTGCCCCGCATAATCGGTCTTGATGATGACCTGCGTGGGCGAGAGGTCCGGGAAGGCGTCGATCGGGGTGTTGGCCGTAGCCCAGATGCCGGCCACGGCAATGAGCCCAACCAGAAGGGTTACCAGTAGCCGGTTCTGCGCGCTCCACTGAATGAGGGACTTGAGCATTGTCGATTCCTTGTATTGTGGGACTTTGAGCATTGTCGGGAAAAACTATTGGGGAGAAAAGGGAAACCAGGGCGGCAAGCGCACTCTACATGTCTCCCATCATCGAGGACATGGCGCCTTCGAGCCGTGCCTCCGAGTCGATGAGGAATTGGGCACTCGTGACGATCTGCTCGTCCCCTGACAGGCCGTCGAGAATCTGCGTACGGCCGCCCGTTTCGAGCCCGGTCGTGACGGGGCGCGGTCGAAAGCTCCCGTCGCCGAGCGCCTGGATGACGACCTCCTGCTCCCCGTTGCTCACGACGGCCTCGGACGGCACCACCGGCGTCGCCTCGGTCGGTCGGGCCTCCAGGTAGACGGTCGCGTACGCCCCCGGCTTGCGGAGCGTCCGGTGCCCGCCGGGCAGCGTAATGCGGACCCGTGCGGTGCGCGTGTCCGCATCGAGCATGTGGTAGATGTGGTCCACCCGCCCCTCCCGCGTTTTTCCGGGGTCGGACACCAGTCGAATGTCCACCGGCATGCCGACCTCGATCCAGGGCAGGTCCTGCTGGTTGACCTCCGCGATGAGCCAGACCGTCGAGATGTCGGCAATGTCCATAAGATTCCGCCCGGGCTCGATGCGCTGCCCCTCCTTCACGTTTTTGTGCATGACCTCCCCCGAGGTCGGCGCGTGGAACGTGACCGTGCGTTTTGGCTCGCCCTGGGCCTCGATCTCTTCGATCTGCTCGTCGGTCAGGTCCCAGTAGCCAAGCCGCCGCCGGGTAGCCTCTACGAGCCGCTTTGCGCCGGAGGACTCGCCCATGCGGCGCGCGTTGCGAAGGGCGAGCAGGTACTCCTCCTGGGTCGACACCAGCTCGGGACTGTACAGCTCCAGAAGCGGCTCTCCCTTCTCTACGATCGCGCCTTCGTAGTCGGCGTGGAGGGTCTCAACCCAACCGCCAACCTTAAGCGACACGGTCCGCATGCCGCGCTCGTCCATTTTGAACTGCCCCGTGGCGCGAACCCGGTGGCGAAGCGGCTCGACGGTCACCTCCGCCGTGCGGACACCGATGTTTTGGACAGTGGCTGGAGAGATCCGAACGACTCCCTCTTCGTCTCTCATCGATCCATCTTCTGGGTTGTCCATGTCCATGTTGTCCATGGAGGCCGTGCCCGACGGCTGGGTGGTGTCGGGCATGGGCGTTTCTTGGGGCGAGCCGTCTTGTCCAGAGCCATTCCCCCCAGGCACGCCGAGATACCATCCCGTTGCCAGGAGGAGAGTCGTAAGCAGGGTGGCCGTCAGTATTCGAGAGCGCGTAAACATAGCAGAAATCATCTTAGGACGTGGGTCGAGAGAAATAGGGCCGCCGAATCACGGATGCCGAGTCAGGGGCTCCGCGTTAGGGGTGCGCGCCGTCAAGGGAAAGTCGTCCGAGGGTGTGCTCCAGCTCGGCGGCCGTTTGCAGGGCGCGGGCACGGGTGTCCACCCGGTTCATGTGTAGCTGGAAGAGGGTGCGTTCCGCGTCCAGAAGATCCAGAAAGTCCGTCCGGCCAGCCTTGTAGGCGCTCAAGGTGGCCTCCAGACTCGTCTCTGCCTGCGGAAGGAGCTGCTCGTCGAGCAGTGTGAGTTGGCGCTGCTGTCGGCGGAGCCGCTCGCGAAGATCGCGGACCTCCGCGCGCACCTGGAGCTGAAAGTCATTCAGCTCCGCCTCGGCCCGGCGGCGCTCGACCTGCGCCTGTTCGAGCTGGGCCTCCTGCTTGCCCCGCCAGAGCGGAATGCTGATTCCGATCGAGACGCTGAAGGCGTCTCGTCCGGTCATCGTCGGGGTGAGATCACCCTGGCGCACGTCGGTGTACGTAGCGCCGACCGTAAAGTCGGGCCAGAAGGCCCGTTTGGCGAGGGCCGTTTCCGACTCCGCCTTCTCGATTCGTCGCCGCAGGGCTTCAGCTTCTGGCCGATCTGCTACCGCCTCCTCGCTCGTTGTCTCGCCTACATCTCGAAGTTCAGAGGGCGCGACGACGTCAACAGGTTGGGACGGCGCCTCCAGGTCCGAGCGACCCGTCAGCCGGGCCAGGGACTGCAGCGCCGACCGGCGATCGGCGCGCAGGGTCTCCCGGCGCATCTCCAACCGGCCTCGTTCGAGCTGAGCCTTCAGGATGGCCTGCTGGGGCCCCTCTCCCACCTCGTAGCGCGTCGAGGCCGCAGACTCAAACTGGCGCAGCTCCTCTTCGAACGCGCGAAGGAGCTCCCCGCGCCGCTGCACCCGGTAGAGCTGGTAGTACGCCGTCTCGATCCGGAGGGCCAGATTCTGAGCGAGGGTCTTTGCTTCGGCCTCGGCGGCGTCCGCTCCAAGGGCAGTCACCTCCCCGCGCAGATTCCGTTTTCCTGGAAACGGAATTGACTGGCGGACCTGCCACTGCGACCGCTGCGGGCCGCGGGCCGTCACCGTGGGGTACACGTGTCCCGTCCCTTGAACGGTAGGATCGGGAAGGGCCGAGGCTTGCGGCTTTTGTAGGGCCCGGGCCTCCGCCCGCAGTCGGGCGGCCCGTAGGGACGGGTTGGCACGTTCGGCGGCCTGAAGCAGGGAGTCGAGATGGAGAACCGCCGGATCGTCAGGGGAATCCGGCTGCTGAGCAAAGGCGTATTGGAAACCGAAAAGGAGCGTACCGAGAAGGGCGGCCGCAATAGGGCTCGGCCGCCAAGATCGAATTGACATACGGGCTGCTGGCTTGAGCGAGGAGGAGATACCTCAAGGAATCAAGCCGTCTTATTGTCGCCCTCTTCGACAGATTACACGCATGAAGCGAACTGCACAGGGCCGTAGCGTGTCGCATTCGGCTCGCGTGAGCCTGTGCTACGGAGGAGGCGATAAGACGGCAAGAGGCGGAAGCACTTCGCAAGGACGTTGCGATACGCTACCGCCAGCAGCCATTATAGACGAAACGACTGGGTCCGAAGGCGGACGGGGAAAGAATTGGGAGCACGGGCGCTCCAGTCAGCGTCCTGTCCTGAGCGATAAAAGGTAAACCAATGTGACGAAGCGTCCTCCTCAGAAGAGAGGGCCCCGAAACTCGGTGCAGAGATGATCCAGAGCGAGGAGATCTGAGAGCGCACCACCGACTGCTTCTCGACGGAATCGGTCGTACAAGCATCCCCATCACAAATAGGAGTGGGCTGAGGAGCCTCGCAGAGACGGTTGTGGACGCCTTCAGAAACGGTTCCACACGGAGCGGCGTCTGTGCCGGTGGTTTCTGCTACGAGCGTGCTCGTAGTTGTTGTTGCTCCCGTCACTCCGCATGCGTACCGCACAAGTGGGGCACTTGCGCTGAGAAGCAACGTGAGCGCGATGAGGACGCGAAATGTACGGGAGACCACGCTCATTCTATGAAGATCTGTATTGAATCGCATTCCTCTACTCCGATGTTGGACGAAAGATTAGAGGGATTTCTTGATATTCGATGAAAGGCACGAGGTGTGCTCCTTATGAGCCACTACTCCCTCCTGCCAACCCGGCTTTCTTCACGGTCCGCTTCCCGTTAAAAACACCGTGACACCTGTTCGGATGGATCCCTTTCTCCGTCTGGTTTTGCAATCATCGCCCAAAGCTCCACCCGAGGCCGACAGTGCCCCACGGCCCGATCGGGGCGCTCTCGAAG
>CAYOWD010000305.1:0-4908 GCA_964407535.1 uncultured Salinivenus sp. | reverse complement strand
GATCGAGAAGGAGTCGGGGCTGCTCAAGTTTCAGGACTGGATCGAAATCGAACTGTTCGACGCCTTTGGCAAACGGATCCCCGACGTAGAGTATGTCCTACACCTGCCGGATGGCTCAACGCGAACGGGGACGCTGGACGAAGAGGGCAGAGGATACGAGGAAGATCTCCCGCCCGGAGAGCTCGAAATTGAGTATCCAGGGCTGGAGCAATCGATCGAGCCGTACGATCCGGGTGATCCTCAATAAGACGCGGACTGAACGCGCATAGAGGAGGCGTTCCCAATTTTTGCATCCGCTTTGAAGAGACTAATTTTACTGTTACTGTTATGAGCGATCCGGGGCTTAAGCACGACCGTGAGTCCGCGGAGGAGGATGAAACGAGTGAGGGCGGTGCGGACACAGAAGCGGGGGCATCCCCGTCGTCTTCTGAGGAGCTACACCGCGCCGATGCATTTCAGGTGCAGCGTCCCGGGGACGACTGGCAAAAGGGGACCATCCACACGCTGGTCGGTCCAACCGTAGACGGGGTTACGCACAACATTATGATCAACACGACTCCCGACATTGAGGTTGATTCGCTGTACGAATTCGCTGCGAAGGGCATTGCCTTGTTGGAGGCGGAGCTGGAAGGGGTTCGGATTCTCGTGAACGACTCGATTGAGTTGGATTGCGGCATTCCCGCCTATCGGGTGATTCTGCTCTGGTATCCCTCAGACGACCAGCGGCTCTATCAGGAGCAGCTTTTTGTGCTGCAGGAAGATCGAGGATACACGCTCACGACCACCTTCACGCGCGAGACGCGGAAGCAGCTCGGCGAGACGGTCGAGCGCATGATGCGTAGCTTCACGCCCACTGCTGCGCTTCAGGAAGAATAGGGGGCCTTGCACCGGAAACGAACCGTCGGCACGCGGAGGGGGGTGGGCGCTAGATGCACCCAGCAGACCGTTTGGATCAATGAAAAAACGCCGCCGGAAGCGATCGTGCTTCCGACGGCGCGGACAGGGGCACTCAAGCAGGAGGACTGCACGTCAGTCGGCACCTGCATACTGTGGAGTGCAACAGGGGCCCGACTAGGCGTGAGCGGACGGCCGATCGCTAATCAGCCGAACCGTCTCCGTGTCGCATTGGGTGCAGCGATGCTTTTCTTCTCGCTTCCCGTCCTGATCGACGACTTCGTGGCGGTTGTGGACGGTTGATTTCTGGCAACGCTTGCAGTATCGGAAGGAGTGTGAGTAACTCATATGGCAGGTGTCGTTCTGTGAGTGCATCGCGGGGCGGCCGCCTCTTGCATTGAGCGAAAGGGCTCAATGCGGGCACGAGCCGCTCGCGTCTGTGGCGCGTCGGCTCCGTGGTTGGAGGCCGTACTCCCGGTCTGGCGGAATGAACAGACGGGGCGGTCGACGTCGGACGCCGAGTGTGCCTCCCCGTTGTTCATTCGCCTCTACGACTGACCTGCTACGATGTGGCAGGATTCTGTCGGGAAACTGTGCGTTCTAGGTGGTGATCTCATGAAGGGAGCGCTTCCAGCTTTCCGGAAGCACTTTTGATAACACCAGCGTCACATGGTCGCGGAAGCCGATTTCCTGAACAATCGATTCCGAAATTGAGCATGTCGGTGCTCTGGAGGGGAGGAAGAGACAAACGAACGCCTCGGGTTCGTCTGTTTTCGGAAAGGCGAGGCGACCGTTGGGGATCGTCCCGGCAGATCCAAACTCGGGACGATGTTGACGCCCGGACGTGTCCGGGACGATCAAATGCGCCGACATCGGGATGCCCAACTCCCATCGGCCCATCGGCCCCGACGAAGTAAATCCCAGGTCTATCCCCGCTGTCGGACCTCGTCCGACTCTGCGGGGGCTACCAGTACTACCGCAGGCAACCGGCAGGGGGAACTACGGTCTATCCTCGTGGACGCGTCTACGACAGTCGTCGGGATGCTCCACTCTGTGAGGTACCGGGCGACGTGGGGCCGTTTATAAGATGAGATGTCAGGGAAGCATCCACACCGTCTCCGGAGGCACCTGGATTGTCGGAAGCGTGAGGGGACATCCAATGGACCCGTATGTCCTTCTCGCTACTCCTCCGTCGATTCCGACAGCAGCGACTTGCCGAAGCTCTTGAGCGTGAAGACGGGGCAAGGGGCCTGGCGCACCACCTTCTCCGCGACGCTGCCGATCAGGAAGCGTTCCATGCCGGTCCGGCCGTGGGTGGCCATCACGATGAGGTCGGCGTCGTGGGTGGCGGCAAACTCCACGATGTCACCGGCCGCGTTGCCGGTGAGAACGTGAATGTTTACGGGGTCGGTGCGCAATTCGAGGCGTCCCGCCAGCGTTTCGAGTGCCTCGCGGGCCCGATCCTGCACGCTGGGCGGATCCGGGGGCACAGCGTCAAGGCCGTAGGCATTGGGGTAGGCGGCCTCCTCCACCACGTGCAGCAGGTCGAGCGGGGCAGCGTAGGAGTCTGAGAGGGCCGCCGCGTGATCGATGACCAATTCGGACTCTTCTGAAAGGTCGACGGGGGCCAGCACGCGCGAGATGGTGGGAATGCCCGGGTCTGTTTCGGAGGGAAGCACCGTGAATACCGGACAGGAGGCCCCTCGGACCACTTCCTCCGAGACGCTTCCGCTGAGCAGCCGATCCATGCCCTGCCGTCCGTGGGTCCCCATCACCACGAGGTCGGCGTCCTGCTCATCCGCGTAGTCAATGATGGCTTCGGAGGGAGAGCCCCGGTCCGTCTGCGTGTAGACGACCGGAACGCTTCCTCGCTCCTGCGTGGCCGTCTGGACGTCCACATGCTGGATCGGGGCCTCCCCGACAGCGTCGGCGTCGATGGGATTGACCGGAAGAAAGTCCATGGGGTTCGTCCCCTCCTCCTCCTCGTCCGGCACGGCGACGTTGAAGACGTGAATCGTGGCGTCGTATCGAAGGGCCAAGTGCGCTGCATGGGCAAAGGCGCCCTCCGCCACGTCCGAAAAATCCGTGGGAAAGAGGATCGAGTCGATGGTCAACGTCATGGAACGGGAGCACAAAAGTGAGACAAGACAGACGGCAGAGGACGCGTGCTGGGACGGTGGGCAGACCACCGTGACCGCAGCGTGTGCGTCCCTACTGGGACAAGTCCCGCTGTCGAATGATGGCCACGGGACAGAGCGGCTTCGGACACGTAATATACAGGATAATGAGTGGATGGGAAAAGACAAAGGGACCTGCCGCAGGCGGACGGGAGGCAGGGAGGCATATGAATCGGGGCGGCACGAAAAGGGGGCAAACTTTCTAAAGTTTGGATCCCATAAGGGATGGACGCAGTCCGGGCGCTTCCTTACATTGTGTAGAGACATCGTCCATCGCTCCGTTTCACTAGTTGTTGGTTTCCCATGTCCACCGCCTCTTCGCCCCCCGACGTCCCGCGCTCAACGCGTCCCGCTCCGCAGCCTACCCATCCCGTAGCGGAACAGGCGGTTCCGTTGGAGGCCCAGGCCTTCCGCTGGACGGCCGTCCCGGAGGCGGATACGTATCGTCTGCAGCTGGCCGCGTCCGATGCGTTTGAGGCGTTGTATTACGACGAGATCGTCGACGCAGGGACCACCGTCGATCTGGCCGACGTGGTGCCGGAGGGACGCGATACCGTCGTGTGGCGCGTACGTGCCGAAACCGAGGACGCGGCGTCGTGGAGCACGACGGCATCTTTCAGGGTCGGCGAGCAGGACGACACCGCAGACGAGCAGCTTCAGGTAGATGCACCGCCGGTGCCGATCCGACCGATAGCCGGCGATAGGGTGGAGGCCAACGGCGCGACGCTTACCTGGGAAGGGGTGCCGGAAGCAGCCGGATACCGGGTGCAGGTGGCCCCGACCGATGCGTTCGACGAGCCGCTCGTGGATCTCACGGTCGACCAGACCACCACGCTCACCTTGTTTGAAGAGCTGCCGGACGAACAGAACCGACTCTTCTGGCGCGTTCAGGTTCTCTTCCCGGGCGCCACGGAAGGCGCGTGGAGCGACATCGTGCGGTTCGAGACGACCTCGGATCTGGACGAGGACTTCGAGCCGGAGGGCGGGGACGAGGAGCCGTCCTCGTTGGAGCGATCCCCGCTGGCAGCGGGGCCGGCCCAGGAGGCGCGCACGAGTTCAGGGATGGCTGTCGGCTTTATCGTCATCTTGATCGTGAGCTTCCTCCTCACCCTCCTTGCCGTCCAGATGGTACTGTAGACTACGAGGTGGGAAGATCCGGCTTCGTCACGCCCTCGTCGTCGGACGCATCGGCCGAACTTGCGTCCGTCTCAGCGGCCGTGTCGGTAGGGGCTCCGTCCCCGGAGGGAGTGTTCGCAGTGTCGTCCGCCGCCGCGGCTTCGTCCTCCTCGTCCCAGTTTTCGATGGCTTCCAGGACGGTCTCCACAATCTCGTCTTCCGGGACCGTGTCCACCACCTCGCCGTGCTTAAAGAAGTGGGCGCGGCCGCGGCCCAACGAGATGCCGAGGTCGGCCCCGCTGGCTTCGCCCGGCCCGTTGACGGCGCAGCCCATGAGGGCCACGTTGAGGTCCTTGTCGAAGTTTTGGGCGGCGACGGCCTCTTCGACCTCCTCCACGATTGAGAAGAGATCGCCCACCAGCCGACCGCAGGTGGGACAGGCAATAATGTTGACGCCGGGGCGCCCAATGCCGAGCGACTGCAGAATGCGGTGGCCCACCTTGATCTCTTCGACCGGGTCGGCGGCGAGGGACACCCGAATCGTGTCGCCGATCCCGTCGGCCAGGAGCGATCCGATGCCGATCGAACTCTTTACCGTGCCCACATCCAGCGTGCCGCTCTCCGTGACCCCCAGGTGCAGCGGATACTCCGTCTCCTCGGCCACCCTCCGGTAGGCCTGAATCATCATGTAGGGATCGGAGTGCTTCACCGAGATGACAAT
>CAYOWD010000304.1:0-4921 GCA_964407535.1 uncultured Salinivenus sp. | reverse complement strand
TTCTCCTGATCATCGTCGTACTTCTCGCGAATCTCCTCCATCTTCGGCTGCAGCTCCCGCATCTGCGCCATGCTCCGGTAGGAGGACTTCGTGAGCGGATAGACGAGCGTCTTGATGAAGACGGCCATCAGGATGACGATGATGCCGTACGGCAGGCCGCCGCCCAGCCAGTCGGGCATCCCTTCGCCCAGATACGTGAGCATCGGGATGTACAGGTACTTGGCGAGCGGTTTCGTCATCCACTCAAACCAGTCCCATCCATAGTCGACCATCGCGTAGAGCTCTCGCTCGTACTCGGCCAGATTGTAGTAGTCAATCGGGCCGGCGTAGAGGTGGAAGCGGTCGGTGTGTGCGTCGGTGCGGGGAAGGGGGACCTGCAGCTTCCCCGTAAAATTCTTCACGTCCACCGGTGTCCCGGCTTGCGCCACCTTGTCGCCGGACAGGGCCGCGCCGCGCATGCGGTCCGGCTCGTCCGGCATGAGGGCGGCGGTAAAGTACTTGTTCTTGGCCGCAATCCAGGACACCGACCCGCCCAGTTCCGTTTCCCCGTGGTCGTCGCTGGAAAGCGTCACACTACTAACGGTCTCGCCGCTGTACGCGTATAGGCCACTAAACTGCAGCTCTTGTTCGTCGTCCCCACCCTCCGAGTACGGCACGCCCCCGTGCCACGTCAGGTCGTACCCCCCGGCCTGCATAAAGCTGCGGGGATTCTTCTGTTGAATGTCGAGCCCGAGATCGTAGTCCTTGGGGTGGAACGTGTAGTTTTGCTGGAGCACGCCCGTTCCGAGTTGCGCCGTAAAGGAGATCGAAACGGGCTCGTCGGTCACCCGCACCGTGTCGGCCTCCGTATCCGCCGTGAAGTAGAGGGATCGAGAGTCAATTTTTTCCCCCGTCGGCGTCCGAAAGGACAGCGACAGCGCCCCGCCCGCCGTCGTGTCCACGATTTCGACGGGGTCCTTCTGGTTGAACTGGAGGTACTTTTTGAGCGTGAAGCGCTGGAGCGTGCCGCCCTTGGTGGACAGCACTGCCGTGTAGAGGTCCGTCTCCACGACGATCTTTCGATTGGTGCCCTCCAGCGCACGGGCCGTGACGGAATCAGAGGCCGGGGCCTCCAGCTCCGGCGCCTGATTCGCCGCCATCCGCTGCGGGTTCTTCGACTGCGCGTCCTCGGCCGCATCCGAGGCGGCTTGCTCGCCGGACGTGCCGGCCGGAGAGTCGGTCGCCGCCGCCTGCTCGGTCGCCTGCGTCGTGTCGGTCGGGGCCCCGGCCTGCTGGGGTTGCTGCGGACTGAACCAGAACATCCAGCCGAACATGATCACCGCGACGAGGACCGTAGCGATGATGACGTTGCGCTGATCGTCCGGCGCCGGTTGATTGCGAAGGGGAGCAGCCACGGAGGCAAAAGGATTGGTGAAGGCGTACGAACGGCCGTTCGCGGTCCCCGCATGCGGCGGAGGCGTTCCGGAAACGACTCAACGGAACGATACGCGTCGGGACGGGCAACGTGCCCCCGCGCGTTTCAAAAAGATGTGGGGATCGCACTCACGAGGCCGCCTGTCCCCCTCACGACCCCGAGAGGCCCGTTCGCCCTCCTCGACAGAGGGAGCCGACAGGGGCGACGGGTCACTGGGTCCTCTCGTTTGAACCGGCCTCATCATCGAGCGCAGCCTGGAGCGTAGATGCCATGTCGGCCATCGCGGACGGAAGATCATCCGCAATGTCGTCGGCCTGGGCGGGCGCGCCGCGAAACAGCATCATGACAATGACCGCATCGGGCCGAGACACGAAAAGGTCTACCAGGGTGTGCTGATGCACCCGGTAGACCTCTCGCAACAGGCGTCGGACTCGGTTGCGCTCGACCCCGCTCTCGACGCGGCGGCCCGGCGCAAATCCGACCTGAATGGGAACGTCGTGTCCAAGCGCCTCTCGCTCCACGACCCGGTACAACAGGCGCACACAGCCCGTCGCGACCGTCCGCACGTCCGTCCGCGAACGGTCAAACAGCGAACGGATGAGCCGCCGCCGCTTGAGCCGGTGCGACTTCGGGAACGTATAGCGCCGCTCCGAATCCGTCTGGTCGGGTCGATTGGACACAATAGCCGGGGTTACACAGGCTTGCCGGAGTCCTCGTCGCTCACCGACAGCTTGTCCCGGCCCTTCTTGCGCCGCCGTTTGATGATTTCCTGGCCTTCCTCCGTCTCCATGCGCTTGAGGAAGCCGTGCTTCTTCTTGCGCTTGTGATCGCTGGGCTGGTAGGTGCGCTTGGGCATAACAGCAGGGGAGATTGGTGTACATCAAATTACGCAACGGATTTTAACGAGGGGTCTGCGCCGTTGTTTTGTGTTTTTGCCCCCTTCTGCGAAGACACGGTCAATTTAGGGGGGGAGTGCGTGGAGGTCGAATGCGGGGAGGTTTTGGAGGCCACGGCGGCATAAGGCCAGCACGCACGTACGTCCATGCCTACCGGGCGGAAGAGACGCCTGGAACTGGCAGTGCCGGTTCGCATAGGGAAGAGGTGCCAAACCGAAAAGCGGGAGTAGCTCAGTGGTAGAGCATCAGCTTCCCAAGCTGAAGGCCGCGGGTTCGATCCCCGTCTCCCGCTCTCTTCTCAGTGTCGATTTTCGAATTGCGATTTTCGAATTGCGAATTCCAAGTGGCGAATGGATTGTGCCGCTTGAACTCTTGACTCCACTCCCAAACTCGACATTCGCAATTCGACACTCGCCACGGTCTTGGGCGGTTAGCTCAGCGGTTTAGAGCACCTGCCTTACAAGCAGGACGTCGCTGGTTCAAATCCAGCACCGCCCACTTTCCTCTCTTTCGTCCGGCCGTCCGCCTGTCCCCCTCCATGCCTCAGTCCGAGGCACAGGTTCCAGATGTCTCTGCCTATCGGCCTAGGAATGGCCCTTTACTTGAAGCCATCTCGGGACCCACAGAGACTGGCACACTTTTTGGATCCAGTTGGGTCAAAGATGCCGATCCACGAAAAGAACCATAAACCGGTTCCGACTACGCTGGGATACGCTTCTCAGCCGCGGCGTGAAGGTGCTTGCAGACATTTTTACGGATCGGTAACTTTACCTCGGAGAGTATACCACTCTTCCCGCCCTCAACATACCCAATCGGGTCCTTCTTACGGCCTCTCGTTCAGTCATGGTGTTTACCGGATACGTGCTTGCCTTCAGTGCCGCCGTCCTCGCCTGCGGCGGCGCTGCCTACCGCGCGGCCCAGATTCAGGACCGGGATACGCGCCACGGCCTCGTGGCCCTGCTCGTACTCAGCGGCGTGTGGGCCCTCGCCCAAATCGGGTACCTTACAGTGCCCTCGCCGTCCCTCAAAATAGACCTCTACCTGGTCGGTCTCATCGCAGGCTTCGCGACCGTCTGGGCCTGGCTGTACTTCTGTTTTGCGTACGCAGGTCGCTCCCTGCACCGCAATCGAACAGTCCGCTGGACGGCCCTGAGCGTGTTCGCAGCCGTCGTGCTCGTCAAGCTCACAAACCCGCTGCATCACATTTACTTCACGACGGAATGGGCGGCGTATCCTTTTGCCCACCTCGCGATTCAGAACCACGCGCTGCACTGGATCACTTTCGGCCTTGCCTACACGCTCTCGGCCATCGGGATTTTCGTGCTGTTTGAGCTGTTCGCGGGAATCGCGTCCAGCACGCGCTCCCTGGTTGTGTTGGTGGGCCTCACGTCGCTGCCCGCCCTGCTCAACGCCATCGGGCACGCCAGTCCCCTGTTCCTGGACGTGGGGCACGAGCCGCTCGGCGTCGCCGTCTTCGCCGTCGGGGTTCTCTTCGTCTACGACGACGCATTTCACGACGTGCAGCTGACGGGCACACAGACCGACCCGGCCCTCGTGCTGGGGGAGCACAATCAAATCCGCACCTACAACCGGGAAGCGGCCGCCCTCTTCCCGGAACTAACGACCGGCACCAGTGAAGGCCGGCCCCTGGATGCGGTGCTGCCCCATCTTGCGCAGGCCCGCAGGGACTCCTCCGTGCTCACACTGGACACGAACGGCTCCTCGCGATACTTCTCCGTGTGCGAGAGCCGTCTGGGGCACGGGCATACCCGTCCAGGATGTCTTCTTCTCCTGGACGACATCACGGCGCAAAAAGAACGGGAGGACGCGCTGCGGACGGCCAAGAAGGAAGCAGAGGCGGCCAGCGAACTCAAATCGGCGATCCTCGCCAACATGAAGCACGAGGTGCGGACCCCGCTCACGTCCATCCTGAGCTTTGCCGGCATTCTCAAGAACAATGTGTCGGGCCAAAATGAGCGATACGTGGATCTGGTGATTCGAGGCGGCGAACGCCTTCAGGATACGCTCGACTCAGTGCTTCGACTCTCCGAACTGGAAACCGGCTCGGTGGACGTCAACCGGGAGCGCGTCAACCTGGGAGTCGTAGCCGACACGACGGTCGAGCTGCTCCGCCCGCAGGCAGAGGACGCCAATGTCACCCTCGCCACCGATCTGCCCCAATCGTCCGTGGTGGGACTGTGGGACAAGAACGCCCTTTTTCACGTGGCCGAGAACCTGCTGGGCAATGCCCTTAAGTTTACCCCGGAGGGCGGGCGCGTCGAGGTTCGGGTGTGGGACACCGACCGGGACGCAATGCTGGCGGTCGAAGATACCGGCATCGGCATCAAGGACGAGGAACTCGATTATATCTTCGAGGCCTTCCGGCAGGCCGAACAGGGCCCCAAGCGGAAATACGACGGCAGCGGTCTGGGCCTCTCAATCGTCAAGAAGCTGGTCGATGCACTCGACGGCACCATTGACGTGGAAAGTGCCCCCGATCAGGGAAGCTGCTTTACTGTACGGCTACCGAAGTCTTCTTCGTTGAGCGCCGAGGGTGCCCCTGCGGACGCTGAGCCGGCAGCGACGAACGGGGAACGGATGTCGTAGAGGC
>CAYOWD010000303.1:0-4967 GCA_964407535.1 uncultured Salinivenus sp. | reverse complement strand
CTTACTCCATCGAGCGGATCGCCCTCCTTCTTTCGCAGGGCCTCCTCCGCAAACCACGCCTCCTCCACCTCCTTCGTGGTATCGGGCAGATCCTCGTGGGGCTTCTCGTAGCCCTCGATGTCCTTGAGCCAGACGAGCGTCTTCGTCCGCATCGTGCCGTCCTTCGCCTCAAACTCGACTTCTTCCTCCCGGGCGGCACAGGTGCCCTCGGCCTCCCCGTACGTCCCCCCTAGCTTCGGATGACGCAGCAGGATGCGCACGCGTTCACCGTAATCAAAGCGGCTGTCTTCAAAATCGGCGTCGCTGTACGTTGGCACGGGTGTTCGTTATTCTTCGTGGAAAAGCAGCATACAGGAGAACCGGCGCGGGCACACGGCCCACGCTCAAGTATAAAAACCAGCGTGCGTACCTGCAGGTTCACTCCCCATGATCCGCTCGTGAAGATAGCAAAATGGCCCGCTCCACGCTGCCCACATACCGCTGGCCCCGCCGCCAGTACGAACACCTCGTGGAGGCCGGGATCCTCTCGGACGACGATCACGTCGAATTGATTGACGGACGCATCGTCCCCGGGAGTCCCCAAAACAGTCGGCACGCCACCGCCGTCACGCTCTGCCGGCAGGCGCTCGACGCGGTGCGCCCGGACGGGTACTTCGTACGGACCCAGGCGCCCCTGGCCCTCGGCTCCCACTCCGAACCGGAGCCGGACCTGGCCCTGATTGCGGGCACGCCGGCGGAGTACTGGGACGATCATCCAGCGTCGGCGGTCCTGATTGTCGACGTCGCCGATTCCTCTCTCGACAAAGACCGCAATGAGAAACGCCGCCTGTACGCAACCCACGAGATTCCTGAATACTGGATCGTGAATGTAACGGCCCCGACCGTAGAAGTGTATCGGGGTCCGGAGGATGGCGAATACACCACCAAGCGGACACTCGACCGTACAGAGACACTTCATTTGTCCGCGGTCTCCACCGATCCGATTGCTGTTTCAGATTTGATCCCAACGTCCTGATGCCTCTTCACGAACACAAGCACGTTCTTTCGGGGATTGCGGATCGGTGTCGCAAAACGTTCAACGCGAAAACGGAAAACGTACAATCGGCACAGCCCCCGGCATTCCCGAGACGTTGACGACTGCCGACCTGGTTGTGATCGGACTGCTCATCTGAAAAACGAGACCCTCCATGGCTTCGTCCTTCTCCCCGCGTACGGCCACCGTCGAGCGCACAACGAACGAAACCGACATCGCCGTCGACCTGTCGCTGGACGGCGACGGCACCTACGACGTCGAGACCGGCGTCGGCTTTTTCGACCACATGCTCGACCTCTTCGCCAAGCACGGCGGCCTCGACCTCAGGGTGCGCTGCGACGGCGATCTCCATGTCGACGACCACCATACCGTCGAGGACGTGGCCATCACGCTCGGCCAGGCCCTCACACAGGCCCTGGGCAACAAGGCCCACATTGCCCGCTACGGCCACGCCTACGTGCCGATGGACGACGTGCTCGCCCGGTCGGTCATCGACCTCTCGGGCCGCACCTTCTGTCGCGTGGACGCTTCTTTTGAACGGGAAATGGTTGGGGAACTCGCAACGGAGATGGTGCCGCACATCTGGCGCTCCTTCGCCCAACACGCCGCCTGCAACCTGCACCTGACCGTCCTCCACGGCACCAACGCTCACCATAAGATCGAAGCTCTCTTCAAGGCCACGGCTCAGGCCCTCCAGGCCGCCGTCCAACGCAGCGCCGACCACCCCGAGGTCGCCTCCACCAAAGGCACCCTGTAGACAGTGACAAGTGGCGAATTGCGAACAATGGCGAATTGCGAGTGACGAATTTCGAATGTGGAGTCGGGAGCATGGGATTGGGGAACTGGGAGTTGGGAATGTAGAATTCGGAATGCGGAGTGCGGAATTGGGAATGTGGAATGGGGAGTGGGGAGTTCGATAAACCGGACGGCAGTGACCGCACCCGTTTGGTTTCCGCCTCTTCCGCCCTCCCCCTGCCCCCTTTCCCTCGTCCCATTTTCCAACCTTCAATCTTCCCATCTTTTAACCTTCCAACCTTCTAACCCTCCAACTTTTAACCTTCCAACTTTCCAACCTTCAACCCTTCCCCTATGCTGTCCGACGAAACCGTCGCTGTCATCGGAGCCGGCAACATCGGCCGCGCCCTGATTGGCGGCATGATCGAAAGCGACCTTATTGCCCCCGACCAAGTCATCGCCACCCGGCGCACCGCATCGGCCCTCGACGAGATGGCCGACGAATTCCCGGGCCTGCAAACCACCACCGACAACGTAGAGGCCGTCAAAGAGGCCAGCGTGGTGCTGCTCACCATCAAGCCGCAGAGCAAATCGGAGGTCATCACCAACATTCGGGAGCACCTCGACCGGGACGTCGTTGTGATTAGCGTGCTCGCCGGCATCACCACCGAGCGCCTGCAACTGGCCTTCGGGCAGGACCAACCGGTGATCCGCACGATGCCCAACACGCCCGCCCTCGTCGATGAAGGCGCTACCGCCATCTCGGCCGGCACCTACGCCACCGACGAGCATGTGGAAATCGCACGCGACATCTTTGAGGCCGTCGGCGAGGCCGTCGTGGTTCCGGAAAAATATATGGACGCGGTGACCGGCCTGTCCGGCAGCGGCCCGGCCTACGTGTACATGTTTATCGAGGCCCTCACGGATGCCGGCGTCAAGCAGGGCCTTTCCCGGAAAGATGCGGCGAAGCTCTCTGCCCAAACCGTGTACGGGGCCGCCAAGCTGGCCCTCGACACCGGCAAGCACCCCGCCATTCTGCGTGACGAGGTCACCACGCCCGGCGGAACTGCCATCGCCGCCGTTTCGTCCCTGGAAGAGCACGGTCTCCGCACCATGCTCATCAACGCCGTGGGGACGGCCACGCACCGCTCGAAGGAGCTCAACGACGAATGAGGGCAGTTGCGAGCGGCGAATGTCGAGAGGCGAGTCCCGAATTGATTCACTCGCGCTCTCGAAACGAATGCGTTGAGCCAACTGGAACGGGGATCACGGCTCGATGCCTCCATGCGTCCACGCATCCAGGCCTCTCAAAACCACCCAATAGCAGCGATAGAGTTCTGCTCCTCGGGTCCAAGCCTCCGGCCCAGCCGCCGAATTCGAAAATCGAAATTCCCAATTCGACCCTGTTATGGTGACGATTATTGACTACGGCATCGGCAATCTCCGCTCGATTGAGAAGGCCTTCGAGCGGGTCGACGTGGAGGTCCGCCGCACCGACGACGCCGACGCCATCCGGAACGCCAGTCGGCTTGTACTGCCCGGCGTGGGCGCCTTCGGGGCCTGCATTGAAGAAATCCGGCGGCGCAACCTCGAAGCCCCGATCCTCGACGCCGTCGAGGCCAAGAACACCCCGTTCCTCGGCGTCTGCGTGGGGATGCAGCTACTGTTCGACACCGGACGCGAGAAAGGCGTCCACGACGGCCTGGGCATCCTCCCCGGCGAGGTGGTCCACTTTCACGACGCCGCCACGGACTGGTCCGACGACCTCGTGGTGCCCCACATGGGCTGGAACGAAATCACGCCGACCCGTTCCCACCCGCTCTTCGACGGCATGGAGGAGCCGGCGTACGTGTACTTCGTCCACTCCTTCCACGCCGCGGCCGAAGAGCCCAGCGACGTACTGGCCACTGCTACCTATGGACACGACTTTCCGGCCATCGTCCACCGCGACAACGTGCACGGGGTCCAGTTCCACCCGGAGAAGTCGCAGGCGCCCGGCCTCCGGATTCTGGAAAACTTCGCCACCCTCCCCCGTCCCGAATTGGCCGCTCCCGAATGATTGATGAAACAGCGTCGTCTCCCTGACCTTCTTCGGGATACGCTGGCCATTTCCCCTGTATGGATGTGCGTCCCCAAACAACACGCACATACTCCCAAACGCACACCCTCCCACACGCCCCCACGCAACCATGACCCTCGTCATTCCCGCCATTGATCTGCGCGACGGCCGTTGTGTTCAGCTTCACCAGGGCGATTACGACGAGGAGACCGTCTACTTCCAGGACCCGGTCAAGATGGCCAAGCTGTGGCGCGTGCAAAATGCGCGTACCCTCCACATGGTCGACCTCGACGCCGCCCGCGGCGACGAAGAAAACAACAATCGCGCGGTGATTCGGGAGATCTGCGACGTACTGGACATCCCCATTCAGCTCGGCGGCGGCATCCGGTCGATGGAGCAAATCGAGACGGTGCTGGAGATGGGCGTGTACCGCGTCATCCTGGGCACCGCCGCCGTCCGCAACCCCGACCTGGTGGAGGCCGCCATCGACAAGTTTGCGCCGCAGCGCGTGGCCGTGGGGCTCGACGCCCGCGACGGCGAGGTGCGCGTGCAGGGATGGACGGAAGGGTCGGGCCTCGACGCCGTGGAGTTTGCGTTGGAGATGGAGGCCCGTGGCGTGCGACGATTCATCTACACCGACATTAGCCGGGACGGCACCCTGGAGGGACCCAACATCGACGCCTACCGCGAACTGGCCGACAATCTGTCAGAAGCAAAGATTACGGCCTCCGGCGGCGTCGGCGGCTACGACGACCTCCTCTCCATCCAAACCCTGGAATCCTACGGGGTGGACTCCGTGATCGTGGGGACGGCCCTTTACGAAAACCAGTTCCCGTGCCAGCAAGTCTGGGCGTGGCAGGACAAGGAAAACGTGGACCTCGACCTCTTCTCCACGGCTCCCCTCCGCGACGCCTCCGAGCCCGACGCGTAACGCCTCCGTCCCTACCCGCCTCCCCCTTTCACCACTCGAAACTCGCCACTGTCATGCTTGCCAACCGCATCATTCCCTGCCTCGACGTCGACGAGGGCCGCGTCGTCAAGGGCATCAACTTCGTCGACATCCGCGACGCCGGCGACCCAGTCGAACAGGCCCGCACCTACGACGCCGCCGGGGCCGACGAACTCGTCTTCCTCGACATC
>CAYOWD010000302.1:0-5005 GCA_964407535.1 uncultured Salinivenus sp. | reverse complement strand
CGGACCTCTGGAGTGCGATTCCAGCGCTCTACCAACTGAGCTATAGCCCCATTGGCACACGCAGGTGAACCCTCTGCGGAGCTTGGAATGTATCGTGCGATGTAACAGGAAAAATCGAACGGCTGTTCCAATTCTCAGTTGTGTACACCGGGCAACGAGCGTGAGAACCCTGAGAAGATCGTTTAGACTGGACATCGCGGTTTTATGTGGCGCGCCCGCCCCCCCCCCCGAGAAGCAGAAGGGTCGTGACAAGCCTGTAAGAACCGATGCCCCTTCGACACACACCGTCTGGGGGCCCTCGTACGAGTAAAATCACCATGAGCGTCACATATCCTGTTCTGCAATGAGTGACCCCCCTCTGCCAACCAAGGTGTGCCCGGTCTGCAACCGCGAGTTTGAGTGGCGCAAGAAGTGGGAAGATGACTGGGAGAATGTGAAGTACTGTAGTGAGCGCTGCCGTCGCAACAAGGACCGCGATCAGGTTCCCTGGGCGAAAGAGGATTGAACGTGCCCCGTGCGCGAGACAACGCGCTGATGTGCCCCCTACTCAATGTTCCGGCAACGCAGTACGTTTACAGTCGTGGAAGGTAAAAGGCAGAACACCTGTAGCCGATGCATTGTCTCTTCGACGCCTACACTTCTCACGAGACTGTAGCCGCCGGAACGTCGTTCGCCCCCCTCAACACCCGTAACGCGACACGCCCCCATGTCTACTGCCCTTGTCTGGATTCGCAACGACCTCCGCGTCCGCGACCACGAGCCGCTGCGCCACGCGGCCGATCACTTTGATCGGGTCGTGCCCGTCTACTGCTTTGACCCGCGCCACTTTGGCCCCACAATGTTCGACTTCCCGAAGACCGGGGCCATCCGGGCCCGCTTTCTCCGGGAAAGCGTGGAGGACCTGCGTACGTCTCTCCGTGACCTGGGGAATGACCTCGTCGTGCGGCTCGGGCGGCCGGAAGACGTGCTGCCAACCCTCGTACGGGGAACCAAGGCCGAAGCCGTCTTTCAGTTTCAGGAGATTGGAACCGAAGAGCGAACCGTTGAGGAGGCGGTGAAAACCGCCCTGGCCGCCACCAACGCAACGCCCGGCTTCTTCTGGGGCAAAACGCTCTACCACATCGAGGACCTGCCATTCGACGGGGCGGCGAACGTGCCCGATGTCTACACGAATTTTCGCAAGCAGGTCGAAAAGAAGAGCGCAGTCCGTTCGACGGTGGAGGCACCGGAGGCCCTGTCTCCCCTCCCCGATGACATAGACCCGGGACCGATCCCCACGCTCGACGACCTCGGCATCGAGGGCGACGGCACGGTCGATGAGCGCAGCGTGCTCTCCTTTCAGGGCGGCGAAACGCGCGGCCTCGACCGAATCGACGAGTACATCTGGCGCGAGGACTGCCTCAAGAACTACAAGAAGACGCGCAACGGCCTCCTCGGCGCCAACTATTCGTCGAAGTTTAGCCCCTGGCTCGCACACGGCTGCATCACGCCTCGCCAGATCTACGAGGCCGTCCAGCGCTATGAGGACGAGCGGGTGTCCAACAAGTCGACGTACTGGATGACGTTCGAGCTCATCTGGCGGGACTTCCACACCTTCGCCGCCTGGAAAGCGGGCGATCAGCTCTTCCATGCCGGGGGACCGGCGGGCAAGAATCCGGACTGGCGCAATTACGACGAGGCGTTCGAGCGCTGGTGCAACGGCACGACGGGCATTCCCTTCGTGGACGCCAACATGCGGGAGCTCAACCAGACCGGCTTCATGTCCAACCGGGGCCGCCAGAACGTGGCCAGCATGCTGTCGATGAGTCTGCGACAGGACTGGCGCAAGGGGGCCTCTTACTTCGAGTCGCGCCTCGTGGACTACGACGTGTGCAGCAACTGGGGGAACTGGGCCTACAACAGCGGGGTGGGCCACGACCCGCGCGACCGTTACTTCAACATTGTGAAGCAGGCCCAGCGGTACGACAGTGATGGGGAGTACGTCCGCTACTGGCTGCCGGAGCTGAAGGGGGTGCCCGACGAGTACGTACACGAGCCCCATCGCATGAGTCGGGACGAGCAGGAGGCCGCCGGCTGCATTATCGGCGCGGATTATCCGAAGCCGGTGGTGAACCTCAAAAAGACCTACGAGCGGGTGCAGAAAATGAGGCAGAGTTGATGTCGAACGTTTCGACGTTGATCCGTTGAACGTGGGAACGTTGACCGCTCCAAACGCCGAAACGACGCGTGCCTCCCAATCCTCTGATTCCGTTTGTGGTCGGACTTGCCGTCGTTGTTCTGTTGCTCGTCGGGCTCCGGTTGCCCGCGTTTCTCGGGCTGACGATGGCGACGCTCGCGGTGGGACTTGTGACGCCCGAGGTGCCGCTCGCGGACGTCCCCGCGGAACTGACGGGCGCGTTCGGGGACGTGATGGCGGCCATCGGCATTCCGATTCTCATGGCCGTTATCATCGGAAAGAGCCTCATGGACAGCGGGGCGGCAGAACGCATCGTGCGGGCCTTTCTCGGCCAGACCGGCGATGAGCACTCGGAGGTCGCCCTGCTGGGCAGTAGCTTCGTGCTGTCGATCCCGGTCTTCGTCGACAACGTGTTTTACCTGCTGGCGCCGCTGGGCCGATCGATGTACGCCCGCACCGGAACGAAGTACCCGCTCTACGTCGCCGTGCTGTCGGCCGGGGCGCTGTCCACGCACATGCTGGTGCCGCCCACGCCGGGGCCGCTCGCCATGGCCGAGACGCTGGAGGTGGACGTGGGACTGGCGATGGGCATCGGCGTACTGCTGGCCCTGCCGCTGGCCGCGGTGGCGGGGCTGGGCTACGGGTACTGGATTGATCGACAGATGACCATTCCGCTGCGGGACGCGATGGGGGCCACGGCCGATGCCCTGAAAGAACAGACGGATTCGGCCGTCGATGCGCTTCCGTCGCTGGGCGAGGCGCTCCTTCCCATCGCCCTGCCGGTCGTGCTCATCGGCACCCACACGATGACAGACGCATTCGGGCCGGCGGACGGCGTTCTGCCCGCCCTCGCCGGCTTTGTCGGCGATCCCTCCGTAGCGCTCACGGTCGCGGCGCTCGCGGCCGCGGGGACCTACTATCGGGTTGGGAACCTGGAGCCCTCCGCCTTCCGCAACGCGCTGACCGACGCGCTCAAGAGTGGGGGCCACATTATCGCCATCACGGCGGCGGGCGGGGCATTTGGGGCCCTGCTCCGAACGGCGGGCGTGGGCGAATACATTGCCGGCGCGCTGGCCGCGGCGGGCATTCCGCTTCTCGTCACCGGCTGGCTCGTGGGCGGCGTCATTCGGGTCGCGCAGGGCTCCGGCACCGTTGCGATGCTCACGGGCGCCTCCATGATGGCCCCGCTCATGACGGAGGGCAGCGTCCATCCCGTCTACATGATGGGCGCCATCGGAACGGGCGCGCTCCTGTGTTCCTGGTACAACGACAGCGGCTTCTGGATTGTAAATGAGGTCGCCGGCCTCACGCAGGCGGAAACCTTCAAGACGTGGTCCGCCGTCAACACGGTGATGGCCGTCACCGGACTGGTCCTCGTGCTGCTCCTCTCGATCCTTATGCCCCTTCGGTGAGGCGGATCCGGCAGATGCGTCCGGGACGCCTCCGAGCCTCCGAAGACGGGTTGTTGGCCTCGACAGACAACCGCCAGGCAGCGCCGTCGGCGTCCAAGGCACTGCCTGGCACTCTCGGTCTCCTCCATGAAGCATGCTCTCCACTCGGCCGCTCTTACGCCTCGACGCGACCGCCGGCCACGAAGAAGTCGTCCTGCCGCCACGCACAGTCCACGTCGGTAAAGCCGGCACGCTCCATGGCCTTCAGCTGCGGGTACAGCGGCAGAGTGCCCACGTGGTCGCCGATGAGGCAGTGCCCGCCGGGCCGAAGCGGCTCCTGGATGCTGCGGAAGAGGAGTTCGTACCGGGATTCGGCCTCCGCCGGATCCACGTCGTCGCCGACGATGGAGTGCAGGGCAAGGGAAGCCACCACGACGTCGTAGGGGCCGCCGGGGAGCGGCTCGCCGCTGGTGGGCACCGTCACGCGCAGCGGCTCGATGTTGCGGGTCAGGCGCTCAATCTTGTTGTGGGCGATACTAAGCATGTCCTCGTCCTCGTCCAGCAGCACGAGTTCCACTTGGGGATAGGCATCGACCACCGTTGCGGCGGCGTTGCCGGTGCCGCAGGCCAGGTCGCAGACCACGGACCCGGGCGGCAGCGGGGGGAGGGCCATGGCCAGCTCTTCGAGCATCGGGATGGCCTGCGGCATGCGGCGCTCCAGGTGAATGTCGTACCAGCGACCGTCGTCCCAGTGTCCCCCGGAACGACCGAGGTTGGAGATCCAGCTTGGAAGATCGTCGTCCATGCGCAACGTCGAAACTTGTGAGCAACAGTACGGAATGCGTGCAAAGCAAAGAGGTGGGGCCGAGAGCGGTTCCGGAACGCGCGGATCGAGCGATTGGATATGGCAAAACTTCCGGGGACGTACGCGGCAATTTTGCCGTTGACCGAAATGAACGGAGGCGTGGATGCGTGGACGCAAGAACCGCTGTGCTCCAACGCCCTCCTGCACATAGAGCCGCAGGCGCACGCAGGGCAATCGCATCTCGCTCAATAGAACGCACAGGGCGGTATGCGGCCTCCTTCGTAACGACCTCCATACATCCATGCGTCCACTCATTCTGGGTAGCACGGCAGATCAACGGCAACAGTATCGCCTGCGTCCTCGGATGCATTCCAACGTACAATCGCCCCGCAGGCGCGCGTACGCTTGCAAAACGGCCCTCCCACCCTTTACTTGGTTCAATCTATCGGCGCGTCCGCGTTCTGTCTCTCCGGACGCCCGGCCAACGGATTTCTTGTTGAACAGGCATAGCGTGCATGTACCTCAGCAAGCTGGAGTTGCAGGGCTTCAAGAGCTTTGCGAACGCGACGACCCTCACGTTCGACCCCGGCGTCACGACCATCGTGGGGCCCAACGGGTGCGGCAAGTCCAACA
>CAYOWD010000301.1:0-5031 GCA_964407535.1 uncultured Salinivenus sp. | reverse complement strand
CCTATGCCGCCTGCTCTTCTTCATGAGGGGGAAATGGATACGTCCGAACGCGCCCGAGCTCGCGTTCGAGGGTGCCGGCTTCCGCCACCACGGCAGAAATATTGTCGGTCGAGCCGGAGTAGTAGGCGAGTGAGACCAGTGACTCGGCGGCCGTCTGGAGGTCCGGCGTACCTAGCATATAAGACTTGAATAGCTGCTTCTGGTCTTGCAGCTTGTCGACGATCAGCCCGTCGGAGCACAGCAGAAATCCGTCCTGTTCGGACAGTTCGTGGTAGGGCTCGTCTTGGGGGAAGAAGTCGGGCTCGTCATCGGTCCCGTCGAGGGTCTTGTTGATAATGTGCCCGTACTGTTCGATGAACTCCGGATCCATTTCCTTGTCTCCGGACTTCTTCTCAAACTCTCGAAGGTAGGAGTGGTCTTCGGACATTTGTTCGATCTCCCCGTCGCTCAGGTAGTAGACCCGACTGTCGCCCAGATTGCCCACAATAAAGCAGTTGTCGCATCCGAGCACACAGGTGAGCGTCGTGCCCATCCCGTCGAGGGAGGGATCCTTCTCGGTAATTTCCCGGATGGAGGCCTGGGATTTTTCGAACGCGGTTTCCAGAATGTCTTTGAGCATGTCGGGCTCGACCTCCTCCTCAAACGCCTCCTTGAGGTAGTTCTCGACCGTTTGCAGGACCGTCTGGCTTGCAATCTGGCCGCCCGCCACCCCTCCCATCCCATCTGCGACGCCCAGAAAAAACGAGTCCGGCGAGGGGTAAAAATGTAATATGTCGTCCTGATTTACATCCCGGCGACCCGGAAATGTTGTGCCGTGGGCGGAGATCGGTAGCATTATGATGAACAGCCGTTCTGTTGGATGAACAGTTCAGACGGGCGGCGCTCTTCCGCGGAAACAGCCTGCGGGCAAGCGATACGCGACTCGCATCCAGTCGTTGGAACCGCGCCAGCCGTCTATGTCGTCGAATAAGAGGTTGCAAATCCCTAAAACACAGGGGCCAATCGTAATTTCGGAAACGTGGAGTGAAGAATCCAATTCTCCGGCTCCAATGAACGGACAGCCAACGTGGGGGCGTCCAGGGGAAACGTGATGACTCCATTAAGCTACTGAGGCAGGGCCTATGTTGGTCCGTAAAGGGGGACGGGGAAAATCCTCCGCAATTAGATCACCCCTACATAACTTAAAGATCGTGCCGAGATTGGCGCGTTCCCGGTGAAAGTCGAGAGAGTCGGCAGCTCAGTGGACTCGTTTACCGTGGCTGGGGAACCGGAGTCCCGTCCGGCTTCAGGCAGATTGAGCGTTTTCCACTCCCCACGGACGATCCTTGTATCCCCGACCGGAGGACCGAATCGGGTCGGCCACCGGTGTGAGGCGTCCTCCTTACCGTGAATTCAGGAGGCTCACAGACGCACCAGTCGTTCAGCGATGTCGGTTGTCGTCGCTAGCGATTCGAGGAGGAGGTCGGGCGCATGCGGATGCAGTTCCGGTCGCGTACTGCCCCCGGTGCACACAACGACGGCGTGCGCCCCGGCGGCGCGGGCACAGTGAATGTCCTTCGGGGTATCGCCGATGATAATCGTTTGCTCAGGCGAGAACGCACGGCCTGTGCGAGCAGCCGCCCGGCGCATTGCGAGTTCGGGCAATTTGTTTCGGTCCGTATGGTCGCTCCCGAAGGCCCCGACTGGGAAATGAGACGCGAGGCCGACGGTGTCAAGCTTGTGGGTGGACATCGGCTCGACGTTGCCGGTAACCAGTCCCAAACATACATCTTCGCGCTGCGCCAGGAGGGAGATCAAATCGTGCACGCCCGGCAGGGGATCCACGTCGTCGGGGCCGATGGTTTCTTGAGCCCGTTGCACGTAGGTCTGAATCACCTCGTCGAGCACCGGATCTGGATTCGAAACGCCGCTTGCGCGCAATACGTCCCGAAAGATCGCCGGATCGGTGCGGCCGGAAAACGTCACGCCGTCGGTCGACACCGAGTGGCCAGTGACGGTCGAGACGGCATGCGACACGGCAGGGTGGACGCCTCCGTTGACCTGAAGAAGGGTGCCGTCAATGTCGAAAAGGAGGAGCTTCATGAGTGCGCAATGGAAACGACGGGAAAATAGCGGAAGGGGGGAGAACGTGGGGCAGGGGCGCACAGGGGACGGCTGTCGGTCGGGCGTAGGCGACGGTCCGGTGAAAGAGCGGTGCGAAAGAACCTTGCGCGGATCTCGGCAATTGAAAGACGTGCCGTGCGTGATCGTTTGCTACAAACCCGCAATAGTAGGCGGACACTCCCCGTTCGCCGAAGCGAGACGACGGCACCCGCTTTGCCTGATCTGTGAATAAGTATTCCACCGATCTAGGATTGCCTGGATCTTGCCGGACAAGTCCGGTTCGGACGAGTCCGGCTGACCTCCACTGGGCCGAAGACGATCGTGTACGCCTCACGAATCGGTATCAGCAGTTTTCCGCACCAGTCTCCGTTTGTTGAATGGCCGACTCTAATTCCGTTTCGTCCCCCGATGCCGCTGGGGAAGACGACAAGACGCTCTTTCTCATCGATGCGATGTCGCTGGCGTACCGGGCGCACTACATCTTTATTAGTCGCCCCCTCATCAACTCGAAGGGACAGAATACGTCGGCGGCGTACGGCTTCACGAATTCCCTCATCAAGTTGATCGACGACCACTCGATCGACCATGCGGCGGTTGTGTTTGATGAGGGAGAAGAGGATACTTTCCGCAAGGAAATCTATGACGACTACAAGGCCCACCGGGATCCGCCGCCCGATGAGCTGCTGGAAAATCTGCCGTACATCAAGGAGATCGTGGAGGCGATGGACATTCCGGTCCTGGAGGTGCCGAAGGTCGAGGCCGACGATGTGATCGGGACGCTCGCCAAACAGGCCGAGGCCGACGGGGCCGATGTGGTCATTGTGTCGCCGGACAAGGACTTTAAGCAGCTCCTGTCCGACAGGGTGTCGATTTACAAGCCGGCAAAGGGCGATCAAGACTTCGAGATCCTGACCGGCGAGACGTTTCGGGAGGAGTACGAGCTGGAGCCGGTGCAGTTTATCGACATGCTGGCCCTCATGGGAGATGATAGCGACAACATTCCCGGTGTGTACGGCATCGGAGAAAAGACGGCCCAGAAGCTGCTGCGCAAGCACCACTCCGTGGAGACCCTAATTGAAAAGGCTGACGAGCTGAGCGGCAAGCGGGCGCGGGACGGCATGCAGGAGCACGCGGAGGAGGCGGAACTCAGCAAAAAGCTCGTGCGCATCCGCACCGACCTGGACGTGGGCCTGGAATGGCACGAGCTCCGGCGCTCGGATCCGGACGAGCAGAAACTTCGGGCGCTCTTCGATGAGCTCGAGTTCGACTCGATGCTCGACCGGATGGACATCGACGCCGACGGGGGGGACGACGAGGAGGACGAAGCGGCGGATCCGGCGCTCGAATTTGACTTCGGTCCCTACGAGGAGGTGCAGGAACTTGACCGCGACGAGGTCGACTACGACTTCGTTCAGAACGAGGAGGAGCTCCGGACGGTTGTGGAGACGCTGTCGGACCAATCCCGCTACGCCTTCGACGCGGAGACCACCTCCACCGACCCGATGTACGCGTCGCTCGTGGGCCTCTCGTTCAGCTGGGCGGCGGAGCAGGGTGTCTACGTGCCCACGCCGCTTCCGGACGGCACCGATACGGACACGGTGCTCGATATGCTCGGCCCGCACCTGGAAGCCGACACGACGAAGGTAGGCCACAACCTGAAGTACGACCTTCTCGTGCTGCGCCGGCACGGCGTGGAGGTAGGTGGGGCGCTCGTGGATACCATGATCTCGCACTACCTGGTGGCACCGGAGGAGAACCACAACCTCGACGACGTGGCGCGGTCGGTCCTCAACTACAAGATGGTGCCGATTTCCGACCTGCTGGGCGACGGCGACGATAAATCGATGCGCGACGTGCCGGTGGAGGAAACCGCGCCCTACGCCTGCGAGGACGCCGACATTGCGCTTCGACTGGCGGACGCCCTCGAAGAGCGGCTGGCGGACGACAGTCTGCTGGAGATTGCCGAGGACATCGAGTTTCCGCTCGTGCGCGTACTGGCCGAGATGGAGCACCGGGGCATCCGCGTCGACATTGATGTGCTGGAGGAGATTTCGTCCCGCCTGGAGGGGGAGCTCAACGAGATTGAGGAGCAGGTCTTCGAACTGGCGGGCGAGGAGTTCAACATCAATTCCCCGCAGCAACTCGGCGAGATTCTCTTTGAGAAGCTCGATCTGCCGGTGGTGTCGAAGACGCCGACCGGCAACCCATCCACGAAAGAAAGCGTGCTGGAGGAACTGTCGACCGAGCACGAACTGCCGGGACTGGTCCTCGACTGGCGCTCCACCTATAAGATTAAGAGCACCTACCTCGACGCGCTCGGCGAACTTGTCCATCCGGAGACGGGGCGCATCCACACCAGCTTCAATCAGACGCGCACCTCGACCGGACGGCTTTCGTCCAGCGATCCCAACCTCCAAAACATTCCCATCCGCACCGAGATGGGGCGGGAGATCCGGCGGGCGTTTGTGCCGCAGGAGGAGTGGAAGTTGATGGCGGCGGACTACGCCCAGATTGAGCCCCGCATCCTGGCCTCCATGAGCGGGGACGAGGCGATGAAGGAAACCTTTCGGAAGGGGGGCGACATTCACACCGACGCCGCGGCCCGCGTCTACGGCATCGACCACGAGGAGGTGACGCCGGATCAGCGCAGCAAGGCCAAGGAGGTGAACTACGGCATTCCGTACGGCATCTCCCCATGGGGACTGGCCCAGCGGATGCGGATGCCGGTCGACGAGGCCCAGGACCTCATCAAGCAGTATCGGCAGTCGTACCCCGGCGTCTCGCAGCTCCTGAACGAGCTTGTGGAAGAGGCACAGGAGAACGGCTACGCCCAGACGCTGCTCGGGCGCCGCCGCTACCTGCCGGACATCGACAGCTCCAACAGCAACCGCCGCAGTGCCGCCGAGCGGGTGGCCGTGAACATGCCCA
>CAYOWD010000300.1:0-5044 GCA_964407535.1 uncultured Salinivenus sp. | reverse complement strand
GCCTCGGCGTGATCTTCTGGCTGTTCATCCTGGCGGCGCTGTTCTGGTCGGGCTTCGAGCAGGCGGGGTCCTCGCTCAACCTCTTTGCGAAGGAGTTGACGGACCGCACCTTCGGCCCGTACGGTCTGCTGCAGCAGACGACCTCGGTGCTGCCGATGATTCTGCTGGGCGTGCCGGTCGGGTACGTGTGCTACCGGGTCTTTCGGCGAGACAATCTCTGGTACGTAGGGAAGGTTGGGGTGGGCGTGTTGTCGCTGCTCATCGTGGGGTTTGCGGGCTGGGTGTCTTATCAGATGACGAATGGGTGGACGATGCCGGCGAGCATGCTGCAGAACATCAATCCCTTCTTCATTGTGGTGCTGGCGCCGCTCTTCGGGACGACGTGGACCTGGCTCGCCCAGCGCGACGCCAATCCGTCGATCCCGGTCAAATTTGCGCTCGGCCTCTTTGGGCTGGCGGGCGGCTTTTTCGTGATCTCGTGGGGGGCGGCCAACGCGTCGGCCGGGACCCCGGCCACGCCGGTCTGGCTGGTGGTGACCTACTTCCTGCACACGTGCGGCGAGCTGTGCCTGTCGCCGGTGGGCCTGTCGTCCATGACGAAGCTGGCGCCGGAGGACCGGGTGGGGCAGATGATGGGCATCTGGTTCGTGGCGGCGGCGCTCGGCAATCTGTTTGCGGGGCTCATTGCCGGACAATTGGAGGCGCTGCCCCCGAGCAGTCTCTTCTGGACCGTGGCGCTCATTGTGGGCGGTGGGGGCGTGGTGGCGCTGCTGGCGGCGCCGCCGGTGCAGCGGCTGATGGGGGATGTTGAATGATGAGAAGATTGGCAGATTTGAAAAATTGGACGGTGGAGAGGTGCGGTTTTGCCGGCTGATTGCTTTCTTCATGGAGTCGATCTGCCAATCTTCGAATTTTCCAATTTGTTATGCTCAACGTTGCCATTACCCGCCTGTCCCACAGCGAGGGGCTCGACCTGCCCGAACACGAAACCGACGCCAGTGCGGGGATGGACCTGCGGGCGGCGGTCCCGGCGGACGAGCCCGAGACGCTGGCACCGGGGGCGTGGTCGCTCTTGCCTACGGGGCTCAAGATTGCGTTGCCGAAGGGCTACGAAGGGCAGGTGCGCCCGCGCAGCGGCCTTGCCTACGACCACGGCGTGACGGTGCTCAACAGCCCCGGCACCATCGACGCCGACTATCGGGGCGAGGTGAAGGTGCTGCTCATCAACCACGGCGATGCGTCCTTTACGATCGAGCGCGGCCTGCGGATGGCGCAGCTCGTCGTGGCTGAGCACGCGCAGGTGTCGTGGGTGCGGAAGGAGAAGCTGGACGACACGGTGCGCGGCCCCGGCGGCTTTGGCTCAACCGGCACGGGGTAGCCCGAATAGAGCCGACGGTCCGGCTTACTCCGGGGGCGGAGAGGCCGGAGCATCAAACGAGGGGGGTACCGCCGACAGGTCCGTCGGCTCACGCCGTGCCATTGTAAAGAGTTGGTTCCGCACGGCGTCTGCTTTTCCCGCTGCACAGTGGCTCCGCAGGCGGTCAAGGGCGTCTTGAACCGCCTCCAACATGGGCACCGGCCGGGGCTGAATGCGTTCGAGCGGCCCCTCGACCGGCGTGCGGGGGCGCTCGGCCGGGGCCAGGAGGGCCTCCTGGAGCCGCTCGCCTTCCCGCAGCCCCACGTGTCGAATCCATGCCTCTGGCTCCGCCGACGGCCGATGCCAGCGCACCAGGCGGCGGGCCAGCGTCTCAATGTTGATCGTCCGGCACGCGGTGGGCACGTAGGTCCCGCCTGAATGGCGGAGCCCGTGCAGCAGGGCATCGGCCGCTGCGTCCGGGGCCATGAACCACCGCTCCATGTCGGGGTGCGTGACGGGCAGCGCCCTGCCGGCCCGCAGCTGTTGGCAGAAGTGGGGGACCACGCTCCCGCGGCTGCCGAAGAGGTTGCAGAGGCGCACCGTGGTAGGCACGAGGCCGGGGGCATCCGTTTTGCGCACGGCGTCGAGGAGGCGCTCGACGACGGCCTTCGTGGCGCCCATCACGCCCACCGGGCGGACGGCCTTGTCGGTGGAGACGAGCACGAACCGGTCGACCGACGGGTGCGACCGGCAGTCGGCGAGCCAGTCGGCCGTCGCCAGCACGTTGTTCTGGGCCGTCGGGACGGGGCGGGACTCCAGGAAGGAGACGTGCTTATAGGCGGCCGCGTGGAGCACAATCGTGGGGTCGGCCTGCAGGCAGCGCCGGCGGTCGGCGGCCAGGCGCAGGTCCCCGAGGACGTAGTCGACGGACGGGCCGTCGTCCGCAGTGGCGGGCAGCTCCTCCCGGAGCTGGATGAGCCCGTGCTCGCTGGTGTCGACCAGCACGAGGCGCGCGAGGGGCCGCCGCACGAGCCCACGGGCCAGGGCCGTCCCGAGCGATCCCGCGGCGCCCGTCACGAGCACAGTCTGTTGGTGGAAGAGGGCGTCCGGCGGCGCCGGCGATGGGGACGAGGCCGAGGGAAACAGCGCGGCCATGTCCGGGACCGAGGGGCCGCTCTGGGTTGTGGGAGGCTGTCCGTCGCCGCCGGAGAGGGAAGACGCGGAACGGGGAGACGAGGGAGACATGACGGAGGGGGAATGAGCAAACGGCTGATGCAGAGGAACGCGGTGGGGAGGGGGAGCCCGAAGGCTCGATGCACGCCCGCAAAGAAAAAACCGGTCCCGGCCCGAGCGTCGTCGGACTGGGACCGGTTGGGATCGGGACATCGGCTGCTCGCAGTCTACCGCACGACCGTTATCCGCTGGGTCTCGGTCCGGCCGTCGGCCTGTAGGCGCAAGAAGTAGGTCCCACTGGCCACCCCCTCCAGGGAGAGCTGTGTCTTGTGCCGTCCGCCCGCTGGGTCGGCCTGGGTCGTGCGAACCGGTCGTCCCAGTACATCGTGGAGGCGGAGCCGCACCGTGTTGGTGTTCCCCTCCGGGACTGCGTAGCGGACGGTGACTCGGCTCCGGGCCGGATTCGGGTACGTCGCCTTCAGTTGAAGGGTCTCAACGGCGCCGCGAGCGATGCGAACCGGATCGGTGACCGTCGCCGACCCATCGGTGTCGACCTGTCGCAACCGGTAGGTGAGCGTGTCGGCCGCATAGGGCAGGTCTTCGTCCGTGAACTGGTAGGTCCGGGCCTCGCTCGTGGTGCCGCCCTCGGCCTTCGATTCGACGAACCCGACCTTCATCCACGCGCTCGCTCCCTTTGCCTCCGCTTTGGCCCGCTGCACCTCAAAGCCGGCGCTGTTCGTTTCCGACACGGTTTGCCAGCGGAGCCGCACGGTTTGGGCCTGTGATGTCGCGTCGAAGTTGGCCATCTCGACGGGCAGCGGTTCAGTACCACTTCCGAGCACAAACTCGCTGAAAGAGCCGGTCGTGGCCATCAGTTCGTTCTGCCCCGTGTCGAAGGAGGTCGACAGTTTCGAAAACCGGCCCGTTCCCTCCGTCGAGCGCTTGTAGACAGCCACGTTCGAGGCGTTCTGTACCCCCGCAAGCGTTCCGACGTCGAAGCGAACCTTGGTGCTCTTGTTGAAGGACAAGTTGCCGACCGTGTCGAACACGAAGCGGTAGTCGCTGACGTTTGCCGTCGAAATGCCCGCCGTCCCGCTGGGGCGATTGCCGAGTTTGAGAACGGAGACGGTCGCCGAGCCGCTGGTGCCCTGAAACTGCACGTCGGCCCCGGTTTGTCCGAAGTCGGCCGTTTCGTTTCCACCGACCGACCGCGTCGCGTAGACCTGCATGGGAGCCCCGTCGCCGAGCGGGCCGCCGTCGTCCACGTAGACGGTCGCGGCCTCGGGGTTGTCGAGCCGGATCTCCTGGATGGTCCCGGTCACCGTGAAGCCATCCGCCCCGGAACTGACGCGGCCGTTGGCGGTCGCTCCGCTGACGTTGTCGGGCCCGTTGATGGTAACGCTCGTTCCGTCGAGGGTGCCCTCGACCTGCGTAAGGTCGTCGGACGCCTTCACGGTGTAGTTCGTTTGTCCCGAAGCGTTTCCGCTGGCAATCACGACCGTGTGGTACTCCTTGCCGTCGACGTAGACGGTCGCGGCGTCAGGGTTCTGCAGTCGAATTTCTTCAATGGTGCCCCCGACCCGAACGCCATCGGCGCCGGCCTGGACAGTCCCCGTCGCGGTGGTCCCGTTGACCTCATCTCCTGATTGAATGGTGACCGTACGGCCATCGAGCGACCCGCTGACATGCTTGATGGCACGGGATGCCTTCACCGTGTAGTCCGTCTTCCCCGAAATGTCTTCGCTCGTGATAACGACGGTGTGTCCCTCCCCCTTCTGGCACATCGCGTTTAGGATCTCCTGCCGGCTCGACGTCGGGTCGAGCATCTTCTTGTAGGCCTGGATGTCGCTGCCACTCACGCCGTTTGATTGGGAGTTGACCCTGTTCGAAAAGGACGACCAGTTCATGTTGCCGGTGGCGATGTCCTGCTGGCCCTTCCGATCGATAACGTTCATCAATTCTGTAAAGTCGAGATTTCCGACCTTGCAGTTCTTGAAGGGGATAATATCGGCCGCCGACGTGTTGGTGCGAGAGAGATTGTCGTCGCTGGTCTCGAAGTTGAATTCCCAGGGCTTCGGCGCCTGCATCAGGCTGAAGATGTTGTACCAGCCGCGATCCGCAAATTCGATTTTGCTGAAGCTTGGGATCCCGTTGCTATAGCCCTTGAGAAAGGTGGGACTCCACGGGTCCGTTCGGCTCTTCGGCCCGATGCGCGGTTTCAGAAACTCAGCCGCCCACTCGGCAAATCCCTCGTGGAATGCCACGTAGGTCTCGTTGACGACCCCGTGGGTGAGCTCCCCGTCCCCGATTCCGATGAAGTTACTGACTGTTTGGTCGATAAAGTAGGTTCCTACGAGGCCCTCATTTCGGCTGTGCTGGTACGCCCAAATGTGCATGAGCTCGTGGAGCGCGACCTCCGGGTTCTTCCCCCCATCGTGGTCCACGCTGCCGTTTTTTACCCAGGGCAATCGCATGAAGAGTCCGCGTTGTATTTGTAGGTTGTAAAGTCCATGC
>CAYOWD010000299.1:0-5086 GCA_964407535.1 uncultured Salinivenus sp. | reverse complement strand
GTCGAGGGGCGCGGGTCGGGCCGGTTGGTCCCACTCGCAACGCAGGCATCCTTAGTCAACACGAACGGGCGATCCGTACGTCACGCTCGCCTCCAGTCCCAACTCCCGGGCCCGTTCGTAGATGACGGACGGACTGGTCTTGCGGGCAAATTCGCCCTGTAGCCGATTTCGCTTCAGGTGCAGTCGCTGATTTTCGGTTCGGACCTCCTGGACGCGTCCCAGGAGGTCCTTCGTGGCGTGGACATGTCCTACGTACAGCGTAAAGGCTGTCGCCAGCAGCAGCACCCCAACCGCAAACCGGATCGTCGATACCTGTTCCAGAAAGGTCTCCTCGCTATCCCCCGACGTCTGACGGTTCTGAGGCGTTTCGAGGTCCGTCCAGCCCGGCAGTGCCGTTCCGTGCCGGTCCCAGTTCGAGGTGCTCCGCCCCGACGAGCCGCTTCGGCTCCGGCTGGCGCGTCGAGGCCCTTTGGTCGAGCGGGATCGTCGCCCCCCCGGTCGCTGTCCTGAACCAGACGATGATCGTGGGCTGCTCATGATTCTCGTCGAGACTGATCGGTTCGGTATGCGTCTCCGTATGGGACGGAAAGCGCCCCGGTACTAGTCGAGCTTCGCGTCCGACGGCAAGTTGAGTTCCTCCGTCTCCGGAAGCGTCCCGTCGTCCCGATTTTCGTTCGGGACGACGGGGGAGTCGCCATCGCTCTTCTGCGCCGCGTCTCGGTTCATCAGCTTTCGTCCCTTCTGGACGGCGTCGTCCGGCTCCACGACGAGGTGTTGCACGAGCCTGCGGAGCTCATCCGTCTTGAAGGGCTTGGCCACGTAGGCGTCGAAGCCGGCGTCGAGGAACGGGCCGCTCTCCTCGGGCAGGCTGTGGGCCGTAACGGCCACCATGGGGACGCCCCAGTAGGGCGTTCGCTCGCGCAGTTCGCTGACGATCTGCGTGCCGTCTCCATCCGGCAGTTGCAGGTCCACGAGCACCCCGTCGTACGGCACCTGTTCGGCCATGCGCAGGGCGTCGGCCACCGTGCCGGCCGCGTCGGTCCGCACAATGTCCTTAACGGCGTAGCGCATGAGCATACGTGAGCTGCGATCGTCCTCGACCACGAGCACAACCGGTTGGTCCTCCGGGGCCGTCCGCTCGGCTTCGCGGATGGCGTTCCACACAATTTCAGGTTCGGGAAAAATGTTGTCTGAATCAGCCATAAGGTGGGTCCCCCCTTCATTAATGACAGAGTAGGCGCGAAGCAGTGCAGTGGACGGCCCGTCAGGGCATCGGTGGGCCAACGTCGTCGTTGTCGCGGCGCTCGGCGATCCGGAGGCGGGCACTTCGGGCCCGGGGATTGGCGCTGACCTCGGCCTCGCCGGCTTCGATCGGGCCGCGCGGCGTTTCCTCCCAGGGCGCTACCAGATTGCCATAGAGGTCGCGCCGGGGCGTGCCCTCGAAGTTTCCGTATCGCAGAAACCGCTTCGCACGCCGATCCTCCAGCGAATGGTAACTGATGACGGCAATGCGGCCGCCGGGGCGAACGACCTCGGGGCTTTGTTCGAGCACCTGTTCCAGCTCCTCCAGCTCGGCGTTCACGATAATGCGGAGGGCCTGGAAGACGCGGGCAAGCGTCTTCACCTCGTCCGGCGGCGGCACGACCGACTGGACCGCCGCTGCCAGATCCTGGGTGGTATCGAGGGGACGGGCCTCCACGATGGCATGGGCCACCGTGCCCGCTCGCTGTTCGTCGCCGTAGTCGCGCAGTCCCTCTCGCAGGTCGGCCTCCGGCCAGTCGTTCACAATGCGGCTCGCTGTCAGTCCCTGTCGCTCGTCCATGCGCATGTCGAGCGGGCCGTCCTCCTGAAAGCTGAAGCCCCGTTCGGGATCGTCGATCTGATAGGACGAGACCCCGAGGTCGAGGAGCAGTCCGTCAACCGGCATGAAGTCCTCAGCCTCTAAAAGCGACCGGAGGTTGCCGAAGCGGCCCTGCAGGGCTCGGAAGCGGCCGGCGGCCCGTTCGTCGGCAAGCCGGTCGCGGGCCGCCGCCAGGGCATCGGCATCCCGGTCGAGGCCGAGAACGCTCCCCTCTGGATCCAGTTCGTCGAGCAGGGCCCGTGCGTGTCCGCCCCCACCGAGGGTTGCGTCCACGTACCGGCCCTGCGGGGCCGTGACGAGTCGCGTGCGTACGTCGTGTGAAAGAACAGGGGCGTGGTAATCCGTCGCGTAGCGCAACGGATCGTCAGGGTCAGGGGGAGAATGGTCGGAATCGCTCGTCGGCATAACCGCACACCCGCCGGCCATCTACATTCCCATGACGCGCTCGGCGAGTGTCTCGTAATCAGAAGGTTGTTCGTTGAGGTACGCGTCAAACTGCTCCGGATCCCAGATCTCGATGTGATCGAAGGCCCCCAGGATGAGCGCCGACTCTCCGAGCCCGGCAAACTCCAGAAGCGGGGTCGGAATGCTAATGCGCCCTTGCCCGTCGAGCGAGACCTCGTCGGCCCACATCATGATGATGCGGATGAAATCCCGCGCTTCCCGGTTGTACATGTTCAGTTCGCCGATTTCCTCTTCAATCGACGACCACCGATCCATCGGATACAAGAAGATGCAGTCTTCAAAACCGCGTGTAATTGTAAAGGCTCCGTGCGCTTCCGGAGCCATCGCCTCCCGCATCTTTGCTGGAATCGCCACCCGGCCCTTGCTATCTACGGAATATTCGGCCTGCCCCTTAAACACCATAGCAGCAACGGCACCAGTGCGTGCAGCGGAGCGCGATGGAGGGACAGGAAAGCGAGCAGTGAAAGGCGGATGTCCTGGGAGCGTTCCCCACAATTCCCCACGGACCTCCACAAGGTACGGCTTTTGCATGCAATGTCAAGGTTCAGCGGCGCTGAAAGCCGTTTATGACGCCATTTCCCCCTATGTCTAAGATATGTGCACATACACGTTTCCGCCGCCGCCTCCGTAATCTCATGCGAAAGGTGAAATCATTTTCACCACCAAGGGAAGACGGATGAAAACATTTTTACCCATCCCGCTTTACCTTATTCCCGGCCCACATGGGGGGTCGGGAATACACGCTCCGGATTGTTTTCGTGCCTGCTTGGCTTCCCGGTACGTCTATGGCCAAAGATCGACTCACGCAACGCCAGAACGAGGCCTACGAGTTTATTCGGGACTACGTGGAGCGCAACCGCAAGCCGCCGACGATGTCGGAAATTGGCGAGGCCCTCGGCATTGCGTCCAGCAACGGGGTCTACAAGCTGCTCCGCGCCCTCGAACAGAAGGGGTGGATCGAGCGCGAGAAGCACGCCGCACGCGGGATTGAACTGGTGGAGGAGCAGCCGTCCCTTCCCGGCATGAGGAACGTGCCCAGTCTCCCGATCGTCAGCCGAACCGCCAGCGATCGGCCGGAGCAGCTTCGCTCCCGTCCGCGCGACACGCTCTCGGTGGACACTCGTCTCCTGCACGAGGCCGACAATCCCAACGACTGCCTGGTGGGGCAGGCGGGCGACGACGGAATGAATGACGACGGCATCTACAAGGGGGATTTGCTTTTCATCGAAGAGAAGGACCGGACCGATCTAGACAACGGGGTCCTCGGGGCTGTTCTTGTCAAGGACCAGCTCCTCCCGCGCGAGCTTGCCTTTCTGAACGGCCGCATCCACCTCCGCGCCGCCGGTCGCCACTATTCGGACGAGACCTTTCCGCCCGACCATCCGGGCTGCTACGTCATCGGTCGCATCCTCGGCCTGATCCGTACGCTGTAGCACTGCTCCGTGGTCGCGTTGAATACGTTGGTACGTTGCACGTTCACCGTCCCAACGCACCAACGTCCAACGCACCAGCGCTACATGTCGGCGGACGCAAGCGGGACGGCCTCTCGCTCCGGGGGCTGCGGCGAGGTAAGCAGCTCTTCCTCCTCGGCGTACTGCGTGCAGGCGCGGACGAAGGACTGAAAGAGGGGATGGGGATTGCCGACGGTTGTTTTGTATTCGGGGTGGAACTGCACGCCCAGGAACCATCGCTTGTCGGGCAGTTCGGCAATCTCGACGAGATCGGTATCCGGGTTCACGCCCGTAAAGCGCATGCCCTCCTCGCGCAGTTTGTAGCGCAGGACGTTGTTGACCTCGTAGCGGTGCCGGTGGCGTTCCTGCACCTCGTCTTCCGCGTAGATCTGGTGCGCCCGCGAGCCGTCCTGGAGGCGACAGTCGTACTGTCCGAGTCGCATGGTGCCGCCCTTGTCGGAGATTTCCTTTTGTTCCTCCATAAGGTCGATGACCGGATAGGCCGTCTCGTCGTCGAACTCCGTCGAGTTGGCGCCCTCCCAGTCACAGACATTGCGGGCAAACTCCACGATCGCGCACTGCAAGCCGAGGCAGATGCCGAAGAACGGAAGATCTTGCTCCCGCGCGTACTTCGCCGCCTGCACCTTGCCCTCAATGCCGCGCTCGCCAAAGCCGGGCGCGATGAGGATGCCGGCCACGTCGCCGAGTATCGACTCCACGTTGCTCTCCGTCAGGTCCTCGGAGAGCACGTACTTCACGTCCACCTGCACCTCGTCCGGCACCCCGGCGAGCATAAAGCTCTCACTGATGGACTTGTAGGCGTCCTGGTGCTCGACGTATTTCCCCACCAGGGCGATGGGGACGGTCTTTTCCGGATTCTTGAGCCGCTTCAGAAAATCGATCCAATCGTCCAGTTCCGGCGGGTGCAGCGGCTCGCGGTCGGGATAGAGGCGATCCACCACAAGCTCGGCCGTGCCCTCGTCCCGAAGCAGAAGCGGCACCTCGTAGATGGACTCGGCGTCGAGCATCTGGATGACGGCCTCCTCCTCGACGTTGCAGAAGAGCGAAATTTTGCGGCGCACGTCCGAGTCGATGGGCCACTCCGACCGGCAGACGATGGTGTCGGGCTGCAGGCCGTGGGCAAGCATCTCCTTGACGGAGTGCTGGGTCGGCTTCGTCTTCAGCTCGCTCGCCGCTCGCAGGTAGGGAATCAGGGTGAGGTGCGCAATCATCGTGTTGCGCGGCCCCAGGTCGTTGCGCAGCTGGCGGATGGCCTCCAGGTAGGGCTGGCCCTCAATGTCGCCCACCG
>CAYOWD010000298.1:0-5103 GCA_964407535.1 uncultured Salinivenus sp. | reverse complement strand
ACCGCTACGCCTACGTCGAGCGCTACTCCCACGTCATGCACATCGTCTCCTCGGTCAAGGGCACGCTGACCGACGAGCGCGGCCCGATGGAGGTGCTGGCGGCCTGTTTTCCCGCCGGCACCGTGAGCGGCGCGCCCAAGGTGCGGGCCATGGAAATCATCGACGACCTCGAACCGACGCGGCGCGGGATCTATGCGGGCGCCGTGGGCTACGTGGACTTCTCCGGCACCCTCGACACCTGCATCGCCATCCGCACGATGGTGGTGGCCGACAAGACGGCCTACGTGCAGGCGGGCGCCGGCATTGTGGCCGACAGCGATCCCGCCAGCGAGTACGACGAAACCTGGAACAAGGCGGCGGCCCTCAAGAAGGCCATGAACGTGGCCGCCGACGGACTGCTCTGACCGTTGCCAATGTCGGAGTTTCGAGTTTCGAATTACGATTTCGGGGCTGTCCCTGACGCAACACGCTCTCGGAAACTGGACGTGACCTTTCGACGGCTTCGATACACGTTCTCGCCCCTCATCTTCCTCAACCCCCCGTTGCGTCAAACTTTGCTTCGGTTTTGCGGTACACCCACTCATCGTTCTCCCGAACTTGTTCTTTCCTGCTGATGCCGAATCCGTTCAAAGAAGCGATTCTTCAGCGTGGCTGGGCCGGCAAAACGATTAGCCGCTCGGAAACGGTTGACCGCCTCAACCCGCTGTTGCTGCAGTTTCTGAAGCTCAACCACAACTACCAGTACGTCATCCGCACGCACTCCAACGACGCCGTCACCGAGGCGCTGGAACGGGTGCAGAAGACGGCCCGGGCCGACGTGGGCAAGCTCAATGAAACCATCCTCAGCTGCGGCGGCTCGCCCGAAAACGGGACGAACCTGGAGCCCGAGGACTTCGATCTCGGGACCGACGACATCGACATGCTCTATCAGCTCGCCGACCTGGAAACCGAGTTCAAGGAGGCGCTCGTCCACGAACGCCAGGAGATCGAACACCAGATGCGCACCCGGGGCATCCTCGAAGCCCTCACGAGCAACAGCGAAGAACGGCTCAACTTGATCAACGGCCTGATTGATCACGTGAAGTCCCGATAACAGCATCCCCATCACTCGTTTCACTGTTTTTGTGTGCCTATGGACGCCCCCGACACCGCTTCTGCTTCCGATTCTGACACTGCGACCGCCGATGAGCCGGTGGTCGTGTCCGGCATCCAGCCCTCGGGCCGCCTGCACCTCGGCAACTACTTCGGGGCCCTCCGGCAGCACATTGACCTGCACACGAAGCACGAGGCGTTCTACTTTATCGTCAACTACCACGCGATGACCTCCGTCGACGACGCGGAGGCGTTGCGGGAGCATACGTTCGACGTGGCGCTCGACTATCTGGCGCTCGGCTTCGACCCGGAGGAGGCCGCCCTCTTCGTGCAGAGCGATGTGCCGGAGGTGACGGAACTCACGTGGATCTTCCTCAACCTTCTCCCCACCAGCCGCCTCGAAAAGGGCGTGGCCTACAAGGAGAAGGTCAATGCGGGCCTGACGCCCAACGCCGGGCTCTTTACCTATCCGGTCCTGCAGGCCGCCGATATTCTGGCGTACGGCGGTTCCCTCGTCCCCGTGGGTGCCGACCAGAAGCAGAACCTGGAGATTGCGCGCGACCTCGCCCGCCGCTTCAACAATACCTACTGCCCCGACGACGACCCGCTCCTCCCCGTCCCCGAGCCCCACATCCTCGACGATGTGGCCGTGGTGCCCGGCATCGACGGGCAAAAGATGTCGAAGAGCTACAACAACACCATCGGCATCTTCGACGAAGGCGATACGTTGAAGGAGAAGGTGATGGGCATTGTCACCGATTCGGAGCCCCTCGACGCCCCAAAGGATCCGGAGAGCTGCAACGTCTTTGCGCTCATCAAGCTGTTTGCCGACGACGAGACGACGAAGCAGATTGCGAAGCAGTACCGCGAGGGCGGCTACGGCTACGGGCACGCCAAGCAGGAGCTGCTGGGGCTCATTGAGGACCACTTTGCGGAGGCGCGCGAACGGCGGAAGGAGCTGAAGGAGAAGCCCGACTACGTCCGCGACGTGCTCCGCGAAGGCGCCGAGCAGGCCCGGCAGCGCGTCGAGCCGCTCATGGAACAGGTGCGGGAGCTGACCGGCCTTGTCCGCACTCGCTAGCGCTCGTTTGCGTGTGTGCGTTTGCGGGTATGTGCGTTTGTGCGTGAGAGATGATCGAATTGGGAATGCCCAAGTTTGAGCACAATGGTTGAACGCTTTCGGGACTTACAAGTCTACCGGGATGCGTTCCGAGCTGCACGGCGCATCTATGACCACTCATCCGAGTGGCCTAAGGAGGAGCGCTATGCTCTTACTGACCAGATTCGGCGCTCGTCTCGATCGGTAAATGCGAATATCGCAGAGGCGTGGCGGAAACGGCTGTACCCGAAGCACTTTATCAGCAAGCTGAGCGACGCAGATGCCGAAGCGGCCGAGACCCGCTCCTGGCTCGATTTTGCACTTGCGCACGAATACCTACCCAAATCGATCTACAATGAACTGGACGACCAATACGATAAGGTTCAGGGCAGCCTCGTCAGCATGATGAACGACCCCAACCGCTGGTGCAATCCCGCTGACTCAGTCCAAGAACCCCAATCGACTTATTCCGAGAACGGCCCATTCTTGGAATAAACACCCATCGTGCGATCCCTGTGCGCCCACACGCACGTACGCAATCACGCACACACTCCCACACCCCCACACGCACATACGCGATTACCCCCACACGCAACCACGGTGCCATGATCTTAATCATCGACAACTACGACTCGTTCACGTACAATCTCGTCCACCTCGTGGGCCGGCACACCGACGACCTGGAGGTCATCCGGAACGACGACAGGACGATTGAGGAGGTGGAGGCGATGGCGCCGGACGGCATTTTGATCTCGCCGGGCCCGGGCCGCCCCGCCGAGGCCGGCCTCACGGAGCCCGTCATCGAAGCGCTGGGCGACACCACCCCCATCCTGGGCGTCTGCCTGGGCCATCAGGCCATCGGGGAGGTCTTCGGCGGCACCATCGTACAGGCCGCCGAGCTGATGCACGGCAAGACAAGCCCGGTGCAGCACGACGGCGCCGGCCTGTTCGAGGGCGTCGGCCCCAACTTCGACGCCACCCGCTACCACTCCCTCGTCGTCGACCGCGACACGTTCCCCCACGACGAGCTGGAGATTACCGCCGAGGCCGCCGACGGCACCATCATGGGCCTGCGCCACCACACCCATCCGCTCTACGGCATCCAGTTTCACCCCGAGAGCGTCATGACGAAGGCCGGCCCCACCATTATTGAAAACTGGCTCTCGGTGGTCGGGGACGACGCCCGACTGGCGACCGCCGAATAAGGAACGATCTCGAACCCCAGTGGAGAAGCGAGAGCGAGCGAATTTTTGCGTCGCAAGGCGCGTGAAGCAGCTGTATCGCCGATACAGCGATGCAGCGGAACGCAGCGAGGCAAAAATGCAGCCGCTCGCAGCCACCAGGGGCGTTTGAGATCGTTCCGAACTGCTTTCTTTTCCCCATCGTTTCCTCACGAAGCCCCCTACGACATCGTGCACGAGTTTCTGCAAACGATCGCCAACGGCAATCCGCTCTCCCGCTCGGAGGCCGAAGACGCCATGCGCCACATGATGAGCGGCGAGGCCTCCAACGAGCACATGGCCGCCCTCCTCATGGGCGTCCGGTCCCGCGAAGAGACCCTGGACGAACTCGTTGGGTTTACAAAGGTCATGCGCGAGTTCGCCGTCGACGTGGCGCTCGACGACCCGCATGCCGTGGACCTCTGCGGCACCGGCGGCGACGGCGCCGACACGTTCAACATCTCCACCACCGCCTCCCTCGTCGCCGCGGGCGCCGGCGTGCCGGTGGCCAAGCACGGCAACCGGTCCGTCTCCTCAAAGTCCGGCTCCGCCGACGTCCTCGAAGAACTGGGCGTGGAGATTGAGCTCGGCAAGGAGGGCGTGGAGCGGTGCCTGGAGGAAGCGGGCATTGCCTTCCTGTTTGCCCCCTTCTTCCACCCCGCCATGAAGCACGTGATGCCGGTGCGCAAATCGCTCGGCGTCCGCACCTTCTTCAACATCCTCGGCCCCCTCTGCAACCCGGCCGGGGTCACGCGCCAGATCGTCGGGGCCTTTAACACGAAAACGGCCCAGATCATGGTACGCATCCTCGCGCAACTGGATGCCGAGCACGTGATTACCCTCCACTCCGACGACGGCATGGACGAGATCAGTACCTGCGCGAGCACCACCCTCTTCGAGTACGACACCGCGGACCGGGACCCGGTCCCCCGCAGCAAGGAGGTCAGCCCCGAGGAGCACGGCATTCAGCGCGGGGGCGCCACGGCCCTGAAGGGCGGCACCGCGGAGGAAAATGCGAAAATCCTGCACGACATCCTCGCCGGGGAGGATCATAGCCCGCGCCGGAACGTGGTGGTACTCAACGCGGCGTATGCCCTCCATGTGAGTGACAAATTTGAGGATATCGACGCCTGCGTGGAGGCGGCCCGCGAAAGCATCGATTCCGGGGCGGCCCTCGATAAGCTTAGCACGCTCGCCAACGTTTCCCAGAAGGCCCCCACGGCCTAACCTCGCCCGCCCGGCCTGTCCGCATACTCTTTTTGACACGCTCGTCCGCAACCGACGTGAGTACGATCCTCGACGACATCATCGACGACACCCGCGAGCTGGTGGAACGGCGCAAAACCGAGACGCCGATCGCGGAGCTCAAGGAGCGCCCGTTCTACGACGACCGCGAACCGCTGTCGCTGGTGGAGGCCCTGCAAGAACGCGGCATGTCGTTCATCGCGGAGGTCAAGAAGGCGTCTCCCTCCAAGGGCGACATCCGGGACGATTTTGATCCGGCGTGGATTGCGCAGCAGTACGCCGCCCACGACGTCTCGGCCATCAGCGTGCTCACCGAACCGCTCCACTTTCAGGGCTCGATCGAGCACCTGGCCTGGATTCGGGCGCACGTGCAGGACACGCCGCTCATGCGGAAGGACTTTATCATCGACCCCTACCAGCTCGTGGAGGCGCGGGCGGTGGGGGCCG
>CAYOWD010000297.1:0-5131 GCA_964407535.1 uncultured Salinivenus sp. | reverse complement strand
GACGTTTCGTTTCGGGAATGTTCCGGGCGGTCGTTTCTTCGAGGCCGGTGGGATCTTTCTGTCGTTCCCTCGGAGCCCTTCTCGTGTGGGTGGTGTCCGGCAATTAATCTCAAAAAGGCCCGCAGATTTCTTGGAGCGACGGTGGGGGCCATTTCGGGCGGTTGGAGGCAGGTACACAAGTCATCGACATATTACGACAGTCGTTCGACGAGCAGGGCGTGGCCCTGGCCCCCGGCGGCGCAGGCGGCGACGAGGGCCCAGCGGCCGTCCTCGACCTCCAGGCGATGGGCCGCCGTCGTGACGAGGCGCGTGCCGGTGGCCCCGAACGGATGGCCGAGCGAGAGGGACCCGCCCCACGCGTTGAGGCGATCCATCTCGACCGTTCCGACGGCCGAGCTGCGGTCCTCCAAATTGTCCTCGGCGAAGGTGTCGGACTGCAGGGCTTCGAGCACGGCGAGGACCTGCCCGGCGAAGGCCTCGTGGAGCTCGATGACATCGATGTCGTCGAGCGACAGCCCGGCGTCGTCCAGGACCTCCGGGATGGCGTAGGCGGGGCCCAGCAGCAACTCCGTGCCCGGATCCTGCGCCACATAGGTGTAGTCGCGGAGGGCCGCTCGCGGCGTATAGCCGTCGGCCTCCGCCACCTCCTGCGCCATGAGCAGCGTCGCAGAGGCGCCGTCGGTGAGGGCGGAGGAATTGCCGGCGGTAACGGTGCCGAAGGGCTTGAGGAAGGCCGGGGAAAGGTCGCGCAACTGGTCGAGGGAGGTGTCGTCCCGAATCACGTTGTCGGTCGTGATGGGATCGAAATCGGGTGGGGCGGTGGCCGTGTAAAGCTCCTCGTCGAGCCACCCGGCCTCCCGGGCCGCGGCGGCCTTTTGGTGCGACCGGAGCGCGTACTCGTCCTGCGCGCGGCGCGAGACGCCGAACATGGCGGCCAGCTTGTCCGCGCTTTCGCCCATCACCTCGCCGGTGGAAAACTCCTCGATTGAGGGAGCCTGCGGCACGATGTCGCCCGGGTTGAGGCCCTCCAGCAGCTCCACGTAGTCCCTGGGCCCCTTGGCCTTGCGGGCCTTGAAGAGGCGCTTGCGGAGGGGACGAGGCAGCCGCACCGGCGGGTCGCTGAGGGTTTCCGTCCCGCCGGCAATCACGCGGTTGGCCAGGCCCGCGCGGATGAGGTCGACGCCGCTGGTCAGGGCCTGGTTGCTGGAAATGCAGGCCATGGTGACCGTGAAGGCGGGGACGTCGTTGGGGATGCCCGCCGCCAGGGCGGCCTCGCGGGCGACGTTGCTCGTCTGCACGTCCTGAATGACCGACCCCAGGACCACGCGGTCGAGGGTCTCGGGGGGGAGGCCGGTGCGGGTGAGCAGGCCGCGCAGGACCATGCGCCCCATGTCGTAGCCCATCAGGTCGACGTAGCCGGTGCCGGATCGCTGGAAGGGAAGCCGGCAGCCATCCACGAGGACGGCGGTTTGTGGAGCGGAGGCAGCACTCATGAAGGGAGACCGATACGGGGAGAAAGTGTCGTGGCGGGCCCTCGCGCCCTGTTCTTAGGGTAGGGTACAGCGGGGGTAGGGTCAAGGCAAGGAGGCGGTTCTGCTCCAGTTCGAGGGGCGCGCGCCCATCTCGCTCATCTGCGGCGTCCCCGTTCGGGCTCCGCACACCGACATGGATGGAGGGGACACGGAGGGGGGGAACGGTCTGTCGGCGGCGCCGGGGCTCGTCGCCCGCGGCCGCTCCTGTGACGGGGCCCGCTGCGGGCGGTGCCGATCCCGGAGACGGAGGGCACAGGCCCGCGGCGCTGCGTTGGGACGATGGCCGGCGGGTGCTGGATCGGTTTTTGCTGAACTATATTCGTGGGCATGTCTCACGGACGGAGGGGGACGGGGACGCGTCATATTGCACGATGTTCACCGCTTTGACATAGTACGCCCGTCGAGGCCGGAAGATGAGCCGAGCCAGAGGTTTATGGGGTTGACATTGGCGTGTCATGCTGATGGTATTCATATAATTACAAGTTATGTAGGCTACTCATCCTAAGTAAATAGACAGCACCAATCACGTGGAAGTAAACTACGATCGATACAAAAGCGATATCACCAAGGATATCGCTCGACAACTCCAGAAAATGGCATGCCAGCCGATTTTGTTTGTGGGTTCTGGGCTCCCCATTCGATATGTAGATGGGCCAAACTGGGATGCTTTGCTTAATCGGTTAGCAACAGAATGCCCGGAGATCAAACGAGAGTATGCCTACTTCAAGCAGACTCATGAGAACCCTATTGACGTTGGGCAGGCATTCTCGGAGTTATACAAAGAGTGGGCCTGGGGTGATGGGAGGGACAACTTTCCTGAAGAGCTGTTTGAAGATTCCTTCTCATCTAGTGTCTACATCAAACACCGAGTAGCTGAGATATTCGACGATCTAGTCCCCAGCTCAGTTGATAATATCGACTCGGATGACCACTCTGCTGAAATCCAAAGATTGAGAGAGATTCGTCCACATGCTATCGTTACTACAAATTACGATGGCCTACTGGAGCTGATATTTCCGGACTACGAGCCAGTCATAGGTCAAAAGATTCTACGAACAAGTCACGCAAGTTTCGGCGAGTTGTTCAAGATACATGGTTGCTACTCCGAACCAGAGAGCATTGTCTTAACTCGCGATGACTACAACGAATTTGAAACAAGGAAAAAGTATTTGAGCGCAAAGCTGTTGACGTATTTTGCTGAGCATCCTCTGTTGTTCGTGGGGTATAGCGCTTCGGACCCTAATATTAAAGCTATTATATCTGATATCGACGAAATTCTGTCTGCCGGAGGTGACCTGATCCCAAATATCTATCTCTTACAGTGGGATCCGAATGCAGAAACAATTGACTCCCCTCCAAAAGAAACACTCATTCCTGTGGGTGAGAACCGAAGTGTGCGCGTTAAGAACATAACTGCTTCTTCCTTCGAGTGGGTTTTCGACGCGTTCGTATCGGATGGTGCAATTGACAAGGTAAATCCGAAAATTTTGCGAGCGCTGATGGCTCGAACTTACAAGTTGGTTCGCCATGACATACCGAAGAAGACCATTGAAGTAGACTACGATACGCTGGAGAGGGCTGCACAAGAAGAAGCAGGCCTAGCGAAAATCTACGGAATCACGACTCTGAACGACCCGTCTGCAGTTAATGCCAACTTTCCTTACTCAATTACACAGGTTGCTGAAAAGATAGGATACGATCATTGGTATCCAGTTAATGAGATGATGAATTCAATCGAAGATGACACCGGAATTAATATCAAGCAGAGCGATAACCGGTATCACGTGGCAATACGTGTTGGCAAAAAGTCTATATCACACAAGTATTCGGATGCTGCTGTCGAGCTTTTTCGAACGATTGATAATGGGGGATCGTATGATTTGAAGCTAAACCCATAGGTGCCTACATAACCACGCGCTGCACCGGACGGTGTCCGGGTGCGCCTTGAGTTGACCGCTGCGTCTCCGCTGCTCGCTGCGAGGCTTGGCGTTTCCACCGCCGGTGAGCTTTGACCGTTATGCCGCGTGGGCGTTGCCATTCAACCGGGGCGTTAGTCAGACAGGTTTTATAGAAGTCTCTACCAGCAATGATATGTCGGCTTCGACAGCAGCAACACGGTCCCTGTACAGATAAAGCAATGCCTTGAATTGCTGTTGGGTTAATTATCCTTAACATTCACAGCACGACTTCTCCAATGGTCTCCAGAATAGCTGTCCTATTTTGCCTTCTCCCCTTGGCGCTACTACTTAGCTGCGATTCGCTTGGTGGTAACGACGGCGGTAACGAATTTGATGATTTCCCTGAGGGTCCAGACTCGTTTTCCTTGGAGGTTCGCGTTGAAGATGAGGAAGGTGAACCGATTGAAGGTGTTGAGGTAGGAGTGCGTCCTTGTTATGAAACCAGTTGTATGGAGAATAAATTGTCGAATCAAAAGAAAGTCTCTCCTAAAAACTCGACAGTTGTCTCGTCCTTCAAAGCTCATGTGGAAAACGGGAGTGAGGTGGTCTTGTCGTGGACGATTGAGGAGGAAGATGGACCGACTTCTGGATATTACATCGACCGTAAGGGAGATGGACCATTCGAGCAGATAGGATTTGTCGAGGGAGGTGAGGGGACCTACAGATTCCGAGACAGGGATCCAGAGCCTGGAAATAAATATAACTACCGTCTCGTGCAGGCAGATGGAACTGAGACTCCGCTAGATACGATAACGGTAAGGCTACCGGACCCTGAGTCTACGGAAATCGACCCAATCTATCCGAATCCGACTTCCTCAACGCCGGGGATCCTGGAGTTGAGAATAGCTGACCCATCCAACGTTAAATCGACCGCTTATCTGCTCAACGGTGAAGAAGTGTCTACAGTCGTGGATGGACAGCTGGACGATGTTGGTCGCTACACGTACGAATGGCCGAGATCAAGCAGGCAGGTTGGTGATGGACTGTACTTGATTCATAGCCGGGCACAAACGGACGGAAATACTGTCGCTCGCAGCACTGATTACGTCATTTTGGCTCAGGGGACTTCCAACGCCGCAGAAATAGGATCGACCTCTGAAGATGGGGTTGTCTCTACAGAAAGCCCGGCTCGCTTTCCCGCGCTTTACGACATTCCAGAAATCGAATTGAGGGATGAGAATGGCAACAGACAGGGGGGGATCACCGACGTGCCCGAGACAGTTCAATTCGTAGTGACCATCCTCAGAAATGAGTATGTCTTCGAAAGACGAGTCACTGAGGGAGACAACACACTAACATTAACGATTTCTCGCTAGGAGAGGTGTAAAGTCCGCGGTATTTGCGGCATAACCACCACCGTATCTGACGAAGGACCAGTGCCAATTTCAGGCGTTTTGGGTATAGCGATTCGCCTTCGCTAATCGGAAGTGACCATGCAAGCGAATGGATACTTCGATACCTGTTTGGGTTTACCGGTGTGTCAGATGCCGGACCGTTTCCCGGCCCTTCGCGAGCTAAGTTTGATCGTTATAGCGCTTCGGCATTGGGATGCTCGGTGCAACCTCAATCCCCCGAAGGCTGTATCCGTATTCCCTGCGTCTCATGCTTCTTCACTCTTCTTCTCCACGCCCATGAGTGACG
>CAYOWD010000296.1:0-5176 GCA_964407535.1 uncultured Salinivenus sp. | reverse complement strand
TACTGAGAAATATCAGGAGGGCGATAACCGATACGGCACATGGACGAACGCGTGGGTCTCCGGGTCGAAATCGTTCGTATTACGAGTGGCGAGCCGGAGGTCGTGTTCGCGTGCCACAGCCGCCTGAAACGCATCGGGAAGATGCCACCCATACCGGCGGCGGAGGCGGGCGGCACGCAAGGCAGAATTCGACTCCACGCTGAGCAAAGAAAATCGGTCGAGAAACTGGAGTACCACCGGTTCGCCTTGCTCTTCTACGCCCGTAAGCACTTCAGCGGCGGTTACGACAGAGAGAACGGAATCATCAGCGTACTCGTCGAGGAACGAATGCGCCTGGGGAATCTGATTGAGATAATCGATGACGATCACCGAGTCGAGAAGGAACGAGGGCATGGGAGATTACTCCTCGGGATCCTCCCAAGAGCGTTCCCACTCGGCGCGAATGCGCCGCTGATACTCAAGCCCGTCGCCCCCTGTCCAATGGGGACGGATTTTTTCCGAGAGCTCTTTGAGGGAAAGACGTTCCTCCGTTTCGGCAGTGTCATCGGAGGAAGAATCGGCGAGCCGGCGCTCGATCTTCAGCCAGTCCGCGTAGTCGACCTGCACGGCGACGGGCTCGCCGTCTTCGTCGGTCACAATGTGCTTTTCGACGTCGAGCATGGGACGATGGGCGATTTTCAACAGACTGTCGGTGTTCCAACGGACATTCGGGGCGCCTGTGCCGAGGGGAATCGCTTGCATAGGGCGATCGTGTGGTGGAGCACATCCGAGGACGCAGGCGGCCCTGTTGCCGTTGAGCCGCCGTGCTGCCCGGAATGAATGGAGGCATGGATGCATGGAGGCCGCTCCGACGTGCACCGCATGTCGCCTTTGCTTCCCATAGAGCAAGATGTGATCGCCGTGTCGTTTTCAGACATCCTCACCGATCGGTAAATCGAGACAAGATGCCTGAGGGGGAGGTCGGAGAGAATGGAATTACGGCAGAAGAGAACGGATCGTCTGCTCGTAGTCGTTCTTCCCGACCATAGCGAACAGGCAGCGGCCGTCCGACTGCTTTTCCCAGACCTCGCCCACGTTTTTCTTCTCGGTGGCGTCGGGCCCGCCCCTGAGGTGCGTGCCTTTGTACTCGACGACGAGCGTTCTACCGTCGGTGAGCTTGCAGACGAGGTCGGGATAGAACTTGCCCGAGGCGGTTTGGAGCCAGAATCCGTGTTTTCGGTTCTGGGCGAGGTTGCGCACCCAGTACGCGACTTCGGGCTGCCGATCGAGGAAGAAGGCGCAGTCGGCCTCCCGGTCGTTGAGTTGGCCGACGGCGTCGTAGTAGTGCTTGGCAAACTGGTAGTCGCCGTCGTACAGCGACCGGTACGGGTAGTCCTCGTCGAAGGATAGGGCGGGTCGATATAGACGCAGTCGACCTGCCCGGCGTAGTGGGGCAGCAGGGCCTTGAGGGCGATCAGGTTGTCGCCCTCCACCAGGAGGTTGTCGGTGTCGGGCGTGCCCACGGCGCGGTCCTCGTCCTCTTCCAGCAGGTGGAAGGGGACGTCCCGGTGGTGGTTGACGACGGCGTCTTTGCCGATCCAGTCGAGGGTGGGCATGGGGCGTTGGGTGTAGCGCGTGGTGCGTTGGGGAGGGGAGGGGCGGTCGCAAAGCGGGCGCGATCCGACATCCACAAGATAGGGGTTGGAGGCGGGGCGTCAAACCGTAGTTGAGCGAACCGAGAGTGAATGTAGGGCGGTACCAATCCGTCTCACGAATTGGTACTGAGCGAAAACGCCCAGGGGCATTGAGAATGAGACCGCATTCCAAGAGCACGTCCTTGCTCGCTATCGCTCGGTCAGGGCATTCCCTGATCGAGTGGTAGAGGATGCTCAAGTTCGCCCAATTGGTCCTTCGAATCTCCTTGGAGAATCGCTAGTTTTGTGTGAACAGTTTCTTGAGACACGAAACTGTTCCCCAAAGTTGCTGGCTCGTATTGCGAATTCAGAAGGCGGATTTCACAGGCATACTCACGGGGCAGTTTGTTTCCGGATTACTTTTGGGTACACGTATCGCTTGAATTTGGCATCTCTCACGACCTAAATTCACGTACGAGTGAACTTCGGCTTTCGAATCGTGTTGTACGAATCCGGTCCAGGAGGAGGTCTGTACACGTTTCATCACGAAGATCGCGATCGAAACGAGCTCGATCGATTTCTGGATGACGATGAGGTTTGGGAAAATCCGGACTTTTTCCGGCTTGAGCAGCGACTGCTTGATGGGGTAGACCAGCGCCACGGGTATCGTCGGCACTGGTTTCGGGGCGAGCGCGAAGTGGAGGCGCTTTTTGCCCCCTACCCGGAAGACGAAAAAGACGAGTTTGAAACCCCTTATCCTCCTCAACTTCGCCTCTATTGCGTCCGACGGCGAGATGTCCTCATCGCGGGCTACGGAGGTGTTAAGACGACTCGAACCTTTCAGGAGGACGACCGGCTCTGCCGAGCGGTCAATGAACTTGAGTACGTAGACGACCGCTTACAAAAGTCTCTCGATGTCAGGGCAACGTGGTTTGAGCAAGGCGGATGTCGGTTGAAGGGCGCTCTCGAATTTGAACAACAGGATCCCCGATTATGAGCACCCACAAAAGTCGTCTTCGCCGAGATGTCGAGCAGACCCCCTCGGCGGAGAAACGCTTCTACCGAAAAAACGACGAGGTCGTTGCGCGTATTCGTGAATTGAAAGAACAGCAGGGCCTTACTCAGGAAGAATTGGCGGAGGAAATGGAGAAAAAGCCGTCGTACATTAGCCGTGTGCTCGGCGGTGGGGTGAATTTGACACTCAAGACTATTGCCGAGTTTGAAGAGGCCCTAGGGGATGACATTCTGGCCGTTCCGGAGTCGTCTTCCGTTCAGTCGACGACCCGGCGGCGTCGGTACGAAGTGGACGAGCAGTATACGGAAATGCCGATTCCGTCCGGAGGCAAGTCCCGAAGCTCGTGCGAGGGGCCGTCTTCGAAACAGCGAATCCAGGTGATTGAGCAATTCCTCGGAGGTTTTATGTTTCAACGCGGCGGCGACCGTAATGACACCAACGTGCACACAGAGGGAGATCAGTAAATGGATTTTGCAGCGCCCTTTCAGTTGCTCGATTATCACATTGAGTCCCTCTCTTTGGAGCGGCTTCACCCTTCTGTTGAGAACGTCCCGGAGAGTGCTGGGGGAGCGCTTGGATTTGGGATGGAGATCCGGCCCACCGAGGAGGTGGAAGAAGAGGTGTACGAGGTGGAGCTCGAGCTGCACGTGAATGAAGATGAGGAGGCGATTCCGGACGAGGCGAGGGAGCACGTATTTCACAAGGCACACGCCACTCTCGTCGGACAGTTTATGTGGATGGAGGGGAAGAAACCAGACGATTCGGAAGAAGCAGACAAGCTTCTTCTCGTGAACGGACTTACCATGTTGTACGGGAATGCTCGCGTTCATCTGCGGCAACTAACCGACCCTGGACCGGATCCCGTTCTCCATCTTCCAAGCGTGAGCTTCAAGCCCATTGTGGAAGCATGGTTGCAGGAAGAGGCCGCTTCAAGCTCCGATTCGTAACCACCGGATCGTACATGAGAGTCTACTCCGACAGTCGGGGGACGAGGGACTGGCTGGATAAACACGAGGGGGTGCTAACGGTACTTCGGCATTTATCCAGAGTCATTCCTGAATTTTTCCCAGGCGCGAGTTTGCGTCTAGAGGTTCGCACTGATCCCGAAGCCAAATCCGGTCGTTACCTTGGTCTCTATATACAGACACGACTTGCACCCAAATGTGCTGTAGATCGGCTCATAGCTCTCGATGAAAAGTGGGGCGACTGGTTGCAGGATATGACGAATGGAATGGCGTTTTTCAATGTGGAGGCTAAGCGTCCAACTAGCATTGTTTCCACATCCTGACGATGCACTCGCTGGAGCATGCCCCTCGCCCGTTCCGGTCTTAGCGCACGCCGGCCAAGAATATGTCCCCGTCCTTGTACGTTCTCCCTCGCGCCGGCTTTTCCCTTCAACGGTGAACCGCCCGTGGACCCCGGTGGTGTAACTCGTGGATGTCCGACTCCGAACCGTTGGATCCGTTGATCGGAGACGGCCGCCTCCGAATTCTTCCCGCAAATCATTCCTCGTTATGGGAAATCGTTGCCGGATCCCGTCTGCTTTCATCTAGTTCGAATTTGAGGAACCTGTTCGCTTCCTTCCCAAACGACGACAGTTTCCATGAGCCGAGTCGTCCGCCTTGATGACACCGTCCCGCCCGCCGTTGATACGCTTCCGCCCGCCGAGCGGCAGCACTTCGACCAGCTTGTGGAAACCCTGGAGCGTGGCGGAATCGACGGGCTCCCCGCTTCTGATGTCCGACGTCTTCCCGACGAAGCGAGGGGAGAGAAGGACGGCCCCGTGTGGCTGGTTCGCGTCAGCAAACGGTACCGGGCCTTCGTGACAGATCGAGGCACCCACCTGCGCGTTCTCCATGTGGCCCCGAAGAAGCGGCTGGAACACTTCCGTGCGGCCCGCAACCGCGACTAATCGCTTCATGACGCCCCTTGAGGAGCTTTCGTTTTCGCTCGATGCTGCTACGAATGAACTGGCGGCGTTGGACGATTTACTGGACACGGAGACGGTTCTTTCGGAACAGAACCAGCTTCTCCCCGCCTTCCGAAATCACCGACACCTCTCCGCGGCACTGGGGCTTTTCCATTCTGAAAACAACGCCCCGGATCGGCTTGCCTTTGAATATGACTTTTTAGGCACGTACAGAGCCGATCTCGTGGTTGGGGATGCCGAGGCGAATGCCTACACTCTTGTGGAACTCGAGGATGCGGGGCCGGACAGCGTGTTTGAAGATCGCGGACGCGTGACATCGCACTGGAGTCGTCGGTTCAGTGACGGCTTCAATCAGCTCGTCGACTGGCTCTACGAACTCGACCAACGGGCCTCCGACACAGCGCTGCGTCAGGATTTCGGCCACGCGAATCCGGACTTCTTCACCATACTCGTGATCGGTCGAAGTTCGTCTCTCTCGGAGCGAGAATGGGATCGTCTTCGGTGGTTTCGATCGCGCGTCATTGTCAACTCGACGCACGTTTTCGTTCGAACCTACGATGAGCTAGTCTCTGACCTTCGGAGGAGCATGCGCCTGTATTCCGCTGCACAGGAGTGAAC
>CAYOWD010000295.1:0-5184 GCA_964407535.1 uncultured Salinivenus sp. | reverse complement strand
CACGGCCCCGCCCCCTTTTCTTCGTACATGTTCGCATAGGCGTTTTCAAACACAATGTCTCGCACCCAGACCGGAAGCTCCGCCTGTATCGTATGCGATTGGCCCGTACAGGCACGTATACACCCTTTCATACTGCACGTCCTCCGAATGAATGGTCAATGATCGTTTGGCCTCGCTCGCCCTTCCCCCTCGCGAGATGCGCGCCGCCGATGGGCGTACTGTCGGACGGCTGACGCTGGAGGCTCCCCCAGCAGCAAACGGTCGCCTTGCTCTTCTTGCCTCTCCCTGCTGTCGTCCCGCCCGGAGGGCATCCGTCCCCGTCTCCCTCGCCTCCCACTCCCCCCCGCTCGGCTCCCGCCGTCAATACGACCAGTGTCGGTTGATCCGGTATCCGAAGGTTCCGCCTACCGCAATCATCTCGTACTCAACGAGGGCCGAAAACGCGTTGAGGAGCGTCCGCGTAAATGCCGTCGGAAGTTGATCTTCCACCGTCTCCCCCTCCTCCTTCTGCGGGACATTGCTGATCCGGCCCGACGCCATTAAATGGGCGGCCCCGCCCGAGTACCAGGCCTGGTACGCGCTCCCCCCTTCCCGGTACCGATACCGCAAAAACGCCTCAAACGTACTGATACGGAGAGACGAAAACTCCTCCGGACGGTACACGCGGTTCTCCACGGGACGATCAACGAACATGTACCGCTGCTGCGGCCGGGGCCCTCTGCAGTGAACGGGGACATCCTTAATGATGGGCCGGTAGGGCTCCCTTGCATCGGCCGTCACGTACCATATGCTCACCGATTCGCCGAACGCCCTCCCGACGCCCAGCTGCGTGAGAATACCGCGGATAAACCGGACGATGGCCTGGCACTCGCCGCTGAATTCCTCCAGTTCCGCAAGCGGCCATGTCCGTCCCTGCTCCTCCCGACACCGCTCCACCTCTTCTTCCTCCTTGTCGACATGCAAAAATTGCGGCCAATCCACCTGTTGCATATACCGACCCAGGTCCGGATGCGACTGTATCTTCTCTTGCTTGTCCGCCGACAAATCCTCAAAGTTCAGGACGTGACTCGGGAAGTTGGCAAATAACCGGCGAATGAAGTCAACCGGATCGGTGGGCCCGATTTCCATCGCCCGTCTCGTGGCCTCCTGCATACGGGGGGGTGTGCCCCCATCTTCCTCCTCGCCTTCGTCTACGGGGGCGTCAAACGTCACAAACACCGTATGCGGCCCCGACGTGCACAGCGGTTTCGTCGGTACTTTCCGCCCTCCTCTTCGCTCCGGGCGAAACATCCACTGAATCGACCCGCGGAGCTGCGTGGGCCAGTTCGGCAACCGCTCCTCGCCCGTCACCCGGATTTCTTTTTCCGGCTCTTCCTCGGTGAGAACGAAGAGGTCGGACGTAAACCGGAAGGCCGCCCCAAATTCCCCCAGCGGCTCTCCAATCAGTCGTCCCTTCAGGGGAGCCGGAAGCGGTCCGACCTCCAGCACGACCCTCACAACCATCTCGCAATCCCGCTTGCATCCAAGGACGGCCGCCTTCTTTTCCCCTTCCCGCTCCCATACGCGATCCAATCTGCGCCCCGAATTTCCCCATTTCCCCACCCCCCACGGCCCCGCCTCCATCTCCCTGTACATATTCTCATAGGCGTTTTCGAACACAATGTCTTGCACCCAGATCGGAAGATCTGCCTTTACCGTATACGATCGGCCCGTACAGGCACGGATACACCCTTCCATACCAAATCCGTCTGCACAGTTCAGGAAGACAGAAAAATCGGTATAGGCACAAGCGATTGGGGCTCACGTACATACCTTCATACCTACGTACGTACGAACCCGAATCCTTCCACCGGATTTGGGATTCCCCCTCAGGAGACCTCGTCGTCCTCTCGAAACCAGTCCGGGATCCAGCGGGCGCGGTGCTTCAAAATGTCGTTGTGCTTGATGGACACCTTGTACAACACCACCCCGACCGTCCGACGCGTCACCACCCCGTCAATGCGATCCGTCCACGTCGTCATAGATTCGAAGCGCCCCTGCGGATTTGTCGAAAAGCTACGGCGGGCCTCCTCCCCCGCAATGGGGGCGAACGAAAACGGCCCCGCCGTCGGGGACAGGAGGAAGGTGGCAACCGACGCCAGCCGCTCGACCGGCGGCGCGGCCTCGTCCGACATCGCCTCCGCCGCCACCTCGGCGTACAGAAACCCCGCACACTCGATAATCGTGACCGACACGCCGTCCACCGCGTACCGGTGCCGCAGCAGGTCAAAGTCAACGGCGTCCGCGTCCCGGCGGGCACAATGATAGGCCCATTCCACGTCCGACTGCTGCAGCGGCGAGCGCGCCTCCCGGAAGAAGCGCCGCACCCAGCGGAGGGTGGGAAAATACACCGCGCCGGGCAGGTCCTCCAACGCATCTATGCCGACGTACGCGGACGCCGGCACGGCGTCGATCACGTCCAGAAAGCCATTGCGGGCCGGGGCCAACGGGTCGGGGGACGACGAATCGGACGACATGGACTGCGACGAGTGCATAACAGATTCCGATCGGGAACGCGGAACGGCAGGCACCGCATGGCGAACGGGCGTCCCGTCCGGGCTCACCACGTCAATTTGTATTTGTGGTGGAGAATCAATGTACACGTGGCCTACACGTCCGTCAAACGCTTCCCTGAGATGAATCGTGGCCGTTTGCCCCCAAATCGGGAGACAGCGTACGCCGGGCGTTCGTCGACCAGACCGCCGACCGAGCCGATCCGGCCTCCCGGGCGGTCCCCTCTCCGCCCGAATCCGCCTGCCAAGTTCGGGATCACGGGGGCTCACGAAAGCGGAACGAGGTCGACGTCGCCCTCCGCGGTCACTTGCGCCTCGTAGCATACGCCCGCAGAGGGCACGAAGGAAAGGTCATAGGTGAGCGGTACCTCCCGACGAAGAACCTGTGTCGTCTCCCGCCCCGGCCCCCCAATCGCAAGCGTGCCCTCCTTGTCAAGCATCCCCACGACACACTGGGGGACACGAGGTCCCTGGTAATACATCGCCTGCGTGGCGTGGAGCGGAGCCTCCGTCGGTTGCGGGAGCGCGGTGACGTTTACGGTCGTCTCCTCGCCTGCGAAATCAAACTGCGCGTCCACAATCCCCGTCCGCCCCCCGAAGAGCGCAATGGTCCCGCCGAGCCGGGCCGTCGTCGCGTCCGGGCCGACGTGCAGCGCCAATCGCTGGGGGGACAGCAACTTCGTGTCGTGCAGGGTCCGCTCTCGCGCTCGGTGCCCTCCCTCCTCGTCCTGCAGAACGGCGCGGAGGATGAGGGCCTCGTCCGCTTGTGCCCCCCATGCCACCACGACCCGCCCCGCATCGTCGCCCGGAACCGGAGCGACCGCCGAATGCACGGGGGGCGTCGGCGTCTGGAGCAGGCGGTGGGTCTCCACAATGCCGGACGTGCCCCCCTCTCCGGTCAACACATGTCGACAGAGGCTCCAGGTCTCCGCTCCGGGCCGCCAGAAATACTGGTCCATCTGTCCGCTCGGCCGAACCACGGCCGGATCGATGAGCTCATCACGCGGCTCCACGTCCACCACAATCGGCTGCTCCTGAAAGATCGACAGCGCATGAAGCGCCTCCTCTGTCCGTCCCCCAATCCAGAATGCCTGAACCACATCTCGCTGAAGCCCGCTGGTGGCAGCAAAAAGATCAGCCGCCGGCACAGCGACGCCCCAGTTGACCTGCTTCAACGGTCGCATTCCCCCCGGACGCTGTTCATAAAACTCCGTCGTAACGAGTTCACGGGTCCCCGGCGCCGCCGTGACCACAAAAAACTCGGCGTGTTGACCATCGAAGAAGGTCGTGACCGCATCTGCATGCACGTGCCCATTCTGCCGCATTGCGTGTATGGTCCTCGTATGCTTTTCGTCCATCTCGGAAACCGGCCCGGCGCCCAATCCAGTCGCCCTGCATCCTACGATGAAATACTCCCATCTTTATTGATTTTCGTGTCGTCCCATCCCGACAACTTCAATATACACAAGCCGCAGAGTCCATTTTCGTTCGGATCGTAGGACATGATACAGGCTTCCTCTTCGTTATGCTCATTGGGTTTATATTCCGCGGGCTGTTTATCGGTACCAGAAAGAAGATTTGGGGCGTGATTGAGAAATAGAACATGTCCCATCTCATGCATAAGTATACGCGTATCGCTTCCTTTGAACAAATAGACCACCCCGCCCCCTTGCGACCCAAAGCAAAAGTAATCTGAAAATCCTACCGGAATCCCACCTAACTCCCTACTCTTATTGTGAAGATAAGTATCGCCAAAACTGTATATTTGTATTTTTTCACCTTTTTCTGTCGTCATTATCATTCTAGACGTAATTTTGACTATCAAAAAAGCCTCTCTTTTGCACTTACGTAGGTATTCTTCTTTACTTGGGGGGCGAAAAAACTCTTTAACCCTTTTCGGAATTTTTTTCTGAGAAATCAAAAAGAGAGCTTCCTCTGTATTTTTCGTACTTTTTAAACCCCACTAAGTGCTTGTCCGATGTTCCTTTCACTGCATTTCTTGTAAATAAATTATTTTTCTTTCGGTACTTTATTGCCGCTTTTATAATTTTAAGCCATTTTTCGCGTGCGTTCTCCTTCGTCATATTGGAGGTGGGCACGATCTCCATAGCGGCCTTGTTGTATTCGGCGTTGAGGGCCTTCAGGTCGAGATCGGTCGCATTCGGTCCCACTTTCCAGTGTCCTTCAATCTCAACCCGCCGCCAGTTTTCGAACCGGAATGTATTGGAGGTCTGCTCCGCCGGCAGGCCCCCCAGGGCGTCCTCTGTGTCCAGGGACGTCCCGGTTTCAACGTAGGCCGTGACGTGATGGACATCGCCCGCCATCCGTCCCCCTCGAAAAAAGACGCCGGTCTGGGCCTTGACATCGGCCTCTACCGTCGCACAGGTCGTATAGGTTGCCCACGGTCGGTTTGACGGCGATTCCAGCGGCCAGTCGGCCTGCAGCTCCTGCCACTGCGTCTCCGCGTCCGTACGCTGGTCCGCCCGCGCCCGCATTCCACCAAAATGTTTGTGGGCCGTGCGACCTCTGGGGGCCGTGTCTGCTTCCTCATACCCCGACACCCGTTTTACCGATCCGTGAGAAAGTACGTAAAACATTTTCTTCGCTCTGGTGTGAACCGTGTTCAGTTATG
>CAYOWD010000294.1:0-5186 GCA_964407535.1 uncultured Salinivenus sp. | reverse complement strand
GTCGGTGTCCTCATACGAGCATATGTTTTCAACGACCAGTGTACTATTCTGTGAGTCCTCCGCGCACACCTTCTTTTTCAATAAGTTCGATTCACGTATGTCTACCCTCAACCTCACCCAGTACGGCATCAGCGCCGACACCGTGCTGCGCAACGCCAATCCGGCTCGTCTCTACGAGGAAGCCATTCACTTTGACCCCACCGCCGCGATCGTCGACAGTGGCGCCCTACGCATTGGGTCCGGGGAAAAAACGGGGCGCAGCCCGGCCGACAAACGCATCGTGCGCCACCCTGACAGCGAAGATGACATCTGGTGGGGCCCCATCAATATGGAGATTGACGAACATACGTTCGAGGTCAACAAGGAGCGAGCGCAGGACTACCTGAACACCTGTGATCGCATCTACGTGATGGACGGGTTTGCTGGCTGGGACCCGGAGCACCGCCTGAAGGTGCGTATCATTTGCACCCGGCCCTACCACGCCCTGTTCATGCACAACATGCTGATCCGACCCTCGGACGAGGAGCTGGACAACTTCGGGGAGCCGGACTTCGTGATCTACAACGCCGGCGAGTTTCCCGCCAACCGGCAGACGAAGCACATGAGTTCGAAAACAAGCGTGGATCTGTCCTTCGAGGATCGGGAAATGGTCATCCTCGGCACCGAGTACGCCGGCGAGATGAAGAAGGGCGTCTTCACGGTGATGCACTACCTCATGCCCAAGCGAAACGTGCTGTCGATGCACTGCTCGGCCAACGAGGGCGACGACGGCGACGTGTCGCTCTTCTTCGGCCTCAGCGGGACCGGCAAGACCACCCTCTCGGCCGACCCCGACCGCGACCTCATCGGCGACGACGAGCACTGCTGGAGCGACGACGGCGTCTTCAACATTGAGGGTGGCTGTTACGCGAAGGCCATCGATCTGTCCCCCGAGGAGGAACCGGAAATTTACAACGCCATCCAGTACGGCACCGTCCTCGAAAACGTCATCTACGACGATGAGACCCGCGAGGTCGACTACACGGACGACTCCATCACGGAAAATACCCGGGCGTCCTATCCGATCGACTACATCGACCGAGCCAAGATGCCGGCCACGAGCGGCCATCCGGACAACATCATCTTCCTAACCTACGACGCGTTCGGCGTGATGCCGCCGGTCAGCAAGCTCACGCCCGAGCAGGCCATGTATCACTTCATCAGCGGCTACACCGCCAAGGTGGCCGGGACCGAGGTGGGCGTCGACGAACCGCAGGCCACCTTCAGCGCTTGCTTCGGCGCCGCCTTCCTCGTGTGGCCGCCCGACAAGTACGCCGAGATGCTGGCCGAAAAAATTCGCAAGCACGACGCCGACACGTGGCTCGTCAATACCGGCATTACCGGCGGGCCGCACGGTGTGGGCCACCGGGTGCCGTTGGAGCACACCCGTGCCATGGTCGACGCCATCCACGATGGGTCGCTCCTCGACGCCCCGAAGGAGACCGAACCGGTCTTCGGACTCAGCGTGCCGACCGAATGCCCCAACGTCCCCAACGACATCCTGATGCCGCGGGATACGTGGGACGACCCACAGGCCTACGACGAGAAAGCCGAACACCTCGTGGGCCTCTTCAACGAGCACTTTGAGGGGTACGAGGACATGGCTGCGCCCGAAATCGTGGAGGCCGGCCCGCAGCTAGCAGTGGCATAGTTTCCACGCGAGGACTTGACACAGAAGGCCGTGCCGGACGGTCCGTTCTGGCCCGTCCGGCACGTCGTGTTTTTGTACCATCGTGCCGCCGGGGTCTTGCGGGGTCCACACGCTCTGTTCCGGAGTCGTCTTTCCATTCCGGCAGCGTTCCCTTCTATCCCCCGATTGTCCCCGCCGAACGGTGCATGTTCTTCTTCCAAACAAACGTCCAAGCCGGAGGGATACAGCGGACGAATTCATGTACGATCTACGTCTACGTCTTTTCCCGTAGAACGTATTTTTTTCTCACCTTCCGTCATCCACCATAAAGCCCTCGGTGCTCCAAAAGTCACAATTGCACATTTTTTTCTCATCGTAAGCCCTTTTTTATTTCTGCCCCCTCTTGAGTCCGCGTTTTCCCGCTTCTAGATTGCGGAGTGAGTAGTCTTTGCCCTATCCGCTCCTACCTTATGCTGCTCAATGATCGGCTCGTCTGGATCACCGGTGCCTCTTCCGGCATCGGCAAAGCGCTTGCTCACACCCTCAGTCGCCGCGGCGCAAACCTCGTGCTCTCGTCCCGTCGCGAAGGCGCGCTCCAGGAGGTTCAAGAACAGTGCGCCTCTCCGAACGATCACGTCGTGCAGCCGCTCGACCTGGCCGAGCCGTCGTCGTTGCAGGACGCGGCCGAGACAGTGCAGGAGACCGTAGGCCCCGTCGACGTTCTCGTAAACAACGCCGGCATCAGCCAGCGGAGCCCCGCCGTGGAGACGGACATGAGTGTGGTGCGCCACATCATGGAGGTGAACTTTTTCGGCGCCGTGGCGCTGGCCAAGGCGGTTCTCCCCGGCATGCAAGAACGGCAGCGCGGACACATCGCCGTCGTCAGTAGCCTCGTGGGCAAATTTAGCACGCCGCTGCGGTCCACGTACGCGGCCTCCAAGCATGCCCTGCACGGCTGGTTCGAGGGCCTGCGGGCCGAGGTGTGCGACGACAACATCGGCGTGTCGATGGTGTGCCCGGGTTTTGTTCGTACCAACGTGAGTGCCAACTCGCTCACGTCCAAGGGACGGCCGCTGGGCCACGCTGCCGAAGAGAAGGGGATCCCGCCCGAGGAGTGTGCGACGGTCATTGCCGACGCCATTGAAGAGGAAAAACCGGAAGCATATGTCGGCGGCTGGGAGCTCCTCGCCGTCTACCTCAAGCGATTCTTCCCCGCCCTCTTCCGGCGCTTGCTTCCCCAGTACAGCGGTACGTAGCCCTGGCTTCCCCCCGATTGTGGGGATGCACCGCCATCTGGGCCGGGGCCGGGGATGAGACCGGTCCGGAAACATGAGTCGACGGCTCATACGTATGCCTCAGTGGACGATTTCGTCCCTGCTACCCCCCGTACGTAGGCCCGTCTCGATCCCGTCTTCCATGATTACGCTGTACCGCCGCCCCGACGACGACCACGCCGACGACATCCAGAAGACCCTCGACGAGATCGTCATCGCCTATGAGACCAAAACGATTGCGGAGGGCGACGCCCTTCCCGACGACGTGCCGGAGACCCCGGCTCTCCGCGACGACGGCTCGGTCATTACCGGCGAGGCGGACTTGAGTGCCCACCTGGAGGAGCTGACCGATCTCATGAACGACTGGGATCGATTCCAATCGGATGCCTGCTACATTGAGGACGACGGGACGGTCTGCTAACAATCCCCGGCTCCCCGCCGCTGTTGTTTCCGACATGACGCCGGTTCCCCCGCAGCACAAGCCCGCTTCCATTACCTCGACGTGGGCCCTGCTGCCTCTAATGCCCGAACGGCTTCGTCCGGCGAGGTCGTCAGCGATACAGGCGTGAGGACGAACTCGATGGGGCGCTTCTTCGCATCGGGGTCCCCTTTATATCTATTATATCGGCGAGAAGTGTGCATTCGCTTGGGTGCGGCGACAGTCTCATCGGACGCCTCCTACCCCTCGACAAGCTCTAGCGACTCAAACCCATCGACTCCCAGCAAATCACCGTCCCCCGTGTAGAGCCGAACGGCATTCGCTTCGAGTGCCGCCATCGATATGCGCGCATCGGCCATTGAAACGCCTCTCCCGCGCACCAACCCCACTCCCCGAGCAGCGCGTGGGATCGTATCCCTCCATACCACCGCAAAAGCGGTGTCGGTCCACGTGATGAGGGTGTCCACACGTGAAGACGGACGCCGTCCGACGAGAGCGTGGCGTTTCAATGCGAACAGAACGATTCCGGACCTCCCGATGCGTGAACAAGTTTCTACACCTCGTTTTCGCTTGAAGCTAAACACGGGTCCTCGGCGACTCTCGGCTTCTGCTCCAATGTCATCGTCAACGGAGACGGGGACTCCCCCCATGAGTCGAGCAGAACGCTGGATTTTGGCGCAGCACGCACACGTTCTGACTTGATTCCTACAGCCCCCAACACATCCTCAAAAGCACAAATGCCTCCCCGCCTCCGTGCTTGTGCTCCGTTCCCCCGTGAAGGCAGTATTCTGAGGTCGCACGTCCCATCGCCCCTTCGGATCTCGCTCGGGAAGCGTCAGTCTGTTGCAAGCTTTTCAGCAATCCGTCACAACATCGTGCGCCCGTAGGTATACACCCCTTCGAACTTCCTTCTTCCGGTGGTTTTCCTCTGATCCAACGTCTGTGCCTATGGCCATCGACCTTTCCTTTTCCGACGCGTTCGCGGACCGGCACCTCGGCCCCTCGTCCGACGAACGCGATGCGATGCTCGATGCGATTGGATACGACTCGCTCGACGCACTCGTCGACGCCACGATTCCCGACACGATTCGGACCGAGCGGGCACTCGACCTGCCCGAGGCCCTCACCGAAGAACAGGTGCTCGACGAGGCGCAACAGGCGGGCGAGAAGAATGAACACTGGCGCTCATTCATCGGGATGGGCTACCACGGCACCCACACGCCCCCGGTGATTCAACGCAACATCCTGGAGGATCCGGGCTGGTACACGCAGTACACCCCCTATCAGGCCGAGATCGCGCAGGGCCGCCTGGAGGCGCTCCTCAACTTCCAGGACATGACCATCGACCTGACGGGGATGGAGATTGCCAACGCCTCCCTGCTGGACGAGGCCACGGCGGCGGCCGAGGCGATGCTCATGCTCAACCGCGTGGACCGGCGCAGCGATGCCTCGACGTTCTTCGTGTCCGAGCACTGCCATCCGCAAACCATCGCGGTAGTCAAGGGACGGGCCGAGCCGGTCGGCATCGACGTGGTCGTGGAGGACCCGGACAATTTCGTGTTCGGCGACGACGTGTTCGGCTGCGTGCTTCAGTACCCCACCACCGACGGCGCCGTGCGCGACTACAGCGACGTGGCGGAGCGCGCCCACGACGCCGACGCCTACGTGGCGGTGGCCGCGGACCTGCTCAGCCTTACGCTCCTGGAGGCCCCGGGCGAATGGGGCGCGGACGTGGTCTTCGGCTCCACTCAGCGCTTCGGCGTGCCGATGGGCTACGGCGGGCCGCACGCCGCCTACTTTGCCA
>CAYOWD010000293.1:0-5222 GCA_964407535.1 uncultured Salinivenus sp. | reverse complement strand
CGAGAAGGGCAGTCGGCTCGACATCTGGAAGAGCGTCTCCGCGTATTCGTCTTCTGGGGGCAGCTCGGCGCGGCTCGACGGCAGTTCGACGGGCGTGGCTTCCGACTCCGACAGGTGCACGTTGAAGAGGAGCACCTCGCCGTCGTCGGTTGCAAACTCGCGGAGCTGTTGCGCGTAGCGGAGCGGCTCGCCGTCGGTGGCCTCGCCATCGGTGACGTTGAGCACCACAGGCGGAAAGCTATTGGGGTGCTCGTCAATCCAGGTGCGTACCGTCTGCGCAGCCAGGTCGAGCGCCTGACACATCGGCGTGCCGTTCTTGGCCTGCGGGTCGAACCAGACGGGCGTCTTCACGCGCTTCTCGGTGGTGCCGCCCTCCCCGTTGGCCACCTCCTTGACCTGCTGTTCCATCCGGCGCGGTCGATCGGCGAGGTGGCTGATGGGCACCAGTCCCGTCCCCGACTCAAACTCGTCGGTCGGTTGCACGAGGCGCTGTACGCGCTCGCCGTACCCAATCACCCCGATGTGAAAATAATCGCGCACGCCTTCCTCCTTCGCACAGCGGAGCACCAGATTCTGGAGGAGACGATTCACCGTATCGGCCAGCACGCGGGCCTTGCTCGGGGCCGCATCGCCTTTCTTCTCGGCCCCTCCGAACGAATCCTGCATCGAGGCCGATTGATCGAGCAAGAAGAGAAAGGCCGTGGGCTGACGACGACTGATTTCAGCGGAATAGGGCATGCAACACAACGGATTAGCAAATGAACATACACGGGCTTCCCATCGGCCTTCCCGGACGTCGTTCCGGCCGCGATGTAAATGCCCCGAAAAGTTGCGAGGCCCTTACTCCAACTCCGCCAGCAATTCTTCTGCCTCGTGCTTGTACCGCTCATCAAACGGTCCCTTCTCCGGGAGCGACAGCACCGTCTGGAGTTCGGCCTCCGCGTCTTCAGTTCGATCCATCTTCAGGTAGGTCCGAGCAAGCTCCAGATGATGAAACCGCCGATCCTCCAGTTCAATGGCGCGTTTGAAGTCTCGTACGGCCTGTTCGAACGAGGCGTCCGGCAATCCGCCGTAGACCGTTTTTACGACGGTCCGCTCGAAAAAATTGAGGTCCGATACTCCCCGATTCCACCGCGCTCGCACGTGGTAGGCCGACGCCAGGGTCGAGTCGAGTGCAATCGCCCGGTTTGCGTGCTTCTCGACAGCTCGCGAGCGTTCCACGCGCTCCTTCGTTCCGGCATCTAGTGCAAGACGTCCCTCCGCAACAGCCTTCGCTAGGTGCGCATGTGCATCGGTCGAATCCGTCGCCAAGGCGTTATCTGCAAGCACCAGGGCCTCCTGGTACTGCTCCTTCTCCCCGTCCTCAAGCGTTTTGGCGAGATCCACGCGGGTCATCGACGCTCGCCATAGCAACCCGACGTGATCGCCGTGTTCCTCTCGAAGGGCCTGAATCTGGGTGAGGGCTTCCCGAAACTGCCCGTCGCTCCGCAGCTCATCAACGGTGTGTAGGGCCTGTTCCAATGCGTCCGCGTCGGACGCCTGCGCGACCACTCTCGTCCCGCCCGCCCCCAACACCATGCACAATAGAAGAATTGATCCAATACGGAGGCAGGAGAACATCATCACGCTACGGGGGAAAAGATGCGATAATCGAGTGGATGTAACGGGTCCTCCCACGGTCTGCTCCGTCCTCTATTTTTGACGATCTCCATCGCCTTCCAAAGAATCCCCCCGTCCCGCCCCCTTTCTTCTGTAATATGCGCTCCGTCCCTCCCAACCGGTGCTACGGTTCGGAGTCTTCTTCATTCTCCGTAGACGTCATCCCATGATGCGCCAAAAAACTTTGACCGAGGAGGTCATGAAGCCTCATATTCCAGGTGCCGGCATTCTTGAAAAGCTGCAATCGGACCGTCTCCCCATCGTCGAGGTAAAGAACGAGGTTGGTGCCATCCACAACCGTACGCCACTCCACTTCCTGAATGCGATCCAATGCCACTTTGCGACGATACCGGCCCCCAATCTGCCACCCGGTAATGTGAATATGATCCTCGTACAAATAGGCACGTCCAAACCAGAGAGAACCACACGGAAGCTGACATCGATTGGTGAGGAGAACTGACGAATCCGACATCATACAAATCGTCCGTTCAAGAAGTAGTCAGCGAAATACGCCTTGTACCAACTCCGCAAGCTTCGTTGGGGGATGAGAAGCTGTTTGGCGAGGCTTCTGGGCCTGCGACTTCGTGGAACTCGTGCAGCAAAACCTCTTCGCCGGGGATCTGAGATCTCCTTGCCCGGTAGTCCCGCTACAGTGCACACCTGGGCGTCTTTCGTGCACTTCGCCCACTGTGTCTTGGCTTCGCATCCGCTCACAAAACAGCTTTCTGGAAGTGCAATGTCCCGTGGCCCCCGAGTGCTCCTGTCAGAGTGTATATCTGTAAGCGTTTGTCAGACAATAAGATACTACACTTTCAGTGCCCGTTCCCCATACCACAAATCCTGGTACACGATCTCTGCGGTGTGATTGGCATTGCCCCCCAGAGCACTTCCGCACCTCGTTCAGGGCGCGGTCCAAGTTCAGGGCGCGTGATGCGTAAGGGCAGCCGAATTACCGATCCGTGCACATGGATCGAACCGATCCGTGCACATGGATCGAACCGATCCGTGCACATGGATCGGTAAGCTCACGAGTCCAGCCTCACGTGCCCCCCTCGATACATGTTGGCAATCCGTTCCACGTATGGAGTGACGATTGACACTGCAATACCTCCATCCCTACATCCCCGAATCCTTCAACCGGATTCGGGATACTACGCGGCTCGAAGCTCAGCGTCCGGAAGGGGAACGTACAGCGAATCCACGGTCTGCCCCCGCATGGCCCGAGCAAGCGCTTGCGAGAGAGCGGTGAGAACGAGGGGCACCCGCACGTTGCGTTCGGCAAGGTGAATGGCCTCTTCAACAAGCCCTACCATGCTCTCCAAGTCGGCCTCCGGCAGATTGTCACAGAAGCGGGCAACGGCTTCCCTCTGGTCCACGTTTACCAATGGGGCGTCGTCCTCCATTGAGCGATAGAGCAAGAGATCGCGGACCCACCGGAGCATGAGCGTCAGCACCGTCTTCACCTGCTCACGTCCCTGATTCTTAATGTCCTGAATGCACCCATTCAAGGCATCGATGTCCTGAGAGTAGGCGGCCCGGAAGTAGTCGAGCACCAGCTCGCGGCTCGACATTAGGGCCTCGTTCTGCGCCAGTTCAAGCGCCCGGCTGTACGAGCCGTCCGCCATGCGCGCCAGCATGGCGGCCTCCTCCGGCGCCATGTCCTCGCGTTCAATCAGTGCCTCTTCAATCGACTCGGCCCGTAGTGGATCGAACCGCAACCGCTGACACCGAGATACGATGGTGGGAAGAAGCTGTTCAGGGCGACTCGTGGTGAGCAGAAAAATGGTCTTTGGGGGCGGCTCCTCAAGCAACTTCAAAAAGGCATTGGCTGCCTCTTCATTCATCTTCTCTACATCAGTCAGGATGTTGACCTTGTACGCCCCCTCCCCTCCGGAGAGGCTCATCGGCTTGATCAAGTCCTGCTGAACCTGATCGATCCGGTAAAGCGCCTGTTTGTTGGAGGTTTCGGTGGGATCGGAGAGGGAGGGACGCCGCACAAAATCGATCGCCGCGTACGGATTTTCCCCAAAGCGTTGAATTCGTTTGCCGATGTCCTCCTCATCCCGGTCGTCTTCATCGCTCCAGGGATGCGGGAGATGCACGTGGACGTCGGGATGCACCATACGGCGCGTCTTCTGACAGGCCCGGCACGCCTCACAGGCCTCCTCAGTCTGTTCGACGCATTCCAGGGCCCGCGCCACCTCCAGGGCGACTGCCCGCTTCCCAACCCCGTCCGGCCCGTGAAACAGATAAGCGTGTGCCACTCGCTCTCGACGCAGTGCCCGACGCAGCGTCTGCACTACGCGTTCTTGATCGAGAATGGAACTCCAGGCCATGATTGGAAGAATTAACCTTCGGTGGGATGCTTCTGAGTGTAAGGTACATACCAGTTCTGATGTTCACAACCGCCCAACGCGGCCGGTATGTTAAATTGCAGCACGGCGACGGCGGCTCATCCGCCCGTTTTCGGCCAGTTGGATCGAAATGTCCGTAAGTGTGGGAACCGATGTATCGCGTGATGCATCCCCCTCTCGCCCTACGGGACGGAGCCCTGAATGCCCCGACGCTCTGAAATGCGGCCGGCGCCCCCCGGATCAGGATGCCCCACTGCCCCCCCCTGACTGGTCGCCCGTTCCGAAACGCCGCGACCTCTGCCTGTCTCAATGTCTGCTTATCGATACCAGACCCGGAGGCCCTTTCAAACTACGTTTCCTGCCCTCCTCGTTTTCCAATCTTTAGTCTCTTGCGCTTGGGAGCGACTGTCTGGTTTGGGCAGACACAGTACGCTACGGCATTCCAGCCTCGCCGATTGGAGGTCGTATCCCGCTCTGCTTCTCCCGGCTCCGCAAGCGCGGTCGTGTCTTCCGGGCAGGCCCTATCCCCCAGGGAACGAAACTAAGCAGACGAAACCGAACAAGCACCGCTCGCCCGCGTGACAGCGTGCGGGGTCCGTTTCCTTTTGCCAATTGCCGCTGCCTCATGAATACCGATTCGTACCGGGGATTTACGTTCGAAACGTTCCAGCCATCGACCGGAGACCCTGATAAGGAGGCAATGCGGGCCACTCGGGGGCGTATCTCTCTTTTTGTAGAAGTATCGGCCGGCGAACTGCCGACCGGCTGGCGCCTGCGCGACCTCCTGGAATATGAAATTAATCGCCTGCTGGAACCGACGACCCTCCGTCGGGTCGAGCACCTGAATTGATGCGCCCGCCCACCGCACCGGCCCCGTCGTCGGCTCGTCCACTGCTTCTTCATTACAAACGAGAAACATGAGGCGCGCGGTGAAGCATATAAGCAGCCGCACAAAATTCGGCATGGGCTCCCGACCGGATAGGAAGAACGGCTCGCCCTCTGTGGACACGAGGGGCGTCTCCGTTAAATAGCTTTACATTTTGCTTGGCGTGGTCCCTCCGTCGGGTAGCGCGTCGGATTCATATGCCGACGGCGGTCGGCACGGGGCTTCGACTCCCCCCCCCACGCCGGACTGAACGACCTACATTTTACTTGGCGTGGTAGCTCAGTCGGTTAGAGCGTCGGATTCATAACCCGGAGGTCGGGGGT
>CAYOWD010000292.1:0-5229 GCA_964407535.1 uncultured Salinivenus sp. | reverse complement strand
ATGCGCCCAAAACCGCCCCGTAATGCCCACACCGCTCTGCACCTCATCGAAGATGAGCAGGGCATCGTTCTCGTGCGCAAGGGTTTTGAGCCGATGCAGGAACGACGGCCGGAAGTGGTTGTCGCCGCCCTCCCCCTGGATCGGCTCCAGCAGCACCGCCGCAATCTGATCCTCCCGCTCGTGGAAGTACCGCTTGGCTTGATCAAGTGCCTTCTGCTCCGCGGCGCCCACCCGTTCCACCTCGTCGGCGTCGAGGGGAAACTGGACCTTCGGATTCGTGATACGGGGCCAGTCGAATTTGGGAAAGTGCATCGTCTTCCGCGGGTCCGGCGAGTCGGTGAGCGACAGCGTATAGCCGGTGCGCCCATGAAACGCCTCGTCGAGGTGCAACACCTGATGCCCCACCTCGTGCCGGTAGCCCTTCTCATAGTTTTTGCGCACCTTCCAGTCGAACGCCGCCTTGAGCGCATTCTCGACCGCCAGCGCCCCGCCGGAAATGAGAAAGGTGTACGGAAACCCGTCCGGAATGCCGACCCGATCGAACGTGTCCAGAAAGCGGGCCATGTACTCCGTCATCACGTCGGAGTTGGTGACCTTGTTGAGCGCGGCCCGCCGAAGCCGTTCCATGAAGGCCGCGTCCTCAGTCATCTTCGGGTGGTTCATCCCGAGCGGGCTGGAGGCATAAAAGCCGAAGAGGTCGATAAAGGTGCGGTCTGTGTTCTCGTCCCGCAGCCGCACGCCCCGACTCTCGTCCATGTCCAAGACGAGCGGCAACATGCCCTTTGTAAGTAAGCGTCGCGACAACACCTCACGGACCTGCGACGGCTGAATGGAATGCGGGGAGACAGCCTCCATAAGACAGATTGGGTCGGCGGAAAAAGGTTGAGAACCGGAATAAAAGATATCCTTTTCCCCCATTCACCGTTTCCTTTCGATCTTCCAAAAGTCCTCGATTGCCCCAAAAATTGCGGAATAAACGTATCGCCCCCACGCCTGCCTTTCTTCTTTTCCAGGCCGCACCCTAAAAATCGTAGATTTGCCTCCTGTTACGCTCGACGAAGCCGTACTACCCCCATACCCACGGACGCCCACACGCACACAAAAATCCGGAATCTTTACCATATGCAACAGACCCGTCGGCAGGGGAACGGCACCCCGCGTCTCTCGTACCCACCCATCCGCGCACTCGGCTGGGATTTTTCCTCGCACAATGAGGGACCCCGGCCACTGATTTCAAGCCCTTGATCTTCGCATGTCTACCCCTGCGACCGACGACCCTACCGCGGACAACGAGCCTGCCCAGCCCGACGACGTCGACCTCGGGAGCGTAGAGCCCGAACCGATTTCGCCGTCGGGCGACGGCGACCCCGGCTTTGTGGGCCTCCCCGTCGTGGAGAATACAAACAAGAACAAACGCGGCGAACGCCCCGAATGGCTCCGGGTGTCGCTCCCGCAAGGCGAAATGTACAGCGAGGTGCGCCAAACGGTCGAGGACCACGACCTGCATACCGTTTGCGAAAGCGCCAACTGCCCCAACATGGGCGAATGCTGGAGCCGCGGCACCGCCACGTTCATGATTCTGGGGGATGTCTGCACCCGGTCCTGCGGCTTCTGCGCCGTCAAGACCGGCCAGCCGCAAGACGGCCTCGACTGGGACGAGCCGCGCCGCGTGGCCGACGCCGTCGACAAGATGGACCTCGACCACGCCGTCATCACCAGCGTCAACCGCGACGAGCGGGAGGACGGCGGCGCGCCGATCTTCGCCGAGGTCATCGAGCGCATCCACGACCTGGGCGCCACCTGCGAGGTGCTGACCCCCGACTTCCGCGGCATCCGCGAGGCCTGCGACATCGTCTTCGAGGCCGAGCCCGACATCTTCAACCACAACGTGGAGACGGTGCCCAGCCTGTACCGCCGCGTGCGGCCGCAGGCCGACTACGAGCGCTCCCTCAAGGTCCTGAAGTGGGCCAAGGAGGAAGGCCTGCGCACCAAGAGCGGCATCATGGTGGGCCTGGGCGAGACGAAGGAGGAGGTCCTGGAAATTATGGACGACTTCGTCGAGATCGGCCTCGACGTGATGACCATCGGGCAGTACATGCAGCCCACCGAGCATCACCTGCCGGTCGAGGCGTGGATTGAGCCGGAGGTCTTTGACTGGTACAAGCAGGTCGGGGAAGAGAAGGGCATCGACCACGTCGAAAGCAGCCCGCTCACCCGCTCCTCCTACCACGCCGAGGAGCACGTGTAAGCTCCGTACACAGACGTCCCCCGTACCATGCCGACCACAACGAAAGCACCCGCTCCCAAACAGCGGCGGTTTACGGTTGATGAGTACCACCGCATGGGGGAGGCGGGCGTCTTCAGCGAAAACGACCGGGTCGAACTGCTCGACGGCCGGATCTACGTCATGTCCCCAATCGGAAGCGAGCACGCCAGTTGCGTAGACCGTCTGACTCGGCTTTTCGTCCTCCGAACAGGCAACGACGCAGTTGTACGGGTCCAAAATCCAGTCCGACTCGCCGACGATTCGGAGCCGGAACCGGACCTCGCCCTGCTGGAGCCGCGCGAGGATGCGTATGCGTCTGAGCACCCCGCCCCCGCAAGCGTTTTGTTGATCGTCGAAGTGGCCGATACATCCCTGGCGTTCGACCGCGATGTGAAATTGCCGCTCTACGCGGAGGCCGGCATTCCGGAGGTGTGGATCGTGGACTTGGAGAACGACACGGTACACGCGTATCGCAATCCCTCGGGCAACGGTTATGCAACCCATGATGCGTGTGGTGTCGACGAGGAGGTACCCGTCAAGACACTTCCGGACGTGTCCCCAATTCCCGCGTCCGACCTCCTGCCTCCGTCCTCGTGATGCGCTCCGAACGCCTTCTCCGGTGAACTGCCCGCCGGCTCGACTCGTACACGACGAGTTTCCTGTTGCTCGTTTCAGATAGCCGTCCGTTATGTCCGCAATGATCGACCCAGCAACGGCCACTCTACGCCGACGCCGGCATTCCCGAGTATTGGATCGTTGATCTGGATGCCTCCGAAATCCACGTGTACCGGGATCCGGACGGAGACGATTAGCACACACGGCCCCGACGCCGCAATCAACGGCAATGCCCTCTACGACCTATCCTCAGTTCCAACCAATACTGTACTTCCGTCTTCCGACTAAGGGATTCTTTGCCGAAATGGGCAGATGCAAAAATGGGACAATGACCAATGAGGGAGCTACAACTCCACCTCCCGCTTATCCACGTACGATTCCCCCTCCTCCGACACCTGCAACAGCGTCCACGGCTGCTCCGGATCGGCCAGAAAGCATAACGCCTCCTTCCCGAGTGCCTCGTGCGCGTCGCGGGCACAGGCCGTCGCCGTGTCCCACGGCATCGTCGGCGCATTGAACCAGACGCTCGTAAACGGCCCGTTCTCCACCCCTTCCGCAATCTGCACCGGCACCGTCTCTCCCTCGTACGTGCCGGTGTACGTACGCACGAGCGCGTCCTCATCCTCCTCGACCGCCTCAAAAACCTCCCGAAGCCACTCCACCGCCTCTGCTTCGGACAAATCGCGCACGTAAATCTCAATCGTATCGTGGGCCATGAATTTTGGCAATTTGCTCTGAAAAGAAGGAGGACGACACTACTGCTCACCACCCTCCATCGTGCTCAAATGCATGGACGCATGGATGCCCGGAAGCACAAAGGCCCCGCTTGTATGCGTCCACGCCTCCATGCTTCCACGCCCCAACGCACGCCGACTGAGACGGGCACTCCCGCACAAGAGAGCCCCCGTCGCCAAAACGAAGCCGCCGATCTGCTTACCGGTGATCTTCAATCCGCAGGGACCGATCGTGGCGCACCGCCTCGTCGGCCCGATTCGTAGCCACCACCACCATCCCTCCTGCACTCAACTGATCGTCGACAACGCGGTCGACCATGGACCGCCCCGCCGCATCGAGGTTGGCCGCGGGCTCATCGAGTAGCAACAGCGGCGGATCGGCCAGCAGCGCGGCGGCGTACTTGACCCGCTGCCGCATGCCGGACGAAAACGTCGACACCGGATCGTCGGCGCGATCGGCAATGCCCACCCGTTCGAGCACCTCGTCGATGCGCGTCGCCGCACCGGATAATCGGCGGGCCCGGGCGAGAAAGGTGACATTCTCCCGGGCCGTCAGCGCTCCGTACAATCCCAGCGCCGGCGCCACCAACCCGGCCCGCAGCGGGTGCGTCTCCGCTCCGACCGGCGTACCGTCAACGCGCAGCGTCACAGTGCCCGCTTTCGGGGCCAGCACCCCCGCCAAAATGCGGAGCAGCGTCGACTTTCCCGCGCCGTTTGCCCCCGTTACCGCGACGCTCTCGCCCCCCTCCATCGAGAACGACAGCCGCCGAAACAGCAGGAGCGAGCCGTACCGATGACCCACCTGCTTGGCAACGAGAGCCGGCATGCAAAAAGGGAAGAGTGGTTGGCAGCACGCTCGCCAAAACGTACGACACGCAGGGCAAAACCCAAAACCACCCTCATCAAGACGCTGCACCGGAATTTTGCCAACGACCGATCAGAATCGGCAGCGCCAAACGCTCCTCCCCGAGTCTCCCTATCTCCCCGTCCCGACGCCCCATCTTCAATCTTCCAATCTGCAAACCTTACCACCTCCCAACCTTCCAATTTTCCCATCTGCCCACCTTTTAACCTTCCAACCTTCTCATCTTCTAGCCGTCCCCTACGGGCACATCCCCACCGCTCCGTCGTACAGCTCCTGAGTGGTTTCCGCAACACCACCCCGCGTCCATGGCGTCGCCCACGTCCGAACCCGCCCCGACCGCTGCCGACGACGCCTCTCCGGCCGACATCGCCCTGTTCGGCAAGGACCCGATGCCGCGGCTCGTGGACGTACACCCCCTTATGGACCGCCCCTCCAGCGAGCCCGCCGCGGTCCGCCTCTACCAGCGCACGGAGGACTTTTCCGAGATCATCGAGCACGAGGAGCGCTTCTACCCCTTCTTCTTCCTCTCGGACGCCGACCTCCTGAACGGGCTCCGGCACGATTTCTGGTGCAAAGAATTGGCAGGCAGCAACTTCTACCGCTACCTCGCCGCCTTTCCCACCTGGAGCGCGTACTGGGACGCTGTCCGGCAGATCGAGCGCCGCACCGACAGCGACGAGGGCCGCCCCGACGAACTCTACCGCGTCGGCTCGCCGGTCCAGCAGTACCTCATGCAGTCGGGCCGCACC
>CAYOWD010000291.1:0-5232 GCA_964407535.1 uncultured Salinivenus sp. | reverse complement strand
GGTAGTTCTCGGCAAACTTCAGCACCCAGTCCCCCACCAGCGCAAGGGCCAGATAGAGGATGATCCACTGAAGGCCCTCCAGATCGCCCACGACGATGTAGTCGTCGATGCCCTGCTGTACGAGCCAGGGCCGCAGCGGCCCCAGAAATGAGGCCGTCAGCGTAATGACGAGCGCCACTCCCACCCAGCCGGCGTACGGCGTCAGGTAGTGGGCGATGCGTCGCAGCAGGCGCCCGTCGAAGGAGTGCCCATCCTGTTCGGTCTCCTCGTCAATACGTTCGTCGGTGTTGGCAGCCAAGTCGTCAACGAACCGGTTTCGGGAGATGGGTCGGATCCCGCGAACACGTCGACGGCGGGCAATGTTGCGGGCGGCCAGTCGACCGGGCGCGTTGTTTTCCCGACCTTTCACGTTCGAGGGCGTTCCATCCGACGGCGATTCTGTCCGAACGCCGGCGTTCCGAATCGAACAATCGGGCGCCTCGGCCCGGCCCCCACCTGAACCTCCCGAAGGATTCTTCCGCTGGGTCGCGCCCGAGCAGACTCCGTACATGTGCGTACGCGGAACCGAAGGTGCCCCTCTAGCATGGACAAGCATGGAAGCGTTCCATTCCGCATTCCCACCGGTGCCCTCCGGCGGTCAACCTTCCGTTACAATATCCACTGCGCCTATGTCGTCCCCCCTGCCGTCGAACAGCGATGCCTACACCCTCACGCTCGACACCGTGAAGAGCTGGACCTCTTTCCGCTCGCACCTGGACGACGCCCGCAAGATGTGGGTCGTCAGCTACTGCGACTCGCCCCGCGTGCTCCTGCAACTGTTCGATGAGTTCGAGCTCGCCACGCTCGAAATCGTTTCCGGCAACGTGAAGGACTACCGCGAGCGTCTCAGCGACGAGGACACCGACCTCGTCGACCGGCTCGAACAGCTCAAGCGCGAGGACCGCCTCACCATCTATACCTGCCCCACGAAGACCGTCCACTCCAAGCTCTACCTGTTGGAGACGACGGAGGGCACCATGCGGTGCATGACCGGCTCGGCCAACCTCACGAAAAACAGCTGGGCCAACCACACCAATCACCTCGCCGTCTTCGAGACGACGCGCGACACCGCCCTCTTTGAGGCATTCCGGGACGACTACCTCGACCACCGCGACAGCTACGGCGAGCGTTTTCTCGACGACCTCACCGAGCAGATCGAGCAACAGGACGAGGAGGACCGGACGACGGTGATCCAGAACTGGGTGGCCGGCCGCAGCAGCACGCGCGACGAGGTAGAAGAGGTCAACATGAAACTGGCCGAGCAGGCCGTCCGACAGAACGGCGGGGCAGCGGACGAGGACCTCCAGCTGTCGCTGCGCGGGTTCGACCCGAACGTCGAGACGGAAATCAAAGACAACTTCCAGGAACTCGGGGGCACGACCGGCCCCGACTCGGCCGCCATCGACACCGGCGGCTTCAGTCGGTTCTTGAGCCGACGCTTCGGCATTCCGGGCATGTGGGTGAAGCCTCCTCGCGTACACTTTGTCCCGCCGGGCGGCCCGAAGCAGACCTTTGGAACGCCCGTTCCGGACGACCCGGCCCCGATCAATCAGGCCCTCACCCACCTGGAGCGCTACTTTGCGACGGTCGACAAGTACGGGCAGACGAACGAGCCGGAGGCGGTGAAGGCCCACATGCTCGAAACGATTCTGTTTTTCTTCTGGGCGCCCTTCGTCAACGAACACGCTCGCCTGTTCGCGCGGAAGAACGTGCCGAGCCTCGACAAGCGCCTCCCGTTTCTGTACCTGCAGGGCGAGTCGAACAGCGGCAAAGGCACCCTGCTCGAATTCGGCCTTCGGCTCATTTCCGGCGGCACCGTCACCGCCCCGGTGGACGCCGACGAGGTGGGACGGAAGAAGATGCGGATGCTCCGACAGGCGCACTCCTCGTTCCCGCTCGCCGTCGACGACATCGAAAAGAGCAAGGTCCACGGCCTCGATCCGCTCCGCAACTACTGGACGCAGTGGGACGAGGACAGCTGCTTTCCCACCGTGCTGTTTACCAGCAACGACCGGAAGCCCAACAAGTGGTTTCGGAATCGGGCGAAGATGCTGTCGCTGGACGTGATGTTCGACTCGACGCCGGAGGCCGAAGCGGAAGTGCAAAACGTCATCCAGACGGAGAGTCCGCTGTTCGACTGGATCGCCCATCGGCTCCTCACGGGCTACGAGACGGGCACCCTGGAGATGGACGCCGACGTGCTGGCGCCGGTGCGCACCGTCCTGTTCGACCTGTACGACCGCGCAGACCGGCCCATTCCCGCCTACGTCAACGACGAGCCGGCCGAGGACCGCTACGATCCGGGCCGCCGCGAATGGCGCCGTCTGGCAGCGGACCGTCAGTTCACGATGACGCAGCGCCGCGACAACCTGGAGCTCGCGTTCGACGACGACATTCGCCCGTGGAAGATTGCCGAGTTTCGTCGTCACCTCCCGGAGAATGTACGCGCCGACCAGGAAGGCCACTCCATCATCGTACGCTCGCCCGATCACTTCGAGGACTGGCTCGGGGAGATTGAGACGAACGGGTTGCTCGACACGGTGCGCTCGTTTTTTCGGTGATTACCAGGGCAATCGCATGTTGACAATGCGAGCGACCGATGGAGGCTCAGTGCCCGAAAACTCTTCGCTGTGCCGGGATCGTCTGTGCGTATGTGCGTGTGTGGGTGTGGGAGAAGTTGCTTTCGACTTCCGCGTTTGGTCGCCAATTGAGGGAAGATGCAATTGCCTTGCGGTGATTACTGATCCGTGAATGGATTTCTAAAAACGATTCGCGGCTGTAGCATGCCACGGTCCTCTTCAAACGGTAAATGCGGTTTACCTACCCGTGCACGGATCAGTAGGGGCAGTGCAGCGCGGCCTACGTTGCGTCGCCGTCCGGCGCCTTCGCTCGCGGATCGAGCTCGTAGCGGTGCAGCTCCTCCGCCACGGCCGTTTGCTCAAAGACCGCCCGCGCTTCCGCCACCAGCGGAGCCGGATCGTGGTACCGCGCACTGATGTGGCCGAGCAATAACCGACGCGTCCCAGCGGTCCGAGCCACGTCGGCCGCCTCGCGGGCCGTGCTGTGGCCCGTCTTCACCGCCCGGTCGTGGAGCTCATCGCCGAAGGTGGCGTCGTGATACAAAAGATCGGCGTCCGCGGCCAGGGCCCGGCCGCCGTCGCAGGGACGCGTGTCGGTGACGTAGGCCAGCGAAATGCCGGGACGGGGTGGGCCCAACACCTGTTCGGGATCAACCGTCGCCCCATCCGTCGCGGTCACCGACTCCCCCTCCTGCAATCGCCCAAATGCGGGCCCCTCCGGCACGCCCAGCTCGCGGGCCCGCTCCGGCCGGAACCGCCCGGGCCGCGTCCGCTCGTCCAGCCGAAAGCCCATTGCGAAGCGGCGGTGCGCCAACGGACGCGCCGTCACCGTGAACTCATCGGTCTCATACACGACCTCGTGTTCGAAGCCCTCTCCCATCTCTTGGACCCGAACCGGAAACGGCAGCTCGGACGGCCCCGCCCCAGGGATGGCGTCGAGCATGGAGCGGGTGCCCGGCGGCACAACGAGCGTCACCGGATCCGTGCGTTGCTGCAGCGCCATCGTTGACAACAGGCCCGGCAGCCCGTAGCAGTGATCGCCGTGCAGGTGCGTCACGAAAATCGCATCGATCCGCGCCCGGCTTAGCTCCGCGTCCATGAGCCGGTACTGCGTGCCCTCGCCACAGTCAAACAACAGCACCCGTCCCTTCCGCTCTACGGCCACAGCGGAGAGGTGCCGGTTGCGCGTTGGCATCGCCGACGCTGTGCCGAGGGGAATTACGTCCGTTGTCATGAAACCTGTGTACGCTGTCCCTTCTACGGTATACCAGTTCCCCCGAGCAATCGGTACCGTGGAATCGGGAACGTCGGTCACTGATGTTACGGTCGGAGTGTACGCCTCAGCTTTTCTACGGTCCACACCCGAACTGTTGGAAAATCACGGGTAGGGAGCGTTTCGAAATGCTTATCGTGTGTTACAATGACCCAAGTTGTGAGTTGCGGGGTTTTGGGGTGAGCGTTTCCGCAACTGGACGCTGAAATGGATCGAACATCCGGGATAGCCGTGGTTTTCCCTGATTTAGGGAGAGCTGAACGCCCAAAAGCGCAACCCTCAACTCATACAACGCATAACCCACAACCTGGATTACAATGGCGTGCGCTCCTCCCGCGAGTGCGGTGTCGACGAACACATTATCGTCCGGATCCTCCTCAATCAAGTGCCATCGATACGAGATGCGCACTCGACGGACGTTCGGCAGCAAAAGAAATGCGCGGAGGACATTTTCAGCAATCCCCAGTTTCGTCTTTCGCGCAATCACCGCTTCGTACTCTCGAAGGAGCGGGGTCGACACACAGAGCCCGACTTCTCCATCCAGAATGGCATCGAACACCCACCGGTACGGGCTCGATGTTCCAATGCTAGCTAGCAGAACGTTCGTGTCCAGAACGATGTGAAGCGGCTCGGTCATGGTCGTGTGCCCACTTGCGGATTTGATCGGCGTCGACATCGTGTTCCTCGACCCACTGATCAAAATCAGAGGTAGCCTTCTCGGCAAAGTACCGCGCAAGATGCCGCTTCACATTTTCCAGCTCGGCGTCCGTCAACTCCATTGCGAAGAGATCCAGAATCTCTCGCTGGAGATTCGTGAGGGGCGGCTTCATGAGACCGGTTGTTCAATTTTTCCAGACGTAGTGCCTTTTCACACTTTGAAACGCACTGCCGTTGAATGTGATCGCTCCGAAAGCTGATCTGTCCAGGATGCGACAAACGCAGGGAAGCACCGGAGGCAGGGAAGCCGCGTTCCCCCTCGCTCCCGCGCTGCCCCCTGTCCATGCATCCACGCGTCCACGCCTCCGTGCCCATCCTGCCATCAAACACACATCAGGCAACTGCCCCCTCTTCCACGCGACCCCTCTGGCTTCGGGAGCCGCCGGATCAGAGCGCCTGAATCTCCTCCTCCAACAACTGCTTCTCGTAGAGATCCGCATAAAGGCCGGGCTCCTCCACCAGCGTCTCGTGCGTACCCCGCTGCATAATCTCGCCGTGCTCCATCACGAGAATCAGGTCGGCGTCCTGTACGGCACTCAGGCGATGACTCACGATGACGAGCGTGTGCTTGCCCTGCCGCTCCCGCAGCGACCGCAGGATGTTGCGCTCCGTGGCCGTGTCGAC
>CAYOWD010000290.1:0-5236 GCA_964407535.1 uncultured Salinivenus sp. | reverse complement strand
GCAAGCGCGACGACGACTTTATCGAGCACCTCTACGTCTGCCACTCGCACGACGTACTCCTGGTGTTTACCGACAAAGGGCAGTGCTTCTGGCTGCGCCCGTTCGAGATTCCGGAAGGAAGCCGCACCGCCAAGGGGCGCTCGATCCGGCAGCTCATCAATCTCGACCCCGAGGATCGGGTACGAACCGTTATCAGCGTGAGCAAGGAGGACTTTGAGGATGAGGACTTCCTCAACAGCCACTACGTGCTGGCGGCTACCCGGAACGGACAGGTCAAGAAGACGGCGCTGGAAGCCTATAGCCGGCCCCGCTCCAACGGCATCATCGGCATCAAGGTCGAGGAGGACGATGAGCTGCTCGAGGCGACGCTCACCGATGGCGACCACACCGTCGTGGTGGCCTCCTCCGGCGGTCGGGCCGTCCACTTCGACGAGGACGACGCTCGCCCCATGGGCCGCAACACGCGCGGGGTGCAGGGGATGACGCTGCCGGGCGATCAGGAGATGGTGGGCATGATCTCGGTTCCGCCCGAGCACCAGGACGAGATCGACGTGCTGGCCATCGCCGAGAACGGCTACGGCAAGCGCACGTCCCTCGGCGACTACCGCGTGCAGGGCCGCGGGGGAAAGGGGCTCATCACCCTCAACCGCACCGACCGCACCGGCGACCTCGTGGCCATCAAAGGCGTCTACGGCGATGAGGACCTGATGATCATTACCGAGAACGGCATCATGATCCGCACACGGGTTGAGGAGATTAGCACGATGGGGCGCAACACGCAGGGCGTGCGTGTGATCGACCTCAAGGACGATGACGGCATTGCCGATGTGACGCGGGTCCTCGACGATACGGATGAAGCGGACGATGAGGAGGAAGAGGCCTCTGCTGAGGAGACAAACGCGGAAACGACGGCCGACGCGGTCGACGAGGCCGAATAGTCGACCGGCCCCGACCCGCATGCCTCCGGATTTGCCGCTTTCTCGCTCGTTCTCCCGGTTGCCCGGATGGACGTAGATGCCGGCGCTACTTTCGCACGACGAGCTTCCGCGTCTTGGTGAAGGTCTCGCCCCGCAAACGCACGAGGTAGAACCCACTGCCCCATCGGTCTGCGGGGAGCGTGAGGGACCGGGCGGCCTGCGCTCTCAGCGCATCCCGGGCGCTGTAGATGCGCTGTCCGAGGGGATTGTACACCTCTACGTCGACGCGTTGATTCTTCTCAGCCGTAAGGTCGATCGTGGCCGCCGCCTGCGTCGGATTGGGATAGGGACCGATCGCCACGGCGTCGTCGAAGGGGATCGTGATTGTCTTCGAGGCCGAGGTGATGGTATTTGCGTTGTCGTCCTGCGCCTGCACCCGGTAGGTGTACGTACCGGGAGGCTGTCGTTCAGCGGATACGCGAATCGTATCGTCCGGCGCCTTCATCGACGCACTGGTTGCCGAAACTGTACGCACGGGCGTAAATGGGCCCTCCGTTCCCGTCTTCCGCTCAAGCCGGTACTCAAAATTCGCGGTTCGCGCTCCCGGCTGGCCCGCCCACACCACCTCCACCAACTGCCGGCCGTCTTCGTCCATCCGCTTCCCGTCAACGGCAAACGCCCGTATCCCGAGGGTATCCCGAACCGTGCGCTCCCCCGTTCCCCCATCCGCCCGGGTCCACTGCACCCGGTACGTGTACACCCCGAGTCCTGGGTTGTCGAACGAGACGGGCGACGCGCTCGGCGCTGCAAGGTCTTCGTAGGCGTCCTCATTGCCGACGTTGAAATATCGGCGGTCGACATCGTAGCGCTGAATATCGGCCCCCTCCCGAACGGACCAGGATAATTCCAGCGTCCGACCGTCGGCACTCGTTTCTGCAACCTGCAAGTCGAACACGTCGCGCGGCGGCACAGCCTCCTGGGCGTCCACAAAACCATGCCCGCTCCACGGGTCCCTGCCCTCTGCAACCGACTCAAACTCCCCCGACTGGGTTTGGCGTTCCGTCACGTCGAGAGCGGTCGACGCCAGCCGATCGTAGACGCCCCTCGGCCCCAGTTCCGGACGGGCCTGTCGGATCAGCGCCGCGATGGCCGCCACGTTTGGCGCGGCCGCCGACGTGCCAAAGAAATTCGGGTGCGGATCCGGATCGGCCAGGTCGGTGCGCAGGTCGGCCCCAAAGAAGGTATTGTCAATGCCTTCGGCCCCTGTTATCTCCGGCTTCATCCGCCGCTCGGGACGGGCCAACCGGGTCCCACTCTGGTCGAAGAGGATCGAGACTCCCCCTTTCGACGAGAACGGTCCCAACACCGCCGTGGCAACATTCTCATTGTAGGCGGCCGTATTGAAAAAGGGCGCCGCGGCCACTGCCATGGCCCCTTCAGCCCCGGAATGGCCATAGATTGTCGGGTGTTGAGCGTCCCCGTAGTCATCCTCGATCGTATATCCACGTCCTGAGTAGATGTACTTCACCGAGTCGGGATCCGGCCCCCCCGCCTTCTCGATAACGAGATCCAACGTGACGGCACTACCGGTCGTATTCTGGTACTGGAGGGGTCCCTCCACCGGCACCCCGGACTGGATGTTGTTGCGTGCACTCTGGGTCACGACCGTCCCCTCACCATCGACGATAGCAACGTCGAGGTCAGTCTCGGTGCCCTCCGACCCCTCCACAATCGACGAGGGGGCGGTCCACTGGAACGTAAAGATACGGAAAGAGCCTCCGTTCTGCACCGTGATTCGTTGCGCGGTATCCGTTCCGCCGGGGGCGAAATTGTGGCGCTCACTGTCACCGTCAATGGCCCCCGCTTCCCCGGAGTTGCGGAACGCCGCCGCATACGCGTTCTGCCCGTCGTTGCCCGCAGCGGAAAAATACGGCACCTCGTAGGCGGAGACGACGCTGTCGACGGCAGTCGAAACCGGCCCGTCCTGGTAGAACGGTTCGTTGGCGTACCCAATGTCGTCTACAATGACCGTACAGTCCCCCTCCTCCGCCAGGCGGGGAATGGCCTCCGCGAACGCCGGCAACCCATTGAATGCCGTGTGGAAGCCCAGTTCGGCCGCCGGGGCGATGTCATGAATGAGTTGAAGCATCGCCCGTCCCTCATCACTTCCGCCCTCAAAATCCTCCAGCACATCGACCGGCGTGGTACGCCCCTCCGGGTTGTCCGGCCCGGGAAGGTCGCCGGACTTCACATCGTCGGACGCCGAAATCGGCAACCCGGACGCCTGATTATAGCTGTCCGACAACACGCACACCTTTTGTCCCTGCCCGTCAATCCTCCGTTCGTCCCGAACGCGCACACTCCCGTGCGAGGTATCGGCTTCCGAGCCCACCCGCCCCGCACGCAGCCGAGCGTGGGATGCCGTCATACTCCGTAGCGCCGACAGCTGCGCCGCCGCGCCGAGGGCCTCCACCGGCAACCGCCCCGACACGAGCGTCCCCACGGCCGCCCCGTGCGTCAGCCCGAGCCGACGCAAATCGTCCAGCAACGGCCCGGGTGCCGTCGCCACCGCCTCGATCATAACGGTCTCCCCGTCGCTCGACACTGGATGCCGCCATCGATGTTCTCTCGGGCGTCTCGAATCGGATGTCGCCGCAGCCGACAATTGGCTCTCCGACCGCAGGGCTTGTACCCCCTCCGCCCCCTTCTGACGATATTGGTAGTAGAACAGGGCCAGTTCCAAATCGATCTTCTCTAGCATCCCCACGGCATCTTTGTCCGTCTGCGTTCGCCCCGCCCTCCGAACCTGTACTTTCGCCTCGTCCGCCACCGCCGTCATCGGCACCCGCCCCACCGCGTGCGACGGCAACAACTCCTGGGCGTCTGCTTTCTGCGCCCCTGTCACAACCAGTCCGCCGCCCACAAGTCCCAGGAGGAAGAGAACCCGAACAGTGCTCATGTACCAAACGCTTCTAAGAAATCAAACGACGATCCCGCCCCTCCAGGGCGCTCGCATCCTGCTCTTCGCAGTACACAGAAGAGAGGTGGTGCGCCCCGTGCTATTGCGTCCCTACCTCCTGCCTCCACGCATTCCGGGGAGATTGAAGGAGAGCGGCACACGTGCTTTCTACGTTCCCAGGTGAATTCCAACCTGCGATCGCCCCCCTCACTCAAATCGATACGACAGCCCCGCCGCAAGCGGCAGCTTGGTAACCGCATTTTCCTTCGCGCCCGGTAGCATCCCGGTTACCCGAAACTCCGTGTCGAGAAAGAACCGACTGCCAAGCGGAATCGACGCCCCCACCCCGATGTCGCCTCCCGCATCCGTCACCGACACCTGTCGGTACGAGGTGTTCTCAACCGTAACGCCGTCCACCGTGACGTTGACGACGCCGAGTCCAACGAGGAGGTAGGGCTGGATCCAGTCGGGCATTGTGAGAATAATCCGGCTCTCAACAGTTGCTGCCCAAAGCACCCCCTCCGGATTCTGGCAACCCCCATTTGAACACTCCGCAATCCGGCTTTTCAAACGAGAGGCCTGTCCGCGCACCCGGGCCCCAAGCGAGAATCGTTCTCCAAGTGGACGTACGATGCCCGCTCCCACATACGCATGTGCACCCGGCTTGAGATCGATATCCAGTGGATTCCCCTCCGATGCCGCCGTGGCCTTCACGTTGTTCGTGGGCAGTGCCCATCCCCCCCCGCCACTCACTTCAATCTCCTGCGCGGTACTCACAGACGACCCGAGCGCGGAGAGAACGAGAACTGCAATCGACAATCGGTAGTGCCATCGAAGGTCCATAGAGAGGACAAGAGCGAAGAGCGATGAGTGAACGACACGCAGAACAGCATTACATCGAACCGTTTTCCAATCCTCGATCCCCAACGTACAGCGACGTTGCTCGTTCTCCAAAAGATACAACTGTGCTCCTCCCCCCCTTGCGATTGAACTTGTGACGGGACTGTATTTTTTAGCTTCTGTGCGGGACGGTAACAGAGCCCCCGATTGGGAGGGCGCGCAATCGCTGTGGGCGCTGAAACGGAGCTCCTCGTGCATCGCCTCTCGTCCCACGGGCGTTTGAGCCCCCGATCAATCGGACGCCCGTAGCCTCCCCCGAACATCGAATGGTTTTTCAGAGCGCTCCTTCTTTTCTTACCAATGTGTCGGGGTCCTACGATGCCCTTCGATACGACTTTTTGCATCGTGTCCGGTTTCCAACATCGGGAACAGGTTCCTTCCTCCGCTCTCCTCCGTTTCCGAGCGAGCGTGAAGTCGTCAGAACCTGGTATGTTGATTTTCCCTCGCAAGAGGGGCACCT
>CAYOWD010000289.1:0-5267 GCA_964407535.1 uncultured Salinivenus sp. | reverse complement strand
GACTGGCGAATACCTCCCCGCCCTCCCGGGCGGGGCATCAATCGCGTCCTCGTGAGCGACCGCTTTCCGGAGTGATTCTATTTGGATATGGGCATGCCCCTCTTCAATAAACTTCGTCCTGTAATATTCAAGGTCGGTGTTCTCCCATCGAACCGATACGGTATCCCCTTCTGGCCGAAATTCCACTTCGGGAAGAGCAAATCCATCACGGCCGTAGCGCAGATTGTGGCGGTGGGCGTAATCACTTCCGTCGGTCTTGCCCTGAGTAAAGGATTCAAAGAATAGATTCCACCAGTTTCCTGCCAGCCACTCAGCGATGGGATAGAGCGGTCTGCGCAGCGCATCGTATACCCTTTTTTCCTCTTCGTCCGTGGCAACATGTTGCGTAATACACTCCTCGCCAACATAGATTTCGAAGTCGGCGAAGGTTGCAGCATACTCCTCCCCTCCATAGTCTGCCTTCTCTGTCCAGTTGTATACGAATCGGAGATCAATCATAATACTCATCGATCTGTTGGGGCCACTCCTCTTCAGGAATGGGGAATCCGCAGATCAGTCGCACAACGAGCAACATGCCAAATAAAAAAACGCCCCTCAACCACCGTTGACAGCGGCTGAGGGGCGAAATCGGAGCAACCAAAACGGAGTAGGCCCGGGGGGATTTGAACCCCCAGCTCACGGATTAAGAGTCCGTTGCTCTACCAAGTTGAGCTACGAGCCTATCGGAAGACCGGGCGTCGGTCCGTGTCCAAAATTGCAGTCGTTCTATACCTTCGGCGGGGCCTCAAGTTCTCCGAAAACCGCCCGCCATCAGTATTCCACGCACCTTTAACACGGACCGGCGCGTCGACCGCCCCACCTACCGACCTACACGTCGAGCTCGTCCGCCTCGGCGGCGTGCTCCATGATGAAGTCGAACCGAGCGGAACTGTCCCGCCCCATGAGTTCCGTAATCGTCTGCTCCGTCGCCATGCGCTGCGTGTCGGGGATGTCGACCTGCAGCAGGCGCCGCGTCTCCTTTGAGAGCGTCGTCTCGTCGAGCGTGTCCGGCATCATCTCCCCGAGCCCCTTGAACCGCTGGATGTCGACCGACAGGTTGCGGCCGTCCTCGGCAATCTCGTCGAGGATCCGGTTCTTATCTTGGTCGTCGAGCGCCCAGTGCGTCTCCTTGCCCGCATCGATGCGGTAGAGCGGCGGCTGGGCAATGTACACGAACCCGCCCTCGATGAGCGGCGTCATGTAGCGGTAGAAGAAGGTGAGCAGCAGCGTGGCGATGTGGTGACCGTCCGAATCCGCATCCATCAGCAGGATGATCTTGTGGTAGCGGAGGTCGGAGAGGTCGAGATCGTCGCCAATGCCGCAGCCCAGCGCCTGCACGATGTTCGAGAGCTCCTTGTTGGCCTGCACGCGGTCGAGTGACGCCTGCTCGGCGTTGAGGACCTTGCCGCGCAGGGGCAGTACGGCCTGCGTGCCTCGGTCGCGCGCCTGCTTGGCCGAGCCGCCGGCCGAGTCGCCCTCCACGATGAAGAGCTCACACTCGCTCGGCGTGTTGGAGGAGCAGTCCGCCAGCTTGCCCGGCAGATTGAGCCGCTTCTTGGAGCCTGAACTGCCTCCGCCCCCGCCCGACGCCGACCGGCTGGCCCGCCGCGCCTTCGCCGCCTGAATGACGCGCGACGCAATCGCCTCGCCCGTCGACGGATGGTCGTTCAGATACTGCTCGAAGTGCGTGCGCAGCGAGCCCGTCACCATCGAGCGCACCGACGGGTTGTTGAGCTTGTCTTTCGTCTGGCCCTGGAATTGCGGGTCCACAATGAACAGATTGACGATGCCCACAAGCCCCTCGCGTGTGTCCTCACCCTTGATCTCCAGCCGGTGCGGGACGAGGTCGTGCGTGTCCATGTAGGACCGCACCACGCTGCGAATGCCGCTCTTAAGCCCCTGCTCGTGCGTGCCGCCGTCCTGCGTGGGGATGCCGTTGACGAACGTGTGGAGCTGCTGGTTGGGGGCGTCGGTCCACTGCAGCGCGATCTCGAGCCGCCCCTCCCCCTCCAACTCGTTGTCCGCCAGCATGAAGATGTCGTCGTGGATCGTGCTCACCTGCAGGTCCTCCACGAGGTGCTCGAGGTACTCCTCGATCCCGCCCTCGTGCTGAAGCTCGTGGCGCTCGTCGCTCGTCTCGTCGACGAAGACGATCCGGAGGTTCCGGTTGAGATACGTCTTCACCTCCAGCTGCTCCCGGATCCAGTCGGCATCGAACTCGACGGACTCAAAGATGTCGGGATCGGGCCGGAAGAAGATCGACGTGCCCGTGCCCCGCGCCTCGTCGTCGATCACCTCCAGCTCCGTGACCGGCGTCCCCCGCCGAAACGTCTGCTGATATTCCTCCCCGTCCCGCTTGACGGTCGCGATCATCTCCTCCGACAGCGCATTGACCACCGACACGCCCACGCCGTGCAGGCCGCCGGACGTGATGTAGTTGCTGGCGTCGAACTTGCCGCCGGAGTGGAGGGTCGTGAGGATGAGCTCCATCGTCGGCACGCCCTTCTCCGGATGCTCGTCCACCGGAATGCCGCGCCCGTTGTCCGACACCGTGACGCTCTCCCCATCCTCGTGCAACGTCACCTCGATGGTGGAGGCATAGCCGTTGGTGGCCTCGTCGACGGCGTTGTCGACCACCTCCCACAGGATGTGATGAAGGCCAGGCCGCCCCGTCCCGCCGATGTACATCCCCGGCCGCTTGCGCACCGGCTCCAGGCCTTCGAGTACGTCGATGTCTTCTCCCGTATAGGTTGTAGCCATCTTCTCGCTTTGTGTGGGCGTGTGTGAGTTTGGAGTCTCGCTTTACCAGAGCCCGTAGAATCGGGCCATAGATGTGTCGTCCGCTAACAGCGGAACATGTCCATTACGACTCCCTCTCCTGCATTTCGGCAATGCTCAGATCTACCGCAATGCCCGCATCCTCCAGTTTCTGCCGAACGCAATCTCCCCTCTCTTCCCATGTCCGGAGATACTCCTCCACCTGATCCCGGTGCTGGTGATAATACGCAATGGCCCCGTAGGTATCGGCCAGCGAGAGGGTCGTGTACTGCTGAACGATTTCTTCAGGCGTGTGGCCCTGCAAATAACTTCTCAGGACGAGTGCAAAGAGAACGCGAGTTTTCCACCCGCACAGTCCCGTCCTCGTCGCACTGCAACGGAACGTCCAGGTCAAGAATTTCCATATCGATTTACTCCTCAGTTGCGTATTTTCGGCGATACCTCGTCCACCCACCAACCGCACCTCGGGATTGGGAAAACCTCCACGAAGCACCCGTCCCCGATGATACTGAGTTGTCGGATTACGGCGTCCTGTCTCATTTCATGCTCAAGAAACTCCTCTTTCGAGACGGACGCCACGTATCGTTCAATGTGTTCAATTGCATCGTGAATGTGACGTAGGTAGGCAAGATCGCCTTTACTCATCGTCGACAATCACCTCAAGGTCTGCCATCACCTCATCTCGAAGGTAGGGACTTAACGCATTTTCCGTAACAAGGTCAACAGAGCCCCCCATTTCGTCCCCAATCTCCCGCTCGATACGCACCAAATCCATGAGGCTCCGCCCCCCGTCGAATCGAACGAGCAGGTCAACGTCACTCTCCGGAGACTCTTCTCCTCGGGCCCGCGATCCAAAGAGACCGGCAAACACAATTCCGTGCTCTCGGCAAAGCGTCGCGAGTTCCCGTCGATCAACCCGATACGTGGAGCTGGATGTCGACATGAGGTTCAGTGCGGAATGGCGAATTTGGATTGTGGAGTGCTTATCTCGTCAACGCTGCATACTCCATTCGACCAACAATGAGACAATGACAGATTGAAAAATGGAGCCGACTCACTCCTCGTCCTCCAGCGAGTGCACGACCGGTTCCGGAAACACCTCCCCAAAGTATCCGCGCTTGATGACGAGCGTCCCCTTCGCCCCCCGATTCGTCTGGTCGAACTTCGTAGTGCGCACGATTTCCTCCCGCCCGTTGTTCGTGGCGACCGTGAGTCCCTCCCGCGCCCGCGTGCTCAACGTAAAGGCCAGTACCCGGTCGTCGTCCTGCAGATTGATGGCACGCACTCCCTTCGCCGGCCCCTTGTACACCGACACCTGGTGGACCGGGAAGATGAGCGCGCGGCCGTCGTGGGAAGCCAGACACACATTCTCGTGTCCCTGCGCCAGCCGGGCGCCGACCACCTCATCGTCGTCCTCCAGTCGCATAAACATCCGACCGGTGCTCGTGGAGGGCTCCATAAACCCGTCGACCGTAAACCGGGTGGCCTGTCCCCCCTTCGAAATCGCCACCACGTACGGCTCGTCGGGCGCATCCGCCCCGCCCGGCTCAAAGTCGTCGGATTCGAACAGATCCTCCTGCCCGTCCGCCTCCGGCGGGTAGGGCGTCGGTAGCACCCGGTCGTCGAACGAGACCACGCCGACAACGTACTCCCCGTCGTCGAATTTGAACAGCTTCTGCACGGGATCGCCGTACCCGGTGGTGCTCGGAATGTCGGCAATGCGGGTGGTGTAGCAGGTGCCGTAGTTGGTGAAGAACCCCACCGTGGCACGGGTGGAGCCGGGCACCACCCAGCCCACCTCGTCTCCGTCCCGCACCCGGATCGAGTCGACGTCCGAGTAGGACCCCTGCCGCTTCATCCAGCCGTCGCGCGTGACAATAACGAACACGTCCTCGTCGACAATGTAGTCGCGCTCGGTGTACTCCATCTTTTCGTCCGGCCCCACGATCCGACTGCGGCGCTCGTCGTCGTACTCACCGCGCACGTCCTGAAGCTCCTCCTTGATGAGGGTCCACCGCTCCGCTTCGTCGTCGAGGAGCGTACGGATCTCCTCCGCCCGCGCCCGCTTCTCTTCCAACTCCTCGCGCACCGCCTCGATCTCCATCTGCGAGAGCTTGAAGAGGCGCGTTTCGAGAATCGCGTCGGCCTTGTCTTTGGACGCCCGAATCATCTTGATGGCCTCGTCGAGGGCGTCGAAGATGATCTCAAAGCCCTCCAGGATGTGGATTCGGTCCTCCAGCTCCTCCAGTTCATTTTCGAGGCGGCGCACCACCACCTCCATGCGGAAATTGAGGAAGTGGCGCAAGATCGTGCGCAGGTCCACCTGCCGCGGCGCCCCCACCTCCGCGTCCTCCGTGGGCACGAGACAGGTCAGGTTGACGTGGAATCGTTTCTGGAGCTTCGTGTGCTTGAAGAGGTACGCCATCGCGGCCACCGTGTCCGACCCGCGC
>CAYOWD010000288.1:429-5274 GCA_964407535.1 uncultured Salinivenus sp. | reverse complement strand
TGACCTATCGAATCCATCCCGAAAAAGTTTAGCAAACTGCTCACGGCTCAGTAATACCGCCGCGGAGCTACACGCGGCACAGTCGGGGCTCCCCCTGCCCGACCGGGACGTCAGTAGTTTCCCGAACGCCGCAAATCGGCTCCGAGCGCCCCAGGAGGTGCCCCCTTCGACCGGAATGGAGGTACGGGTCCCGCTGGACCGTCTCAACGCCCGCACAGCCCCTCTCCCCCTCGTTCTACGAGGCGGGTCCCACCAGCCGATCTGTATCCCGAACATCTGTACCCCGAACAAACAAACCCGCAGGCATGGGAACCCAACAGTCCAGACCCACTGCGACCTCCGGCGACCGCCACCAGTTCCAGATCGCCGGCCCCGGCGCTACGATCCACAGCGACTTCAATCACACGGGACAGGTTGACTTTTCCGACGCGGAGCGTGCCGTCCGGCGCGCGCGGACGGGCTGCATCCTGCTTCCGCGTCTGCAGGAAGGTCCCCCTTCTCGTGAATACCTGACGCCGGTTCACATCCGCCCGTTGGACCAGGGCCTTCAGAAAGGCGACGAGCTCATGCTCCGGTTCGAGCATGCCACCGATCAAAATCGAGTGGTCGGCTACAAAAGGGAGACGCGGGAAAAGGTCATCGGCCTTCAGTCCGACAGGGTAACGATCAAAGCCCCCATTATATCTTCAAACTGGAGTAAGAAGCGCTTCCAGATGTGCGCCACCACGCTGGCCGGCGATCCCTGCACGCCCAGTCCTGCCAGCGAGACTCCCGCTCCGACGGCCCCAGCCGAATCTCCCTACGATACGAGCCACCCCGGCGAGGTGTGGATGCGTCTTCAACACCGACGGAGCGGCGCCGACCAGTCGGCCGACGACCTCGCGCTGTTTCAAATTGCCCCGTTTCTCCTGCAGAGCAACCTTGAGCCCGCCGATCGCCTCTACATCGTCTCGACACCGGAAACCCACAGCTTCGTGTACGATGTCATGGAGGCTTGCTGGAAGGCCTTCGGGGAAAATGGTCGGTTTCAACGCCCTTCCCACCTCCCCTTCCCTCCGAGTACGACCGGCCAGCGTGCGGAGAGAAACGGGCAGAGAGCCACGGTCGACGGCAACAGACGGTCCCTACTGAGCCCAGACAAGATGTATCTGATCGATGGGGGCCAGTATTGGCAGAACCTGGGAGACCTCCCGGATGTGTGGGTCCAGGACCAAATGGTCATCGGCTACTGCAGTGCCCCCGGCGGTCGAGCTTTCAACGTTGTGCTGAACTGCAAAAGGGCGCAAAATCTCGTCAGATTCGTAAAGGAGGGGGTGCGGGCCGAAGAAGACCGGACGTTCGTCTTCAACGGCCTCGCCGACTCGAAATCGGAACAGGATTTTACCGACTATGGCGGCAACATCGCAGTCTCCCCGCCGGTGACGGAGGCAACGGAACCGGAGAACACCCTCGCGGCCGGTCCGCCCGTTCGGGCACATCCCCGTGCCCCCCACGGAAAGATTGTCCTCGGCGATTGCTACAACCCGTATCGGAAGGGACCGCAGAGGCATCAAGACGACGGCACCGTTCATCCGGAGACGCGCGACTTCCTGCAGTCGCAGGGGGTTCAGCCAATCATCCCAATTGACACCTCTTGGCTGGCCATGGGACATGTAGACGAGATCGTGGGGTTCGTCCCGTCTCCGCATTCGACGAACAATCGCCCCGCAAAGCTGATCATGGCCAGTCCCTCGATCATGCACGACCTCCTGATCCGCGCTCGTCAAGTGGAGCCGGAACGGGGCCGCACCCATGTTCACCGCGGACGGTATCGAAGGCAGTATCGGCTCGTGAAAAAGAAACTCACCGCAACATATGCGAACTTACGCATCGACCCCGAGATCTTTGATGAATTTACAGAATCGGCAGCCCAGAAAGAACGGAACCAATTCAGCCCGACATACGATGAGAAAAGTGTTGAGAGAATATTGGGGAGACATATCAATTATGACATAGTCGGATTTAATAACGCAGCCCAAACGCAGTTCCTGGAACCGATCAAGGACCGTCTCTGCTGCTGTACAAGCCTCAGTTCTCCGGCAGACGTCCTCCCCCTTCCAGTGTGGTTTGCAAAAATTAGGAATGATGCGTCTATAGACGCAGGAAATCGGTGGGGAGAGGTCCTGGCCGAATCCCGCACGCCCAACGTCGTCAACCTGCAGGTCCTCAACACGAGCCAGGGGGCGCACTTGATTGTGCCCCGCCCTTGCGGTCCCCGCCTTCCGCCCCCGGAAGCACACCGGGTCGTTGAGGAGGTGCTGGAGCAAAACAAACAGGGGAACCTGGACGTGTCCCTTTCTCAGGACACCCAGCCCGACCCCCAAAATCCTCAGACCGTTCAGCGGGGATTTCAGTTTTGGGCGTGGCCGGATCTGCAGGTCACAACGCTGGCCCTGTTCTTCACCCATAAGACCTCCGACGGGACGTTCGTGGGACGAACCGAGCGCAGCGGGATCATCGAATACATCCGGAAGGATACCCCCTACGACGAGTTACCGCCTGCCCTCCAAACCGAAGCCCGGGCCACTTGGAGGGCCATCCGCAACGCCAATCCCAGCGTCGAATCTCTTCTCGATTCCGACCGCCGATTCACCGAATGGTGCCGGCTCTTCATTCCGGAAAACACCGTCGATGTCCTGGAAGCCTACACCCAGTCGGTTCTCGAAGGAATTGGCTGCCACGTCCACTTCGTCGATGCCTGGTACTACCACGCCGGGAGCGGAGTCGCCCATTGCGGCACCAAGGTACTCCACAGGCCGCCCACCGCCGAGACGCTGCGCCGGGACGGACGCTCCCCCTGGTGGGAGACCTACCCCGACCTTGCCGACGTCAACACCAGCTACGATCCGAGAGACACAGCCCACCGACCGTCCAACACGCAGCATCCACCTCCTCCCTGACGACCCGCTCGAAACGAACGCCTGATCTATATCTGTTCGATTGCTTTTCGCCTCACCTCCTCTGCCTCATACAATGCCCGACGACTTCCACGCTCTCCTCGACACCGCCGTCCAGAGCCGCGGGTCGGACTACCGCGAGGCGCGCGACGCCCTTACGAACACGGAGGACTACCACACCGACCTTGGCGAGGTGCTGTACACCACCGACGACTGGCGCACTCGGTGGGTGGCCCGGATTGCCCTGGCCTGGCGCACCGACGCCGACCTCTTCGGCGAGGCCGACACCTACCTGCGCGGCGACCTCGAAGGGCCGCGGCCCATCACCGGGACGTTCGGCGTCGAGCCGCGCGCCCGCCGGGTCAGGGGGCTCGGGGACGATGTGATTCCGCGTCTCGTGGAGGCGGCCTGGAAAACGCAGGAGTACGATCGGCACGCCCGCGGGGCCGTCTTTGAGGCCCTCTCCACGTTCGACGATCCGGAAACGGAAGAGAAGGCCTCCATCCGGCCGCCGCTCCGGAGCCTGTTTGCGGCGGAGCACCCGGAGGGATACCGGACCGCCGCCATCCTCACCCTCGGCGACCTCAACGACACCGAGTCGGCCGCTCCGCTGCGGGACCTCCTGTACGACCAAGAAGAACCGACCCCCGTCCGCACCGCGGCCCTCACTGCCTACGTAAGCCTTGAGCGCGACGATACGCTCGACACGCTCAAAAACGTCCTAAAGAACGACACCAACCCGGAGTCGCTTCGGGTGGAGGCAGCCTCCCACCTGTTGGTCCGGGAGGTCCCCGGCATACGCGACCTCTTCCACGACCTCATTCCGACCGTCGACGAAGGCCTTCTGCTCATCACGCTCGTCGACGGCCTCGATACCGTCGGCGACGACACGTCGATCCCCGTCCTCAACACCCTCCAGGAGCGGGTCGACGATGACTACCTCCTGGATCTCATCGACCGGGTCCGATCCGGCCTCTCCGACCAGTAGGCGGCATCGGGCCCCGTTCGGCCCCGGCCGCTGCCCAAAGCGGGCCGCCACTGGAGACGCTGTGCCCCGATGGCCGTCCCCTCCCGACCCGGTCCGCCGCCAAAACCGCCCATAACGCGGCCGACACGACGTACGGACAGCACCCTACTTCCGGTTCTCCCCAATCGGGGCCTCGTCGATTCGCACATTAAGCCTCCATCCTCTTGCATGGATCGCACTGCCAAGAAACAGCCCGGGCTCGTCGGCCGGTCGGGCCAACTCGAAGAATTCGTGGCACGAAACGTCCGCATCGAGATCCGAGCGGACTTCGACCAGACGGGGCGGGTGGCCCTCGACGACGCCGAGCCCGGCTGTCCCCCGTACGAGGCGGCGCGGGCCGTTCGGGACGAGCGGCCCGGCGCCATCCTGCTGCCGGCGTTGGACAAACACGTAATCCCTCGTGACTGTCAGGTGCCGGTCCACATTCGACCGGTGGGAGAGGGCCTTCAGGAGGGCGACCCTCTCGTGCTTCAATTCGAGCAGGCCCCCGACCAGCGTCGCCTGGTCGGATACAGGAACGTGGGGAACAAGTGGCAACATGTGCTCGGCCTCGGCTCGGACCACGAACAGATCACGGTGCCCGCCCCCTGGCCCGGCGAGGACCTCCGGATGTGCGCCCTCACCCTGGCCGGGGATCCCCGCCGGCCCGGCCCCCTCGGCCGTTCCGATCCCCCGACCGCCCCGCCCGACTCCCCCTACAATGAACTCCGTCCCGGCGAGGTCTGGATGCGCCTCCAACACCGAAAGGGCGGCGCGCCCCCGTGGCAGCCCGACGACCTCGCGCTGTTTCAGATTGCCCCGTTGCTGCTGCAAAGCAATCTGGCGCCGGTCCGCCGTCTCTACGTTGTCTCCATGCCGCACAACCACAATGCGGTGTACGAC
>CAYOWD010000288.1:0-399 GCA_964407535.1 uncultured Salinivenus sp. | reverse complement strand
GTCGCCGCTTCTCCGCCAGCACGCCCGACGAGCGCAGGAGCACCGCCGACACCGTGCACGTGGTTGACGAAACCGGGGCGCCCCTGCTGAGCTCAGAAAAAATGTACCGGGTGAACTGGGGCGCGTATCCGGACGCCTGGATTCAGGATCAGATGGCAACCGGCTACTGCAGTGCCCCCGGCGGTCGGGGCTTCAACGTCGTCTTGCACTGCAAACGAGCCCGTAGACTCAAAAATTTCGTGCCCCAAGAGATGCACCCCCCCCGCGACCGGGTGCTCGTCTTCAACGCGATCTCTACAGAAGAGACCACCGCGGCGCGGGACGAGACCGACTTCGGGGGCAACATCATGGTCTCCCCCCCGGTAAAGAAGGCCACCCCCTCCCCGCCCCCCCGCCCCG
>CAYOWD010000287.1:0-5301 GCA_964407535.1 uncultured Salinivenus sp. | reverse complement strand
CAGGTCTCGGCTTGGAGGGTCTCGATCTTTAGCTGCCTATGCACGGCTCAGTAAAAGAAAGTAACTCAAAGAAAAACGTCAAAAACAGTGTTTGTCCCGACCCTGGGGAGACTGATCCGTGCAAGGGAAGCTGAGCTTCCCAGGTAGGTAAACGTTCTCTTTCGTGTGGTAAGGACGTGGTATGCTCATAGTCGGAATCATCTTTAGGAACCCATTCACGTATCAGTAAAAACGAAAGAGCCGGTCGAGGAGAGGTCGGGTCCCGTCTTCTTCGTTCAGCATTATACGGGTTCCCATTGGCGAGATCGGAATGTCGCAGTAAGGGGGCTGTTGCCGAGGGGAAGGAATTTCTGAGGACCCCTCGGTAGGGGCTCAGCAATACGACCAGTACGCCGTGATTTCGTGCTTTGACTGTCCGTCCTCGTCCACAGACCGGTACTCAGCGAGTCCCGTAAACACACTAGAGAGAAGTTTCCGTCTAAACGAATTAGAAAGGGGCTCTCGTTGCGGGCCGTCAATAAGTCCTTCGCCCCCTCCATACCAGGCCTGATACATCTCTCCGTCCCGTCCCCTGTATCTGTACTGCAAATAGGCCTCATAATTATTCCACCGCACGTCCTCTTCCTTGTATCGCCGTCCCACCTCAACGGGCTTATCGACGAGCGTGTAATGGTAGTTGGGATCTGACGTCCGGCCTTCACAGCCTATTCCGCGGTCGTGAATGACCGGTACATCGGGATTCGTGGCATTGGCGGACACATACCTCGTCCTGACTTCCCCAGGGTGTCCGAGTTGCATAAGTATGCCTCGAATCAATCGCACAATGGCCTGGCATTCCGCCCCGAATTCTTCCAGTGCCGCAAGTGGCCACGCGCCCCCTTGCGCCAGGGCTTTTTGGGAGACCACGATCCCCCCCGCATCGTGCTTGAATTGAGGCCAATCGACCTTGTTGAGATAGGATCGCAACTGAGGATCCGTATCGTATTTCTCTTTCTGACGTCCCCTCAGATCCTGCGGACGCAACACGTATCCCTTGAACCGGGCAAACAATTTGCGGATGAGCTCTACGGAGGAGTCGGCCCCGGCCTGATGGACCCACTCTGTGGCTTTCTTCATGCGAACGACGGTTGCGCCATCTTCATATTGCAGCGGCTCCATGGGGCTATCATCGTCAAGGTCGCTGTACGTCTCCTCTTCGTTCTCCCGAATGGTGGGGCGGTCAAACGTCACAAAGACCGTGTGCGGCCCCGACACCCCACACGGAATACGCTCCGAATCCGTGGTCTGGAACGTCCACCGGATGCGACGACCGATCTGCTGCGGCCATGCCGGCAGCTCTCCGTTTGCCACCACCTGAACCTGGGACTTCATGTTGGCATTCGACTGGAGTGTGCATTCATCAGATCGAAATTCGAATGCCGGATCGTCGAGCACCTGACCGTGCTCATCCACCGGTTCCCCGAATATGCGTCCGCGAGGGGGATCGCCCTGCCGCACCCTGACCGTTAGGGTCAACGAAAGGGTCATCCTCTCTGCCCCAGTGTGGCTCACAGGGGCGTTTTGATCGCCCCGCCGCCATTCGGGTTGGGAATACGGCTCTCCCGAATACCCCCAATCGATACGGAACGGCTCGGGCGTTTCGGGCGGGGCGTTGGGCAGTACATCGTTTTCGCACAGCACGTTGTGAGCACTCGTAAACGTGATGTCGTCCAGAAAAATATCGCACCGACGCAACTGTATCGTCCTGGAAACACCGGTTTTCGACACGACGCGGGGCGTTTTCGACTGAGAGGTCCCCATGCCTTTGTGTTCGAATATTGCGAGACGAAAACTGCGTTTGAGGATTGCCGCTTCTCTCCATTCGACATGTACCTTGCAATCGTGGAAGCGGGAGGAGGCGGTCGAGGAGGAAAAACGAAAATTGCAGGTTGTCGCGATGTGGGGGCGTGTCCTCTCCGATCTCCGTTGCATTCGGCTCGATCGCTACAATGGTCCGGAACGAATGAAGGCGAAGGGACACTTCAGGCTGAATCCCGCAGCCCGTCGCTCATGCAGCCTCCGATCGGCGATGCCGGGATGCCAACGCCAATGACCGTCGCCGATTCGGAGCGCTTCTCCAAGCTTCGTTGGGGGATGTGCGTAGTCGGGGAGAGAGGGCTCGAATCCGACGTTCATGATGCAGAGAAGGCCGAAGCGGCCTCATAGTAGAATCGGAGTATATCACATTTATATTTTTTCCACATTGTCTTGTATTTTAGTGTAAAAAATACTTGCACGAAAAGAGAACGTATCGTTCACAGATTGAGGGGACGCCACGGCAATCGTAGGTTCAGTTTCCATCGAGAGGAGGTCTACTCATCTGCCGTTCCCGGGGGTATTGCCGGGGGGGGGACGCACCAGGACGCTGGGGGCTGGGCGTACGAGGGGCACCTTCGACGCCCCCATCTGGTCATACGGATCCGTGCACAGGCAGCGCCCCACCCTCTCCTTCGATGGAGACCGTGGTAGGCGAATCGTCGGAATCGGTTTTTGAAATCCATTCACGTATCAGTACGTCGGGGGACGATGCACGTGCCGTGGGAAGATCACAGAATCGGGGAAGACGTACTCACAGGTTGGCAAGCGTCCCGGACCTGATTGGGGCGCGGAGAGATGCGGAGTGGAAGCCGTTGGACAGATTCGTTCCGCTCCGGAAAGAGGTCGTTCAGTCAAGGACCTCTCCCGACGAGGAAAAAGGGACCGGCGTCGGGTATGGGAGGAAGATCGGCGTTTCCTTTTGGAACGGAAGCAGAGAACAGTCCGCTTCGTGTGAGTGTTACAAGACAATTCCGGTTGCTCGCATGGTCTTCAGGGCCGCTTTTGCGGGCACGGCAGTCGCCCTTCGGATGCGGACTCCGTATCCAGACGGGGACGGTGGAGACGGCTCGGGGGACGCGGCGCACGTTGGTGACGAAGTAGACGGTCCCGTCCCCCGCGTTGCGCAGCACGACGGGCATTCATACTGAATCCGGTTGACGGATTCGAGGTTGCAGGTGTACGGGCAGGGCAATTGCATCTTGCTCTCCGCAGCAAACAAAAGAGAGCTGTCGAACAGCGTTATCGCTTCCATGCCTCCATGCTTCCACTCATCCCGGGCAGACGGAGAATGCAGTGGCAACATCGCCTCCTCCGTCTTCGGACATCTTCCAACATGCAATCGCACTAGGTGTACGGCAGGGACTTGAAGCCCATTCGTTTGTGCTTGGGGCGGCATTAAGAACAGGCTTGGGGACACGAGGACACCGATCTCGGACGTGTGTCCTCACACGGAGGTCATTTTTTACGTCCCTGTGCGCGGGTCAGTAGAGTCCGGCTTACCCTGTGTGTTATGTTTATTTTATCTCGTGAAAATACGTACGGAGGGATGGGGGATCCGGCGAGAGTTTATAACGGAGTTTTGAGCGCGTGCTCGCGCCGCCATTGGCCTTCACAGGCGACGCGTGACCGTTCCGTTTTGAGGGGGCAAGGCGATCCCACCGCGACGGCGTCATCCCGATCCGTGAGAAGGTACGTAAACGATTTTATTCAGCATGGGGCTCCCCCTATGCCGGCGGAGATCCTGTCTGTTCTCACGGATTGGGAGGGGTCGATTTGCGTCGGGCGCATTGTTTCGGTTTGGACGTACGTGTGGCGTTTCGTTCCGTCGAACTGTTCACCGATCTTCGACCGATGGATTTGACACAAGCCCAACTCTCGTATCGTTTTGGGGTCGCGCTCGTGCTGGGGCTGTTTATCGGACTGCAGCGTGAGTACGCGTACCGTCAACGGTGGAAAGACGAACTGCTTGCAGGGGCGCGCACCTTTCCGATCATCGCCCTTCTCGGAGCGATGGCCACGCTGGTAGCGGGCGAGTTTGGAAGTGCACTGGTGCTTGCGGTGACGGTGTTTGCCGTCGTACTCCTCCTGGCTCTAGGGCATTTCCGAGAGGGCTACGCGCGGAATACGAAGCTGACGACGGAGATGGCGGGACTGGTTACCTTCTTTACGGGGGCGCTTTGTTATTGGGGATTCCTTCGGGTTGCTGCGGGGCTGGGGGTGGGCACGGCCGTTCTGCTGTCGATGCGGCTGCAAACCTACGTGTTTGCGCGTCGGATTGACAAAGAGGATGTGTACGCGACCCTGAAGTTTGCGGTGATTACCATCATCGTCCTTCCGCTGTTGCCGACGGAGGGCTATGGCCCGGCGCCGTTTGACGTGGTCGTTCCCTACAACGTATGGCTGATGGTGGTGCTGATCTCCGGCATCAGCTTTCTGGGATACATCCTCATCCAGATCGGAGGCGCAAAGCGCGGCCTTGGATTAACCGGACTTCTCGGGGGACTGGCATCGAGCACGGCCGTCACACTGAGCGTCGCCGAGCGGAGTCACGATGCCAAAGGGCTGAACACGACCCTCGGCATGGTGGTGCTTCTCGCGTGGACGATGATGTTCGTGCGCGTGATTGTGGCCGTCGGGGTTGTGCATACCCCGCTCCTCCACACCGTGTGGATGCCGTTGGGGGCCGTTTTTGGGGCGAGCTTGCTGTACTGCGGGTATCTGTACACTGCACAGCCGACCGAAGAGGACGAAGAACCGCCATCGGTCAAAAATCCGTTCCGACTTGGGTCGGCCATTACATTTGGGGTGTTGTACGCCGTGGTCCTCGTCGTCTCGAATGGGGCGCAGTCGTACTTGGGCGACGCCGGCATCTATCTGTCGAGCGTGGTGGGGGGACTGGCGGACGTGAATGCAATCACCCTCTCCATGGCTCGGCTCAATGGAAGCGGCGATCTGGAGGCGTCGGTTGCCACACGGGCCATTCTGATTGCAACGGCCGTCAACACGGGACTCAAGGGGGGCATTGTGTCGCTGACCGGCACGTCTGAGCTCCGTCGGGCGGTGGTGCCGGGCCTGGTGCTCATGATCGGTATGTGTCTGGGGGCGGTGCTGCTTGTGTAGCGCCGGTTCCCGGCGGAAAAGGAACACGGAACGGATGGGGCAACGCCCCCATGCGATAACGTCTTGTATTGGCAGTCCCTTGTCTCCGCCATGCAGAGGGACATTAAGGCTCCGTGGAGAACGGAACGGACCGATTCGAGTAGAAAACTGTCCGCGGTGCGCATGCGTACCGTTGTTCTGCACTCCGTTTCCGGAGGACCGGTATCGCCGTCTGTTGGACAAGTCGCGCTTATTGTTGTGAGCACACCCGACGTCTCTTCGCCCCCCGCCCCCGATCAACCGTCGGTGGACACGCAGCTCAAGAACGAGGTCGACAAGCGACGG
>CAYOWD010000286.1:0-5319 GCA_964407535.1 uncultured Salinivenus sp. | reverse complement strand
CGTCAACACAAAAGTTGCCGCTTCCGTGAATCTTCTATTTGTCAACACAGCCTAAAGCGCCCAACCAGTTTTCACGACACGCACCTGAGCTCCGATCAGGCACCCATATCCGTGGAACGAAAGGCCCGGCGGACGGCTCGTCGAACCGTGACGGCTTCGCAGGCGGGGGCCAGCCAGAATGAGTGGCAGGGCATGTAGCTGGGGAAGGTCCGACGTGCGCTGTACGTTGGAGAGAACGCTTGCAGCGCGGCCCCAATGGGGAAGCAACCCGCACGCACGAGCAATCACGGGAATGTGAGTACGGCTGTCCTCTGGAGACACGTCTCAGCGATGTTTCCATCTTCGATACATGTTTCCCCCTCCCTCGCTGTGCAAGGACTCCTCGGAGGAATCTTGCTCATTGTGGGAGGCGGGTCGGTCGAGGCCCAGAACACAGTACGACCGATGACCAGACCGATCGCTCCTCAGGTTTTGTTTGACCTGCGATATGGAGCGATCCAGAACGAGCAGTTCTCTCCTGGAGATGTAGAGGAGACGAGAGCGTTTCGCTCAGAGAAACCGACGATTGGACGCGATAAGGTGCTCCACTTCACCATCAGTGCAGCCTGGACGGGGCTTACGTACTACGGTTTGGATCGGAGCACCGAGTGGCCGTCGGGACGGAGTCTCGGGGTCGCGGCCGGTAGTGCAGTAGGGCTCGGCGTGGGCAAAGAACTCCACGACGCCACCACGCCCAAGGGAGACGCCAGTGGAAAAGATCTGCTTGCAGACGCCCTCGGCATTGGTGCTGCGGTCGGAATCATTATCGGCAGTTGGTAGTCCGGAAGAGACGAACCGAGAGCAATGTGCTATGAATAGTCTCTACGTGAATAAATAATGAACAAATAGTTTTATGTTGAACAGTTTATCGTTGAGCGACATATGAGAACATGGAAATTGGGAAAGAGGGCTGGAGCCATCCCTCTTGTCTGAATCGTTCGTTTCGTTCATCCCGAGCATCCGTTGCGTTATGCCAACCCAGTACGACGGCACCGACGAGGAGGAGCGGGTCTTGAACGCGTACATTCGCTTTACCCGGGCCTTCGATACGGTGAGCCAGAAGATAAATGCGACGTTCCGTGCTCGGGATCTGACGTCCGGTCAGTTCGGGGTGCTGGAAACCGTTTATCACCTGGGTCCGATGTATCAGGGACAGCTCGGAGAGAAACTGCTTCAGAGCAAAGGCAACATCAGCACCATCATCAGTAATCTGGTGGAGCGCGGTCTGGTGGAGCGACGACGCGACGAAGAAGATCGCCGCTACGTAAAAGTCCATCTGACGGACGAGGGCGAAGAGCTCATCGCGGATCTCTTTCCGGAGCACGTCCAGCACATCAAGTCCACGTTTGATGCGCTGGACGACGACGAAATTGAAGCGCTCGGTCGGCTTTGCAAGAAGCTCGGCCTTGCGAACACGGATTAATACGGATTCCGATCGGTAATGTCAGCATTCCAATGCCAACGATCTCCGTCGATCCGCTTCCGAAAACACGGAAACAGTATAGCGGGGCAGTTTCCGTGAGAGGCGGAATCCTATAGATTTTGAACGGATACGCTCACCGACAGATCTTGAAGAAACCGTGACGATCTCTTACTTAAGTAGTTCAATATTGAACGGTTTGGTATAAAACTGAGCGGTTCACACTCACTCTTTCACGAATCACGAATTCCGTACCATGCCATCAACCAACATCGTTATTCCGTTCTACTCCTCGTACGGCACCACGCACAAGCTCGCGGAGGCCGTTGAAGACGGCGTTGCGGACGTGCCCGGTTCTACGGTGCGACTGCGCCGAATTCCGGAGCTCCCCAGCGCCGAGGAGGCTATGTCCGGGCAGGACGCCTACGACGCAGCGCAGGCCGAGATGGAGGACATTCCGCGCGTCGCCCACGACGATCTCCGCTGGGCCGATGGCATCATCTGGGGGACGCCCACCCGTTTTGGGAGCATGGCGGCACAGGTGAAGCAGTTTATCGACACCCTCGGCGGCATGTGGTTCGAGGGGGAACTGGAAGGAAAGGCCACCGGCGTGTTCGTCTCCACAGGGTCGATTCACGGCGGGCACGAGACCACAGTTCTCACGAGTCTGGTGCCGCTCATCCACCTGGGTATGGTGTTCGTCGGGGTGCGGTATAGCACCAACGACCAGATCATGACCACGGAGGGCGTGGGCGGGTCGCCGTACGGTCCCTCCACGATGCCTCGAGACGACGAAGACGTGGAAAGTCCCGTGTCTGCGGAGAGAGAGACCGCTCGATCACTGGGGGTCCGCGTTACGCAGGTAGCGGGCCGGCTTCACGTCTCAACAGAGAATCCGCAAGAGGAAGCGATATCTTCAGCCTAACTCTTGGGAGCGTTCGAGGCGCTCGTACAATCTCTCACGACATGAACCCACGCAAGACTCATGATCGATACGAATTCTCAATCGATGACGGTCGACCCACGGATTCGACGAAGCGAGGACCGATATGCACAAGACTTGGGATGGTCGCGGAATCGGATGACGTTCTCGTTTGCTGAGTATCGCGACCCGGATTGGAGGGGGGGCGGTCCGCTGCGGGTCACCGATACGTGAATACGTTCCAATCCCTATCTTTGCTTGTAGCCGCGCATGATCCTTCCTGCATTGGGGCAAATACTTCACATACTTTCTCACGAATCGGTATTATCGAAAGTCACTTTGATCCTCATTCGGGGTTTCCGGAGCATCCGCACCGCGACGCCGAAATTCTCAGCTACGTGACCGACGGCGTCCTCCGACACCGCGACAGTAGCGGCTACGAGTCGGATCTCACGCCGGGCGACATGCAGCTGATTAGTGCCGGGAGCGATGGAATGGGGCACAGTGAACGGAATCCGCGGGACGCGCCGGAGGCGCACTATCAGATCTGGTTCGTTCCCGACCGGCCCGATACGGACTTCGCGTATCACGAACGACGGCCATTCGTTGAGCAGCAGCAGGGACAGCTTGCCCTGTCATTTGAGGCGGATAGCGAGCCTTATGGACGTGCGGATGGATGCCCCTCGGGTGTGGGAGTGATACCAGGTTTTCAGACCTCTCTCCTACATCCCCGAATTCTTTAGCCGTTCAGTGTCCATCAGACTTCAGGGAGTGGTTGATAGACCGCTTCGTCGAAGGGCGTGCCCTCCGAGGTCCAGGTCATTGTGAGCTTGCAGAGAATACGGAAGTGAATTGGAGCGGGAGAGGGATTGACACGAACGACCTCAATTTCCGTGTTGCGCAGTTCTTCTTTCGGCAGACGGGCACATTCGCGGGCGAGGTACCGGGGCAGGTATCCCATGAGGTGCATGTCCTGATTCTCTTGCTCGGCGGTACGAAGGAGGCAGGCGTCCGGATCGTGTTCGTTTTGTACGTCAGGCGTGAGGAGGAGCGGATCCCCCGACTCCAGCCGCTTTGCACGGTCGATTGCACATGTGGACTGGTGCCGAAGACCCCGAACGAAGAAGTGAAGCGTATACGTATGTTCGTCCCGCTTCTGGGGATAGGGGAAGATTTCCAGCGTATCCGTGACTTGGTCGCCGGTGCGGGCGAGAATTGCGATGGGATCGGCCTCGTCCTTCGGAATGCTCAACCACTCGACAAAGTCATCAAACTCCGGCCGATTGCGGGAAAGCACTTGATTGGCAAAGAGCGGAAAGATCTCGTCCGACTCGTACGTTTGCTGGAAGTCGGGAAACGAGACAATGGGATCGAACCCATGCTTCTGGGCCTGCTTGGCCCCCTGTGTGTATCGGAAGACGTAGGTGCCGTCCTCTTGATCGAGCCGACCAACCGTGTACCAATCTCGCTGATCCGGATCCTGCCAGGCGAGAAAAAGCGTTCGGACGTTCTCAGTAGAGGAAGCGAATCGTTCGTTAGAAGTCGAGGTCGAGGAGCGCATCACGGTTGAGGTGTAGTTGCCGGAGGGCGAAATCGATGCTCACGTCAGAAATTCGCGCCTCGGGTATTCGGTCGAAAATCGCTTCCACGGTGGTTGCGTCGATCTCGTCGAGTCGATGAAGCCAGGCGGTAGCCGCTTCGGGATACTGCACGGCGGCTTGCTGAAAGACCCGTGTGGGGTGTATGGTTTCTTCAACCCCTTCCTCACGGACGAAGGCTGACCGACACCGTTCGACGTAGGCCTCAACTGTTCGATTTCTGTCGTTTGTCGTGAGGCGCTCGTGTCGCTCGTCGTCGTTGAGCTCCCGGCCGAGCGAAGAGGCATGATCGAACGTGGGGGCGAGGGAGCGAACGGGACCCTCTGGCGTGGACCGCTCCAGGACGCCCCAATTGTTGTCGTGCCGGTCGGTGTTGCCAATCCAGGCATCAATCAGGAGGAATCCGAGGAAGGCTTCAGGAACGGTAGCAACCTCGTGCGGGAGCGGCCAGTCCGGATCCAGCCGCACGTTGAGTTCGTCGTCGCCGAGCACGTTGAGGGTCAGGTCCAGGGTATACTTCGGATTTACGTAGAATCGATCTTCTTCCGCTTCGGGATACCGGTTGACGTGCCCGGCGAGGACCTCGTTGCCGAGCAGGAGCCGCTCGTTCACGTCCTCAATCCGACGCGTGACGACGCCGTCCCACTCCTTCGACTCGCCGTTTTTCTCTTCGGTCCACTTCGCCAGCTCGTAGGTGGCGTGGGGCAGGTCGAGCAGGTCGCAAAGCTCGGCGGCCACTTTTTCGGCCCAGTCCTCCCCCGTCCCCTGCCGGGCAGCCTTGAAGAGCCACTCCTCGTCTGCGTCGGTGAGGGAGCGAGTGTACCAGAACTTCCGCTTACTCCCGACGTGCTCCAGCGCGTCCGGGGCATCTGACGGAACCTCGATGATATCGTACATCGACGAAATGCCTTTTCGTAGCGGAGCTGAAAAGGAAATCTGCAAACACCCTGCAGCCTAAAACGGCGCATCGTCTTCGAAGGAGTCCCCGCCCTCTCCGCCTGGGGCCGGGCCGCCGCCCATGTCGGGCCCGCCGGGTGCCGAATCGCCGCCCGACCCGTCGAATTGCGTGGTGAGGTTTTCGAACTGCGCGTACTGCTTGACGAAGGCCAGCTCGACGGTGCCGATGGGGCCGTTCCGCTGCTTCTCGACAATAATCTCGGCGATGCCCTCCGTCGAGTTGCCCTGCTCGTCGACCGTAATGCCGTAGCGTTCGGCCCGGTAGATAAAGGCCACGACATCAGCGTCCTGCTCGATGGAGCCCGACTCGCGGAGGTCCGAGAGCTGCGGGCGCTTGTCGCCGCCGCGGTTTTCAACGGCCCGGTTGAGCTGGGAGAGGGCAA
>CAYOWD010000285.1:0-5351 GCA_964407535.1 uncultured Salinivenus sp. | reverse complement strand
GGCCTCTCTCCTGATTGTTCGTCAGCGCGGCCCCCACGTTCCAGGCAATCGTCACCGCATCGAGGAACGGACCGGCCTTCGCCAGCACCTGCATGCCCCTCCGCACCCCTGCCGGAATCTCATCCACCTTCCCCCCCGCCTCCGCCGCCATCTCGGCCATCCCGGCGCCGTCGGACAAAAACTTCGCGATCTCAAGCGTGTCCTTCGTCCCCAAGGTCCCCTTCTCGAAGTTCGACATGAGGGTCGCCCCGGCGATCAGAACGTTCATAGCGTCGAGCACCCCGGCCGCCCCCTGCACACGCCCCGGCGTGAGGCCGACCTCCGACGCCGCCTCGGTGACCTGTGACGACAACGTCGTGTTCGTCGGGTCGAGACGCCACCGCTGACCCATATTGGGCCCTCGGTGGTCGAGGCCGTCCACCGCAGATTTCGTAAACGTAATCGGTCCGCTCGGACCCTGGACCACACTGCTTCCCTCTGTGATCGTCACGCTCCCCCGATGCGGCCCCGCCAACAGCCCACCCAGGAAAGCCAGGGGCACGGGCATTGCCCCCTTCGTCGTGAGCGCTGACTTCTTCCTGGTCGTCAGTGCGGCCGCGGCCGACAGCACCGCCGGGGCGCTTCCCGTGACGATCTGCTCGACGCCTTTCGTCGTGAGCCGCGCCGCCGCAAAGAGCGCCTTGAACCGCGGGTCCTCCACCAGAAGCGTCTCGCTTGTGCTCTGGACATCTTTCTTGGTCTCGTCCTCCCCACCGCCCAGGGCCGCAAGTGCCTCCTCCACACTCGCATACGCCTGAAGGCAGTCGTAGAGGAGGGCGGTCAGGTACCCCCCGTCTCCCACCCCGGCCAACTGGGCGTATTGCAGCACAATCTGATCGGCCACCGTCGCCGCCGGGTCGGTCTCCGGGTGGCCCTTCACGTCGTAGACCAGGTCCCTCGTCGGCGCGCTCTCAAGCGCCGCTCGGGCCGCCCCCACCGCCCGGTCGCGCTGCTTCCGCAAGAAGAGGCGCTGGCACCGGAGGCCGTAGAGCACCTGTCCGAGCACCCCGTTGTGGCGCCCCCACTCCGCAACCGGGCTGTCGGCAAGGGGCCCGCCAAAGGTGTCCTCTTCGGCCTCGCGAAGGCGAAAGGTCGGATGCGACAAAAACCAGTTGTCGGTCTCCGTCCAGGGGAGGGCCCCCGACTCCGTCTTGAGCGCGTCCTGGAGGTAGGTGCGCCCGTGGTTTTTCGCAAAACAGGTGTCCCCGACCAGGCCGACGAGCTCGCCGGTGCCCTTCGCCTTCTCCTCCTACTGCTGCAGGAGATCCCGGGCCTCTCGCGCCCGCTGGAGGCGGCGTTCGGCCGCGGCCGGCAGGTTGGGCAGGTAGGCGGTTGTCACCGGCACCGATTCCCTCTCGTCCTCGGATTCGCCTGAGGCCCCCTCCGAGGAGCCTTCGGCAAAGCCCACCCGAGACGCTATTCATCGCACCACCTTCAACTCGCCGTCCACCTTCCCGACGAAAATATCCATCGTCCACACTTCACCATCTAACCTGGATAGAAAAAAACTATCTTCTAGAGCTTCTCCTCGATCGACGTTTATTTCCCATACACGTCCCCCTGCCCACTTCTTCAGCACTAGATCTTCTCGATCAAATTCTAAAAACGGACTGCGGCCATAGTACTTTTCTTCGAACACCTCCAAGAACGACTCTAAATCATCCTGCTCTGATTTTGATTGCGACGGATAGGCGGTGGCGTAAATCTGAAACTTTGGGTTGCTCAATTCAAACAGGCGCCTTGTGGATTTATTTTTGGCAAGGTCCCGCAAACGTATTGCAAAATCTTTCAGTACACTGGTGTCTTCGATCACCGGCGCCTCCACGAACCGCTCCCGGAAGCTCGGCACATCCTCGCTGTCGAAGGTCAACTCCATCTCCACGGGCAGCTCCACACGGGTGAGCTCCTCCTCCCGATCCGCCAGCGCCTTTTTCTTCTCCGGCGGTGCCGACTCCAGCTTCTCAAGAAACTCCTTCTGAAGGGCCTCTTCTTTCTTCTCGACCACCTCCTCCAGAGTCTTCTCTGCTAGCGTCTCTCCCCCCTCCGGCGTGACTGTTCCGCTGGTCACCTTGTCGATCGCTACGCTCACTTCCGCGTCAGCCACCGTTGAGGGCCGTACCGAATCTGCATCCGCTAGCTTGCCGCTCTTCGGCGGGTCCCCCGCCGGCACTGTCGTCGGCTTCACGATCACCGTCACACTGTTGTCGGTGCCAATCAAGAGTGCATTCATAGGGGCATTAAGACTGAGTCCTGTCCGCCCATCTCCCTCATGAAATCCAACGCCGTTTACGATCGTCTGCGTTCGGGCGTCTTGCACGTCTAGATCCAGGTAGTAATATGGGCCTTCATTATCGCTCATAGACTCGTCATTGCTGTTGACCTGAGAAAATGAGTTGGAGTTCTGGGTACAACCGCTCTGCCCGACCGCCCCAAGGAGAAGTGTCACGACGAGAATTGTCCGAAGAAATACGGTCATCAAGACGCGTGTCGGCAGTTCGAAATCTGCTACGTCGGTAAAGGCGCAAGGGCAGTTAGGCTTTACGCATTTTCAATTTCATATACCGTCTCCTGAACCGGGTCCACGTAATCGTCGAGGAGATCCTGAAAGGCCTCGCCCTCTAAAAAGGCCTCGTAGTCAATGGCACGGAGATGAGGCGTCCCTTCATCTTTCCAATCGCCCAGGAGATGCCGCTTCCGAAACGGGATGTCGGCCGATCGTTCGGGATCCCGCATCTTCTCCTCATGCTCTTCTCGGTGGCTTTGCATCTCCTTTTCGAGCTCTTTGCGAATTTCAAGGGCCATCGCCTCTACGGACTTGCGGCTCATGTCCAAATTCGGCCGCTGTTCGATTTTCTTAACGACCGCCTCCACAACCTCGTCCATCGACCACCAGGTGTAATCGGGCTCCGTATGCTCTCCTTTGAAAAAGCTGCTATCGGTTCGCTCTCGGTGGCCGTGTTCTCGGACGCGGATGTCGTATTCTCCCCCCAGGATCACACGTCCAGCCTTGAATACCTCCTTGAATACCGCCTTGACATCCGATCGCGGAATGCGCTCCGGCTCGTAGCGACTGTCGTCCGGCCAGGTCCACTGATTTAGTAGAAATCCTTTCTGTCCTGAAGGCGGCGAGACAACTTCAACCGATTTGGTCTTTTCTTTCTGATCACGACCGAGTTTTGTATCTGGACCAACGGAGCAAGATACAAGTGCCGTAATGCCATTCCAGTAGTTGTCGAGGGTGATGCGAAGGCCGTCGTCCTGACGGGCCCGCACCTCTCCTTCCACGGTGAGCTTCGTCTTCACTTTTCCCTTTGCCTCCACAAGGTACGGTGCCTTGAAGCGAGCCCCCAATCCCCCTATGACCTCCCCCTTAAAAATAGCTGTGAGACCCCCATCGCTATCGGGAGAAATCCGTTGAACGGCCGACTTCAGTCGAACCTCACCCTGGATGCGCCCAAACACCTGCAGTTGAAATCCAAACCCTTCGACGCCGATGCCGAGCTCGACACTGACCTGAAGCAGTGCAATGTCGGCTTCGAAGCACAACCAGTAAAACGCCCGGTGTTCCTGCCCGGCCTTCGCGTACTCGCGCCAGCCCCATTTGAAGTTGAGGGTTCCCTGCATCACTTGCGTCTGCGCCTCGAAGTACCAGCCGAATTTCGGCGCGTTATCCTGGACCCGGTTTACGAGTTCCTGAATAGTCGACGCGAGTTGCAGGCCACTGCTCGCCAGTTCCACAACGTTGGCCTGTACATACCGGTCGTTTCGGCGCAAACGAACGGCTTGGGCAGGCGCTTGTTGCTCCTTGCTTTCTTGTTCCACACTCGTGCCGTCTGCGTCCTCAACCACCGTTGCGTCCACCGTTTCCAGTTGCTGGTGAGTCGGGGCCCAGCTCTGCTCCTGAACCGTTCTGGTCACCTCCCGCTTTGACTGTTCCACCTCCTCGGCCTCCTCCATCCGTTCCTCGATTTTGACTCCGCCGGAGATGCTCTTCATGGCCGGAAAGTCCGTGGCCAATGTGTAGCGGTCCGGGCAGTAGGCCTTTATCTTGAAGGGGCTGTCCCCAATCCCCTCGACCTTGTAGACGTTCGGTTCCTTGAGGTCATTCCAGAACTCCTTTTCCAACAGCGCCAAATCCGGCGAGGGCGCCCGACATTTGAGGGTGTATCGGGGCACTCCGCCTTCCAGACTCTTTTTTTCCAGTGTCGCGTCTTGGTGACTGCTTGGACTTTTGGCCAATGTTGGCTCCTCATCGCAGCTGTAGACGAGATTCACCTCTTCCTCAGCGCGCCGGCCGTCGTGGCGCTCCCCGCCCTTCCGCTTACGCTTTCCCGATCCCTTTTTGGCTCCCTTCTGTCCCTTCTTCGGAGCGCTCCCCTTGTTCAGCGGGGGCACCACCTCAAAGAGGTTCCGGTCACCGGCCGTCCGATGCTCCCCGTCAATCGTGTGCTCGCAGTACACTCGGAGAACGTCAGTCACACAGACGTTCGCTTCCTCGTCGTCGGGATAAGCAGTGAGTCGATTCGAATCCAGACCGTAAAACTTGGGTTTAGACATTGTCGTTCTCCTATCGGGTCTTTGTGCTAATGAGCACTTTTCCGTTCGATCCTACTTCTTGCGCTGGACCACTGCACAGTCCGGCCATTCAATTTCGTGGGAGCAGGGAGGCACGTTCTCAAGCTCTGCACGTCCACTCCGGTCGAGTGTCCCTGTGCGGACTTCTCCGTTCGAAAAGGAGACGATGTAAGACGCATTTGAGACGCCCTCTCCTTCCTGATCCTCAAGCCCAATCGTCAGCGTGCTTTTTACCAAAAGCGGTCCGGTCGAGCTCGGAAGCGGATGACCTTCTACACGCACCTCTGCCCGATAAGCCGGAAGTTGCTGTCCCTTCCCCTGCTCGGACACCGGCACCGCCTCCTCTGGAGTCTTGGGATCGTACTGATCCTCTTCGCCATGTTCGTACGTCCAGTTCACCTCTACTTCTTCGCCGCTCACTTCCGTCTCAATCTCCGCGATCGTCGTCGCGGACCCGTGCATCTCCATCGGCACCCGGTCGATCTGCACCGTCGCCGGGGTCCCGCCCTCGAAGCCCTTCGCCTGCGCGGTCACGGTGACCTCCTCCCCCACCTCCGCTTCCGTAGTGGACCACTCCGCCCCGCTGAGCTTCCGCACCGTCGCCGTCCCCTCCCCCTCCTCCCGCTTCGAGCGGCGCACCTTCCCGTCCCCTTGGAGCCAGTACTCCGAGACCTCTCCGCTTGGCAGCTCCAGCTCGTAGGGCACCCCGCTCACGCGGCCGCCGCCCTTGTCTTCGA
>CAYOWD010000284.1:0-5370 GCA_964407535.1 uncultured Salinivenus sp. | reverse complement strand
CCGCTTATAAAGTTCGGGGTTGCAGGTGTGTCGGTATGGACGCAAGCATATGGGCTTCCCCCCATATACCCCGACAGCGGTCGGGACAGTGCCTACACACCTCCACGCTTCTATCCGACACACGAGTGTGTCACCAACGGAGCTGCCGAACTAGTTTGGCTGCGGAGTTGGTATGAGCCGGCATGAGGACACCATTTACGTTGTAAATGCACGCCCCACTAAATGTGTCGGTCTCATGCTAGCCATTTCGACGCACAATCAGTGTAGAATCTGGATTTTACTACACCCAACAAATGGATGATAAGCTGCGTCACTAATCCACAGGCGTTGACCGCTGACTCCCAATAATACCGAATCGGACCTCCGGCGATGGGGACGTTGTGCTACACCGCAATCGGGGCCGTTAAGGCGGGATGATGGTCGTAGTCTTCGATCTCCACGTCGTCTGCCGTGTATTCGTCGACGGCGGCCCGTTTGCGAAGCGTCAATCGGGGACGCTCGTAGGGCGTACGAGACAGCTGCTCCTCCACCTGCTCGATGTGATTTCGATAGATGTGACAATCGCCCCCGTGAAAGATGAGCTCGTGGGGCGTCAGATCGGCCTGTTGGGCGAGGAGGTGGGTAAGAAGCGCGTAGCTTGCGATGTTGAACGGAAGCCCCAGAAAGGAATCGACGGACCGCTGCTGCCACATCAGCGACAGCCGCCCGTCGTTCACGAAGCACTGGAAGGCGTAGTGACAGGGCGGAAGGGCAGTCTCTTCAATCTGGGCGGGATGCCAGGCACTCACGACGTGACGGCGGGAATGGGGATTCGTGCGCAATCCGTCAATGAGCCGCTTGATTTGATCCACCCGACTGTCGGGGCCTTCAAAATCCCGCCACTGTTTGCCGTACACCGGGCCGAGGTCGCCCCATTGCTCAGCAAACGCGTCGTCTTCGGCAATGCGCTCCTCGAAGGCCTCCTGCGACACCTCCTTCCCCGTCTCCGCACGGTAGCGCTCCAGCGGCCAGTCCGTCCAGATGGACACCCCCGCCTGCACGAGCGGTTGAATGTTGGTTTCTCCTCGAAGAAACCACAACAGTTCCTCGGTCACGCCCCGCATCCACACGCGCTTGGTCGTAAGCAACGGAAAGCCCGCCGTGAGATCGAACCGCAGCTGCCGCCCAAAGACGCGGCGCGTGCCGGTCCCCGTACGATCCGCGTGCGGAGTCCCATTCTCCAGAATGTCGCGCAGGTAGTCGAGGTATTTTTGCATGGCAGCCCAAACAGCAAAAGAAAGCTCCAATCCGTGGTCTCCCTACTTCCATTGGAGGAATGCGTTCGTATACTCTCTTCCGCAGCCGTCCGGGTCACGAGTGCCTTGCGATCTCATTGCCTTGCGATCTCATTAAAGACGCCCCCCGTCGTCCCTCCCCTGATAGTGTCTGGAAGATGCGCCACGAGAGAATCCCGAATGGAGAACGGAAGCCGTACATACTGAATGCCCGTCCCTGGTAGCAGCTGGGGAACGGCCACCGACAGCCGCCGTTGAGCGCAGCGAACCGGTATGCTGTACGACTTATTTTCCCATTTCCAATGGCCGAACTGGACCCCGAGATCCCCGAAAACAAGCACATTAAGCAGGCAATCACCCACCTGGAGAAGGTGCTCGACTACGCCCCCATGGTGGCAGAGGGCCGCGACGCCACCGTCCATCTGACGCCGCAGGACTGGAAGGTGGTGGCCGATGCTCTCTTCAACATGGACACCCCGGAAGGGGCCATTCCGGACGCCATCGAGGACTACGGCCTTTCGAACGAAAACCGGACGATCACCCTCACGACCGACGACTACGACATCGACATCGAGATTGTCGCCAGTTAGTGCGTTGGGAGGCTGTCAGAACCGAAGCAGGGCGGCAACGGACGACTCATTGGGGACGCCGGCAACATCCGTGACGTACACGGTTCCCCCATTCTGCAGCGTCTCCGCCGTCGCTGCATTCAGCAGGTCGATGTCCCCGGTCTCCCGCTGCTCGTGCACGTGCACGGTGTGATCGGCCTCCTTGATTCTCCCCCAAACGGCCGGCTCTTCCGCCACGAAGAGCGTGTCGATTCGTCCCTCTCGGGCCGCGAGCAGAACGGACTCGGGCGTGGACGCCGTCCGCTCTGCATTGGACCGAAATTCGTCGAGCACCGATTCACGGTCTCGGTCGAAGCGCGGCCGCACCAGTGTCCACGCCCGACGGTGCAGCACGGCGGACCCGCCGATCCGCGCCGGATCTTCTACCCCTTCGTCAAGAAGGTGACGATAGCTGTTCGCCTTCCGGTAGACCTGTCGCAGCGCCTTGGGCCCTGCCAGGACGAGCGGGACAGCGGTCGGCTCCTCTCCGAAAAATGACCGCAACCGATCATCCATCAATCGAAAAAACCGGAGCAAGCCCTCGTTGACGTGTCCCTTGAGGCGGATGTCCTTCTGACTTCGATACAGAACCGGACGTCGATCGGCGGGGGTGTTATCATTCGGGGACTGCGTGCGCCAGTCCAGGGCCTCTCGGATCTGTTCGTCGGACCGGAGAACGGCGTCGAGGGAGTCGGTGCTCCCCATGGCCGGAACGAGATCGAAACGATGGCGTGAGCCCCGATGCAATTTCGCTCCACCGCCCCAGAGACTCAACACGTAAAACCGTCCGTCGGGCTCAAGGCCCCGCCACAGCGGCCGCAGGTAGATACCCTCTTCAATGCGAGCAGAGAGCGGCGGAGCAAACGGAAGATCGACAAACGTGGGCTCCTCATCTTCCGGCGTTAAGAAGAGCGCCAGCCCCTCCGGACGCGGCGTCGCCCGCAACGCGTCGTCAAGCATCGACGCAGCCGGAGCAAGCAGGTCATCAATTTCTTCTCGCGACATCTCCACGTGCGCGGCCTCTTCCCGCACCGCTCCCATCAGATTTCGGAGCTGGATGCGATTCCGAGTCCGATCCATCGGCATGTACATCGATACCCAGGGCGACGCTTCCGAATCAAGCAGGGACCGTCCCGTTTGACGTAGCGAGTCGGCGTTGGACGTAGCAGTTTGGGGCACAGTGGTCAACAGATTGGGAAGCAGACAACTGAGTATCGGACCCCGGCCGTCAACACCAAACTCCGCTTTCGTCAACGTACGGTAAAGAGATTCTCGCCCGATCAACAGAGAGGATACGGAGGACCGCCGTCGTAAACGTGACGATTTGGTGCACGCCAACGTAAGATTTCGGCTTGGCCCCGCGACGTATCGCTTCGCGACTTCAACCGACCGTATCCGCCTCGTTCTCGGAGCGCAGCTGTGCTGTAGCAGGACCCGTGAAACGCCTGGAGCGCGTGAACTCGCTGGGAAATAAGCCCCTCGTCGTCCTGAGATGCTCTTTCGCGCTACCGAAAATACACCGTGCCCATTTCCGCGGATCGGTCGAGACAGTAATATCGAATCCGGTTGAAGGATTCGGGTTTGTAGGTATGTAGGTAGCCTGTACCGACAGTGGTCGAGTACATCGTCCCGACTACTGTCGGGATGAAGGTATGTGCCTAAAGCCCATTCGTTTGTGCTTGTGCCGATACTTCTGCAAGCCCGAACGTCGTAGGCGGATTTGGTATGAAACTCAAGTTGTGAGTTGCCAGGTTTTGAGTTGAGCGTTTCTGCAACGACGCTGAAGGGGGGCACATCCGGGGTGAACCGTGGGTTTCCGGAATCTAGGGAAAATTGAACGACGAGAATGGCAACCCTCAGCTCATACGACGCATAACCCACAACCTGGATTATGGTAACATTCTCCCCCTGCAATCGCCCCACCCTCCGTCCCGTTCAGGAATCACCGGCGCCCCTGCGAACGTTCGATAATTCCATATTCTCCCAAGGTCTGTTTTCTTTCTCATGCCTTTGCTCACTGATGCGCGCGGCCATCAACTGCACCTAGACCGTTCCCCGCGGCGGATGGTGTCCCTGGTGCCGAGCCAAACGGAACTCCTCGCCTATCTGGGGTTGGACGAGACCGTCGTCGGGATTACCCGATTCTGTGAACGGCCCGAACACTGGCAGGATGAAAAAGCGATCGTGGGGGGCACGAAGGAGGTTGACATCGAACGCGTGCGTGCGCTCGATCCCGACCTCATCCTCGCCAACCAGGAGGAAAACACGGCGGCGGATGTGGACGCCCTGAACGATATCGCGTCGGTCTTCGTCACGGAGGTCAAAACCGTCACTGGGGCCCTCGACATGATCCGCACGGTGGGAACCCTGACGGACACGTCCGCTCAAACCTCCACGCTCGCCGGTAAGATCATCTCTCGGTTCAGCGACCTGCCGGATTTCTCGCCGATTCGGGCGGCCTACCTCATCTGGCGCGAGCCCTACATGACCGTTGGGGGGGATACCTTTATCCACGACGTGATGTCGTGGGGCGGCTTCGAGAACGCCTACGCCGATCAGACGCGGTATCCCGAGGTCTCCCTCGACGAGCTGGCCGACGCGGATCTGGATGTCGTGCTCTGCTCAAGCGAGCCCTTTCCCTTCCACCAGAAGGACGAGTTTACGAAGCCCCTCCGGGACGCCCTCTCTGATACGCCAATTGAGCTGGTCGACGGCCAGCCGTTCTCGTGGTACGGGCCGCGGCTGCTCGATACCCCGGACTATCTGCAAGAGCGTCGGGAGCAATTGTCAATTCCACGGGCGGTGTAGGTCATCTGCCCTTTCCTCGTCCTTCACGTGCGCTTCCCAAATACGCCTCGTGTTCGCTGTTCGCGAACGACGAACACGACCGCCCCCACCACTCAGGACCTTGGACATCCCACCTTCAAGGCGCTTTCCCGTACCCTCCCTCAACGAACCCTGATTGAGCCGTCGGGAATCGAGGGAAACGAGTCACCGAGCAGCCGCCCCGCCCGATCGGCACGGCTCTCACTGCACCTCCCTCATTTTCTCTCCTTATATTCAACCCATCTGGAGATGGCAGGATGCAGAAGAAATTATTTTCTCCGAATGCAGGAAGCTACTCCGTAACGCGCCAATGTAAAACGTTGGACATTAGAATGTTATGGGAACAGAAGTCCAGCCACGCGGTGAAGGTATTCTTTTGTTGAAAACCGACATTTTGAACTGGAAACAGGATTACTCGTCCGGCGTCCAGTTCCGCGTGTGGTCGAAGATGTAGGTGGCGAGCTGATCAATCGCAACGCGGTCCTGCTCCATCGTATCGCGATCGCGGACCGTCACCGTCTGCTCCTCCGGCGTGTCGAAGTCGACGGTAATGCAAAAGGGCGTGCCGGCCTCATCCTGCCGCCGGTAGCGTTTGCCCATCGAGCCCCGGTCGTCGTAGCGGACGTTGAAGTGCTGGTTGAGGTCGTCCTCGATGTCGCGGG
>CAYOWD010000283.1:0-5371 GCA_964407535.1 uncultured Salinivenus sp. | reverse complement strand
GCCATTGCCCTCCCCAGCGACTTCGCCGCCCGCATTGCGCGCAACACGCAGCTCTATCTTCAGAAAGAAACCGACATTACGGAGGCCGTCGATCCCTGGGCCGGCTCCTACTACGTGGAGCGGCTCACCGGCGAGCTTGCGCGGCGCGCCTGGACCCACATTCAGGAGGTGGAGGACGAGGGCGGCATGACGCAGGCCATTGAAAACGGTCTCCCGAAGCGTCGGATTGAGGAGGCCGCCGCCCGCAAGCAGGCCCGGATCGACACCGGCAAGGAGACCATCGTGGGCGTGAACGCCTATCGGCCCGAGGAGACGGAGCCGCTGGAGACGCGCGAGGTCGACAACGCCGCCGTCCGACGGACGCAGGTGGAGCGACTCCGACAGGTCAAAGATGAGCGCGACGATGCCGCGGTGCAGCAGTGTTTACAGGCCATCACCGAGTGTGCCGACACCGGAGACGGGAATTTGCTGGCCCGGTGCGTGGAGGCGGCGCGGGCCCGGGCTACGCTCGGCGAGATTTCGATGGCAATGGAGGAGGTGTTCGGCCGCCACACGGCCCGCACCGAATCGATCTCCGGCGTCTACGCCAGCGAGGCGAAAGACGATGACGCCTTCCAGGAGACGCGTCGTCGTGCGGACGAATTTGCCGACCGGACGGGGCGGCGTCCCCGCCTCATGGTGGCCAAAATGGGCCAGGACGGCCACGACCGCGGGGCGAAGGTCATTGCCACCTCCTTTGCCGACATGGGCTTCGACGTCGACATCGGCCCCCTCTTCCAGACGCCGGACGAGGTAGCACGGCAGGCCGTCGAAAACGACGTCCACATCCTCGGCGTGTCGAGTCTCGCCGGCGGCCACAAGACGCTCGTTCCGGAGGTCATCGACGCCCTCGCAGACTATGGCCGCGACGACATCCTGGTGGTCGTGGGCGGGGTGGTGCCGCACGCCGACTACGAGGCGCTCTACGACGACGGCGTGGCCGCTGTGTTCGGCCCCGGCACCAACATCGCGAAGGCCGCCGCACAGATTCTCGACGTCCTCCTGGACCAGTATTCGAGCGAGGTATCCCCTCGCCCATAAACGGAACCCTCGCTCGACCGCGCGCCTGTAAACACGACCCGACGGCGGGAACATTGCTGCTTTCGGCGTACGGAACATCCACGCGGTTCCCGAAGCGTCCTCTTTCGCTTTTGACCTCTCCCGCTATGATCGTCGACGACCCACCCCGCAACACGATCCGTCCGGTCCTGCCGGAAGGCCGCCTCCAGCTCCAGCTGGAAACGCCCCTCTCGGACGAGGACTTCTGGGCATTCTGTCAGGCGAACGATTCCCTCACGATTGAACAAAATCCCGACGGCACCCTCATCATTATGCCTCCGACCGGCGGTTCTTCCGGAAATCGGAACTTCCTTATCAATCAGCATCTCGGACGTTGGATCGATGAAACGGGAAAGGGATTCGGTTTCGATTCCAGCACCATGTTTCACCTGCCCAACGGAGCGAAACGGATGCCGGACGCTGCATGGGTGAACGGCGATCGGTACCGGGCCCTCACGCCGGAGGAGCGCGACGGCATCGTTCCCCTCGCCCCCGACTTCGTCGTCGAATTGCGTTCCCCCACCGACCGGCTGGACGTACTCCGAAATAAGATGAACGAATATATTCGCGCCGGTGTCCGGCTGGGCTGGCTCATTGATCCGGAAACCGAAACCGTGACCGTCTACCGCGAGGACGGATCGTCTGAGACGCTCGATCGCCCCGAGACAGTTGAGGCCGACGCGGTCGTAGAGGGCTTCCAACTTCCGATGGCGCGTATCTGGGATCCGCTGGATGCGTCGTAAGCAACCGCCTCCTTCTCCTCTCTTTCCTCACCGCCCGGTCTCCTTCCCGTGCCGACGACAACCGCTCCCGATCTCCTTTCCCTTCTCCCCGACGGCCGCATCGAGTTCGTTCCGGCCGAACCGATGAGCGAGGACGACTTTTTCGACCTGTGCCGGGAGGCCGATCCCCTCTTTCTCGAACGCAACGCGAACGGCCACGTCATCGTCATGCCCCCTGCCGGAAGCGACAGTTCCAACCGAAGCCTACGCATTGCCACCCAACTGCAGCAATGGACCGACGAGCACGGATATGGAGCAGCGTTTGAGTCGAGCGCCGGCTTTCGGCTCCCGAACGGCGCCACCCGCGCCCCGGATGCCGCCTGGGTCTCCGACGATCGCTTGGCCGACCTTTCCGCCGACGCGAAGGAACGGGTCCTCCCCGTCGCTCCCAACTTTGCCGTCGAGGTCCGCTCCCAACACGACCGACGCCCCGACCTGGAAGCCAAGATGAGCGAGTACATCAACAACGGAACCGAACTCGCCTGGCTCGTGGATCCGTACGAAGAGACCGTTGACGTGTACCGGGATGACGGCACGGTCGAGCATAACGAGAAGCCGGATTCCCTTTCCGGGGCGCCCTTCCTTTCCGACTTTGCCTGCGACTTTGAACGCGTCTGGTCGCCCCCGTACTGAGTCCGTCGCCCCTTCTTCGCCCCCTCACGGGACATGTTGCACAGATTCCGTTACACTGTTTCCGTATCATAATGTCATCTCGGAATTGGACGCCGGGGTCCCTCTTCGATCAACCACTCATACCAAATCGCCTGCATACCTAAAAACCCGAATCCTTCAACCGATTCGGTATCACCCGTAATCTGCTCATCTTCCAATTTCTACACTTTCGATCGATAGGCAAAGCGACGCGGATCGATGGAGGGCATCGACATTGGAATCCCGGCATTGCCGATCAGAATCTGTATTCTTGACGAGGACGAATCCCTGCTATATGTCATCTTCTCCCTCTTCCAACGAGGCGTCCCCCAACGACGACGCTCCGTCCCTGAATCCCAACCTCAACCAATACTTGAACGCAGGCCGTGAACAGCCTCGAACAACAAAAGAGTACGTGTCGGGAGTTCAAGCAGGAGATCGGGTCGTTTTGAGTCAGGCCATCACGCTGCTCGAAAGCACCCGCAGCGACCACCGAGAAAAAGCGCGCACGATCGTGGACCGATGCCTGCCGGACGCGGGCGATTCGATTCGAGTCGCAATAACGGGAATTCCCGGTGTGGGCAAGAGTACGTTTATCGAAACGCTCGGGGAGCACCTCGTGGCGAATGGCCATCGGATTGCCGTGTTGGCCGTCGACCCGACGAGCGAACGCTCCCGCGGCAGCATCCTAGGCGACAAGACCCGCATGGGAGATCTCGCCTCGCACGAGGAGGTCTACATCCGCCCCTCCCCCACCGGCGGCAGCCTCGGGGGCATCGCCCGCACCACCCGCGAGTCCATCCTCCTCTGCGAGGCCGCCGGGTTCGACGTGGTTCTCGTGGAAACCGTCGGCGTGGGCCAGGCCGAGGTGAAAGTCCACTCCATGGTCGATTTCTTTCTGCTCCTCACCCTGGCCGGCACCGGCGACGAGCTTCAGGGCATCAAGCGCGGCATCGTAGAGATGGCCGACGCCATCGCCGTCAACAAAGCCGACGGCGACAACCGGGCGGCCGCGGACGAAGCCCGCTCCGAATACGAAACCGCCCTCCGTCTCCTCGGTGAACCGGACTCGGGATGGACCCCGCCGGTCCACACCTGCTCCGCCGCCCACGACGAGGGCATCCGGGCGGTATGGGACACCGTCCGAGAGTACGAGGCCTTCACGAAGGAAAATGGATTCTTCGAGCAGCAACGACGACGGCAGACCCGCCACTGGATGTACCAGACCATCGAAGCCGCCCTGCGCGATGACTTCTTTGACAATCCCGAGGTCGACGCCGCGCGAGACGCCGTGGAGGCCGACGTGATCGCCGGCCGCATGAGTTCGTTTGCCGCGGCCCAAAAACTCCTCACCGTATACCGACGCTCCCTCGCGAACGACTAACCGTTCTCCCGAATACCCTGGAAGAGAAACGCGCCCCCTACTGGATGCTTACCGCTTGCGTCCCCACTGACGCTGCCGCAGTGGAGATGTATTAACCCAGGTTGCGGGTTGTGCGTTGTATGAGCTGAGGGCGGCTATTCTCGTCGTTCAGCTCCCTCTAAACCAGGGGAAACATGCTCCATCCCGGCTGTTTGTCCCATTTCAGTGCCCAATTGCGGAAACGCTCACCCCAAAACCCCGCAACTCACAACTTGAGTTGTATTAACAGACGAACATGCGTCCGGACGCACGAAACCTATCCGATCACAAAATCTTAACACCCTCTCCGGTTCGAGTAACCGGAGTGTGTTCTCTGCACGATCCCATGAGTATATGCGCCGATTTTTTCCCGGGCCCGTGTTCGTCACCGTGCTTGCGGTGGGCCTCTTTTGCATAGCCGGAGGGCTTCTCTGCGCCTGTTCGTCCCAGCGTGCCCCAGAAGAGACCGCAAACGACCGCGCCACGGTGCTCGGCGTCTGGAAATATCGTGCCCACGGCACCGACGCGTTGGACCGCGGGACGCTCCAAATTCACGTCCGCGACGGCCGCCTGCGAGGGCGCATTCAGGATCGGTGGCGCGGCACCGAGGAAGCCGATGTCCTCGTCGAAAACGGCTACATGGACATCAGACTGAATCAGGTGCGCATTTCCGGGCGCATTAGCGGGGAACGATTCGAGGCCACGATCCGCAGCGAGTTTTGGGATCTCTCGGAAAGCGGCAATCGCCGATCCGGGACAGGCTCCTTTGTCGCCAGGCGAATTCGAAAGGGATCAACCGACGACGATGATACCGACTTCGGGTGTCCCTCTCTGCTGCGCGAGCAGTCGTACGCGTGCTCTTCTCTCCCGGGCCAATAGGCCTCCGTCGCGTCTCGTTTCGAACCCGCTCACTGTTCGCGCGCGGTTGTCTCAAGGTTTTGGTCCGTCGGCTGGAACTTTCGCCTCCCGTCGCCCGAACGCTACCTCCTACACCACTTCGACGTTCACTCACTCGACTGCTCCTTCGCCATCGTGTCTACCGACGACGCCACGACTTCTCCCGACCCTCCGCCTTCCTCCACCCGCGACAACTTCATTTACGACATCATTGACCAAGACCTGGAGGAGGGCACCTACGGCGACCGGGTGGTCACACGGTTCCCTCCGGAGCCCAATGGGTACCTCCACATCGGCCATGCGAAGTCGATTGTCCTGAATTTCGGGATCAAGCACGACTACGCCGATCGGGCCCAAACGACGTGTCACCTCCGCTTCGACGACACAAATCCGGACACCGAGAGCCCGGAGTACGTCGAATCGATTAAGGAAGCGGTTCGGTGGCTCGGGTACGACTGGGAGGAGCACGAGTACTATGCTTCCGATTACTTCGAGCAGTTCTACCAGTACGCGGTAAAGCTCATCAAGCAGGGCGACGCCT
>CAYOWD010000282.1:0-5407 GCA_964407535.1 uncultured Salinivenus sp. | reverse complement strand
CCCGACGCTTATCAAGCCCCTCGACTCGGTCGACACCGCCACCGACGAGGCCCAGCCCACCCGCTACGAGCGGAGCGACGTGACCAGCGTGCCCGCCGCCTCCACGGTGGCCGAGGCGACGGTCGCCTACACGGTGGCCAATGCCTTCCTGCGCCGCTTCGGCGGCGATACGGTGCCCGCCATCCGCCGTCACATCGAAGCCGATCGCGACGCAAAGGAGTAGCGTCGCCCCCGTCGCCTGCGATGTAATGGGATAGTGACAAACCCGGGTCCTTCTGTGTCCGTTAGGAAAAACCCCTGTTCAGATCGCCATGCGGAGATCAACGCGACATCTACAGTCCGGACAGGCGTTTTCTCCTATGGGCGACGAGGATTCATACTCAACGGTGGTGTCGGGAGCCTCACACATCGAGAAGCCCGCCGCACTGAAGCAATTCGTGACGGCGATGCCCTCCCCCATTGCCTTGTTCGACGCAGAGGGAATCCTCCTTGCGCACAGCGATCGCTGGGCCGACTTGTTTTCGATCCCGGACGAGCCAGGGGCGGTCTCCTTCTTTGACCTCTTCCTGGATGCCGACGACGAGTGGCGAGACACCCTCGCTGCGTGTTTGAACGGCCCCGAGGGGCGACGGGGCGGCATCCATCCGCTCACGCGCACCAACGGCGCCACGTGGTGGGTCGACTGGGAACTTCGGCCCTGGCGGACAGCTGAGGATGCCCCGCCCGCCGGACTGTTGTTTTCCCTCGTCGACCGCACCGATCGGCATCGGGCACAGGTCATGCGCACGCAGGTCGAGCAGCGGTTCGATGCGCTGGTGGACACGATCAGCGAGGGCGTCCTCCTGATGGACGATCGCGGCGTCTTCCGTGACTGCAACGACGCCGCCCAGGACATCCTGGGACGGTCGTCCACCGACATTGTGGGCAGTCGCTTCGACGACGACACCTGGAATGGACTCCAGGAGGATGGATCGCCGATGCCGAACGTGGAGTTTCCGTTCTGGCGGGCGTATACGGAACGGACGACGGTGCCCGGGGCGGTGATGGGCATCTATCCGCCGGAGGCGCCGCCGCGGTGGATCAACGTGAACGCCCAGCCGCTCTTTCGGGAAGAGGAGGACGAGCCGTATGCCGTCCTGATCTGCTTCGACGACATCACCGACAAGAAGCTGAAAGAGGAGGCCCTTCAGACCTCGCGCGACCTGCTGTCGAGCGTGCTCAGCAGCTCCCTCGACGGCATCACGGTACTGTCCGCCGTGCGAAACGAGAACGATGCGGTTGTGGATTTCGAGTGCGAGCTCGTCAATCCGCAGGCCGAGAAGCTGCTCGGCCACACGGCGGAGGATCTGATTGGGCACCGGGTGGGGCGCATCATGCCGGAGCAGGACGACAAGGGCCTGATCGACGGCTACCGGTCGGTGGTCGAGACCGGCGAACCGTTCGAGACGGAGGTGCAGTACGACGTTGACGACGAGGAGATGTGGTTTCACGTCATGGCCGTGAGCGTGGAGGACGGCGTCGCCGTCACGTTCCGCGACATCACCGAACGGAAGGAAGCGGAGCAGGCCATGGCGGCGGCCAACGCCAAGCTCGAGCGCCGCAATCGCGCCCTCCGCGACTTCGCCTACATCGCGTCCCACGACCTGCAGGAGCCGCTCCGCAAAATCCGCTCGTTCTCCAATCTCGTACTGGACGATTACGCAGAGGCGATCGACGAGACGGGCGCCGACTACCTGGCGCGAATGCAGGACGCCGCCGAGCGGATGTCGCAGCTCATCAACGACCTGCTCGTCTACTCCCGCATTACGACGCAGGCTCAGCCCTTCGAGCCGGTCGACCTGGAACAGGTGGCCTCCAACGTGCGCAACGACCTCGACCTTCAGGTTGCCGACGTGAACGGCACGGTCGAGATCGGGGACCTGCCGACGGTGGAGGCCGATCCGACGCAGATCCGTCAGCTGTTTCAAAACCTGATTGGGAACGGGCTCAAGTTTCACCGGCCCGATGTGCCGCCCGAAGTGCGCGTGGAGGCGAGCGTCGAGCCGGTCGATGAGGACCTGCAACAGAGCGGGCGATTGGAGGCCACCTGCACGGAGATGTGCCGGCTTCGGATCACGGACAACGGGATCGGTTTTGAAGAAAGTCACACAGATCGTATCTTTTCTCCGTTCAAGCGGCTACACGGTCGCGAAGAGTACGACGGAACGGGAATGGGACTTGCCATTTGTCGTCGTATCGTGGAGCGCCACGGCGGCGACATCACCGCCGAAAGTACTCCTGGCGAAGGGACGACCTTCACGGTGCTGCTTCCGGTGGCCCGCACAGACGACGGGACAGGGGGGTGATCGATCGATCTTGTGACGAGTATGAACGCTGCGCATGAACCGTGAGGGCGCGATACACATTTTGCTGGCGGAGGATGATCCGGATGATCGTATGCTGACGCGGCGGGCACTCGACGAGAGTCAGATGGCCACCACCTGCGCTACGGTCAAGAACGGCGAGGAATTGATGGCGTATCTGCACCGGGAGGGCGACTACGCCGAGCCCGAGGACGCGCCGCGCCCCGACCTCATCCTGCTGGACCTCAACATGCCCCGAAAGGATGGGCGGGAGGCCCTTCGCGAAATCAAGTCGGACCCGGAGCTTCGCCGCATTCCGGTCGTTGTATTAACCACCTCCGAGGCCGAGCAGGACATTCTCCAGAGCTACGACCTGGGCGTCAACGCCTTCGTGACGAAGCCCGTGACGTTTGATGGGCTGACCGATGCGATGGAGTCGCTCGGCGAGTTTTGGTTCGACCTCGTAAAACTCCCCCCTGAGCGCGATCCCGATTCGTGAGAGCGTACGCAAAACGGTTGTCGTCAGCCCGGTGTGATACCCACTCCGCACGCTTCGTTGGGTATGTGAATGCGAGGGGGACGTGCGCAATATCCCGATGGCAATCCAGGATTGCCAAGCCCATGCTCAGTGATGAGCGAAACCGAACGTTAGAAACTTATTCACGGATCGGTAGAAACGAATGACCACGGCCGCCACGCACCTCGACATTCTCCTGATTGAGGACGACGAGGGGGATTATCTCATTACGCAGGCCCTGCTCGACAAGGCCCAGACCATCGAGTATACCCTGGACTGGGTGTCGACCTACGAGGAGGGCCGAGAGGCCATTCTCACGGACACCTACGACGCGTGTCTGGTTGATTACCGGCTTGGGGCCCAGACGGGCCTCGACCTGCTCGAGGAGGTCAACGAGCACGGCGGGGTGCAGGCGCCCATCATCCTGCTGACTGGACAGGGGGACCTGGAGGTCGACCTCAACGCCATGGAGGCCGGCGCGGCCGACTATCTGTCGAAGGACCAGATCGACGCCCCGCTCCTGGAGCGCTCCCTCCGGTATGCCGTCGAGCGCAAGGAGGCCGAGCAGCGCATCCGTGAGCAGGCGCGCCTGTTGGACAAGGCGCGGGACGCGATCCTCGCACACGACATGGACGGCAACATCGTCTACTGGAACAAGAGCGCCGAGCGGCTCACGGGCTGGTCGAAAGACGAGATCCTCGGGGAACGCATGCACAAGTGCCTCTACGACCCCGAAGAGGAGGACAAGCTGCAGCGCTGCCACGAGACGATGATGGAGGAGGGGGAGTGGACCGGCGAGCTGCACATGCAGACGAAGGACGGGGACGAGCTGGTCGTTGAAAGCCGGTGGACCCTCGTGCGCGACTCGGCCGGGGAGCCCGATCAGGTGCTGGTCATCAATACCGACATCACCGAACGCAAGCGGCTGGAGTCCCAGTTCCTGCGGTCCCAGCGCATGGAAAGCATTGGACGACTGGTGGGCGGCATCGCGCACGACCTCGGCAACCTGCTCATGCCCATCACGCTGGGGGTGAAGGTGCTGCGCCGGCGGCTGGACCGGATCGACGACAAGATCGATCAGGTGCTCGAGATGATTCAGAAGAGCGCCGAGCGCGGCGGCAACATGGTGGAGCAGGTGCTCGCCTTTGCGCGCGGGGTGGAGGGCGAGCGCGTGGTGCTCCAGGTGGAGGGCATTCTGGAGGAGGTCGAAGGCATTACGGCGGAGACCTTTCCGGAATCCATCGAGCTGGAGACTGAGGTGGCGGATGAACTGCCCCGCATCGTGGGGGATGCGACCCAGATCCAGCAGGTGCTCGTGAACCTGTGCGTCAACGCCCGCGACGCGATGGCGGATACCGGCGGGACGCTGACGATTGCGGCGGAGCCGGTGGATCTCAGCGAGGCCGACGCGGAGCGCAACATTGACGCGGAGCCGGGCCGCTACGTGTGCCTGCGCGTGGCGGATACCGGAATGGGCATGCCGGAGGATGTGATGGATAAGATCTTTGAGCCCTTCTTTTCGACGAAGGAAGAGGGGGAGGGAACGGGCCTGGGCCTCTCTACCGCCTACAGCATTATCCAGAGCCATGACGGCTTCATTGAGGTCGATAGCGAGCCGGGGGAGGGGACCACATTCCGGGTCTACCTGCCGGTCAGCGAAGATCAGGCGGAGCGGCGCGGCCCGGCGGACGATCCGGCAGAGACGGTACGGGGCAACGGGGAGCGCGTGTTGGTGGTCGACGACGAAGAGTTTATTCTGGAAACGGCCCGCGAGACGCTTCGCGATGCCGGGTACCGTCCCTTCACGGCATCGGACGGGCAATCCGCACTGGAGAGGATGGACGAACACGAGGTCGACGTGGTCGTCACGGATCTGCGCATGCCGGAGATGAATGGCTTCGAGCTCATCCGCACCCTGCGGGCGCAGTATCCGCAGCTGCCGATTGTGGCGGCCAGCGGTGTGGCGGACGGGCGCACGGACGAGGCCCTCGACGCCGGGGCGCAGGCCTTTCTGGCGAAGCCGTTCAGCGAAGATACACTGCAGGCCGCCCTGTACGAGGCGCTTCATGCCTCCGACGAGGCACCGGCGCAGTAGCGCCGGTCCGTCTCCGGAGGAGCGATCTCGACCGTTCCCAGCCGGGGGTCCTGTTGCGTGAAGCGTTCCTGCCGCAGCTTCGACCCGAAGGCCGCCACGGAATCGGTCGTCGCAGGTCTGGGTTCGGAGACGGTGATGCCGGGCAAACAGGCGCTCGAGGATTGCCGCCTGCGGGCCGTGGCCGCATCCCGCTCGGCTCAGGCCGTCTGGGCGGGAAAACTGTTCGAGCGAGTCCGCTCCACGGCGTCCTCCACCGCGCCCTATCCGCACATCCCGACCGATAGGGGCGAAATGGGTTCATTTTCCAAACGAAGGCAGCGACCAGCCTGCTGGGAGTCCCTTACTTATGTGAATTTTCAGAAACGAGCTCCTCTCAACTCAAAAATACTCCCCTGTAACCAGGGCAATCGCATCAAATCTGCCGAAGGATCTTTTCGAGATAGTCCAGGTCCC
>CAYOWD010000281.1:0-5438 GCA_964407535.1 uncultured Salinivenus sp. | reverse complement strand
CTGAAAAGTCGAATTTGAGCAATACTTCTGAGGCAAATCCATTGATGCGATTGCCCTGCCGATCTGGCAGTGCATTCGAGGACAATGTTACAAGGGGACCGGTCGACTATCCGAACAGACCGGTGACCACCATCACGTCGTACAGCGCGTGGGTCCAGGCGGCCACGCCGAACCCGCGCCAGAGGAAGAGGCCGTTCAGGGCGAGGCCGAAGAGAAAACGAAAGGTAAACGACGGCAGCGCGAAGGGATCCCCGAGGGGGCCGAGGTAATGGACGAGGCTAAACACGCCGGCGCCCAGAATGGCGGCGAGGAGGTATCCGGCGTTTGGGTCCTCGAAGAAGGGCCGAAAGAGAAACGCGAGGCCGCCCACCAGTAGGACGCGAAATACCAGTTCCTCGTAGAGCCCGGCGCCGACGGAGAGGGCGAACTGCGTCCAGAGGTCGCCGACGGGCGGGGGAATCATCGAAAACATCGCCGACACGAGCTGGGACACGAGGAGGGCAACGCCGACGGCGTACACCGTGCTCTCCAGAAGAATGCCGGTGAAGTAGCGCCCGCGAATGGGAATGTGCTTGTTGCGGTCGAGGAAGTAAGCGGCGATGCCGGACAGCCCGGCGATGAGCAGGAGCAGAAGGCCGCCCCGTGCCCCGGTGGTGGAGAGCATTTCTTTAATCCACACGTCTGCCCCGACCCGCACCGGTTCGTCCGTGCCGGTATTGACGGCCACAATCATGGCCTCGTACAGCAGAAACAGGGGGAGGGCACTGAGGACCCCGTAAGTGGCGGAACGGGTGACCCGGTGGTAGGCCCGGAGACCGGTTGGGGGATCCGTGCGCATGAAGAGGGACCGGCGTCGGTGCAGGCGGAAGCGATTAGTCAGCGTCGCGATTTCTCCACACCACGCGGAGGGAAACGGACGGCGTGTCGGTGGGAAGCGTGAGCTCCTCGGCCACGGCTGCCGACACGTCCAGGAGCGTGCCTTCTTCAATCGGCCCCCGGTCGATGACCCGCGCAAAGGTCTGGTGGTCATCGTTCGGGGTGGTGAGGAGCACGACGGAGTCGAACGGCAGCGACGGATGGCTAATGACGAGATCGCTGGGGTCGTAGGCGGTGCCGCTTGCCGTGAGGCGCCCGGCAAAGGCCTTGGGGTAGCGCGCGACGCGACCGGTGGTATCCGGCTCGGCCCACGTGCCGGGCGGCGGAATCTCGTTGCCTCGCCGACCGGGAATCTGCAGGCGCTGGCCGGGCCGGAGCGAGTCGGGGGCGAGGTTGCCGTTCGCCGTTCGAAGCGAGCGGACGCTTACCCCGTACTCGCCGGCGATGCTGTAGAGGGTTTGTTCCGGCTGTACAACGTGCTGCAGGGGGCTGAAGCGGCGCGGAATCCGTAGCGTACTGTCGGGGGCCAGTGCAGTCGTGGTGTTGTCGTTGAGGGCGAGCAGCGAGTCGGCGGAGGTGCCGAGCCGGAGGGCCAGGGTGATGAAGGTATCCCCGGTGGTCACGGTGTAGCGGCCGTAGGGCCGAGGGGCGTCCGCGACGGAATCTGCGGAGGCCGTGGGATCCGTCGCAGTGCCGGTACTGGTGTCGGGAGCAGTGGTATCCCCGACGGCAACGGTGCCGGTATCGGTGACGGCGGAGTCCGGGGCAGTCGTGGTACTGGTGTCGTCCGTGGCGACGACGGTGCTGGTGTCGGCCACAGTGGCGGCGGTGTTCGTATCGCCCACAGCGGAGTCCGGAGCGGTTGTCACACTCGTGTCGGAGGCGGTCGTATCCCCGACGGCAACGGTGCTCGTATCGACGGCCGACGTGTCTGAGGCCACTGCCGTACTGGTGTCGGCTGTGGTGGTGTCCCTGACAGCGGCGGTGCTGGTGTCAGCCGCCGCGGAATCCGTGGTCGTCGCCACACTCGTGTCGGCAGTGGTCGTGTCCGTGGGGGCAGCCGTACTGGTGTCTGAAGACGAAGAGGGCGGAGCGGGGCTGGTTGGCGGACGGGTGCGAAGGGTTTGTCCGACCTGAATGGACGGATCGTCAAGATCATTCCAGCGCATTAGCGACTCCACGGACGCGCCCACCTTCTGAGCGATGCTGTAGAGCGTGTCGTCGCTCTGCACGGTGTAGGTCGAATCCGTCTGCTGAGCACAGGTCGGGACGGCGTGGAGACTCAGCGCCAGCAGTAGTCCAAAAACGAGAGCAATCGTGCGCATCACAACGCGAGAAGAACGACCGGGAAGGCGCAGAAGTGAAGGCTGACAGAGGGATCCGTTACTCGAACCCGACGCCTTCGGCTTTCAGCTTGGCGTCCTGAAGCTCCGACAGGTTCTTCTGGTCCTTTTGCTCGCGGGCGATGTCGATGCCCCGCTCGTAGATTTCAAGGGCGTCATCGGTGCGGTCGAGTTGCTCGTAGAGCTTGCCCAGGTGATAGTAGGTGCCCACGTAGTCGGGATCCGTTTCCACGAGCTCCTCGAAGAACGCGAGGGCCTGTTCGGTATTGCCGTTTTTGAGGTGCTCGCGGGCGAGGGCAAACCGGGTAAATGGATCGTCGGGATCATCCTCGTAGAACGCCTGCAATTGCTCCAATCGATCGTCGCTCATCGCGGAAGAAGCCATTCGTCAACAGGAAAAGACGGATCATAGTAGGAAAAACGCCCGAGGCGGGGGCGGTTCCAAAGACATCGGCCTGTGGGCGTAGAGGCACGCGGACATTTCTATCGTTGTACGCACACGTACGAAGCTGAACAGAGGCAGGGAACGGTCCGGCTCACCACGATCCCCCCGCCCCGCCTCCGTCGAAGTTTCCACTCTCCAATTCACCGAGCTCGGGGGCGCCTCCCGACCGCCGATCGTCCCTACGGCGTTCCCCGCTCCGGATCGTGACGGGCCTGTCGCCATACCGCGCCGGGGAGCGACGGGGGACGGCCTTCTGTCCCCCGCGAAAAAACAAGGCGATGACACAGTAGAGAAAAATCCCTAGCGGAAGGAAGACGGTCAGGGGCAGTCCGCCGGCCGACGAGGCAAGCGCGGCGGGGGGACTGTTGCGGTCGCCCGTCGCGGCTTGGAGAAGGGCGTCGGTCCCCTGGTCGAGGCCGGCGTAAAACTGTTGTTGCCGGAAGGCGGGGACGATGATTTGTTCGAGGATGCGATCAGCGACGGCCTCCGACAGCACGCCGTCCGTCCCGTATTCCGTCTCGACGAACAGCGACCGGTCATCGCGCGAGATCAGCAGAACGATTCCGTTGCGCATGTCGCCCCGGCCAATCCCCCAGGCCTGACCGACTGCCCCAGCGTAGTCCCCGATGGGAACGCCGCTTAGGTGTGGCACGGTCAACACGACGACCGCGGTCGTCGCGGTGTCCGTAAATGCCGTCAGCTTGCGCCCCAGCCGATGCGTCTCGTCGGCTGAGAGCAGGTCGCCTTGGTCAAGCACTGGGCGTTCCGGACGAGAGGGAAGCGAAGCCCGTTGCGGGTCGTCAACCTCCTGGGCAGGGACCGTTGGGACGAAGAGGAGGATGCTGAGGCAAGCGATCGGAAGAAATAGGGCGGGCATCCGAGCGGGCATTGCGGGCACAACGTAAGGAGGAAGCAGACAGGAACCAGGGGAGGAATCAGCGGAGGACCCAGGTCCCCGCCTCATCCCAACTCCGCAAGCCTAGCGAAGCTGTGCGGCTTCGTTGGGGAGCGTGCGTCGTCGGAGTCGCAGCCGGGACACGCGAGGGCGTCCGGTGTACACATCAACAAAGCAGGCGAACACACTTCGCCGCTCAACCGCAGCCCCCGCGATTTTCCGTGAGCGTTGTCGCTTGCGGATCCGGCGATCACTCAAAATCGACGACGAGGGTCATCCGTTCGCGGGCCCACTCGACGTGTCGTTTGCGCTGAAGGCCAAGCACAACCGTGCCGTCGTAGGCGGCTACGCGATCGAAGAAGTACTCAAGTGTGCTCGGTACAGCGTTCTCGTCCTCCTCGTCCGACGTGTCGTCATGGCGATGCGTAAAGACGGCGTCGGCCTGATCAAAGTAAAGCAGAGCGTTCTCCTCCGCGGCGTGATCGAAGGCTTTACGCAAGTTGTTCTGGGTTTGCATCCGGTACGCACTGAGAAGCGACGCCCCGCGAAACTGATGCACGTTGCCCGTCACGTATCGGGTAAGCGTCCCGAGCGCGCGTTGCCGATCTTCCCGCACGCCCCCGTGAAAGAGCAGGCGCGGATTCGGTTGATTGGTCTCGTGCAGGTTGGCGACCTGTTCCGCAAATTCCGACGGATCGTACGCAATTAGCGGCGTCGTTGCCTCGGAATCCACGTCGTCGGATGAAAAAGACATGGCGCCGGAAACAAGGCTTGAAAAAGAACGGGAAGGTAGAAGGAAAACGTTTCGGGGGATGTTCCTCCGTTCCTGCCTTGCAGTGCGTGTGTTCTTCTCCGTTCTGCGCCGCGTAGAATCACAGACGCGTCCGCCAGTCCGGGGGGCGAATGCCCTGTTCGTACGTTAGGAGGGGACGGGCGTTGCCCTGAACGACCAGACATTCCGACGGCCCGTCCCCCGTTCCAGCGAGTTGCGCGCCAGTGCTATCCGGTGCTCTGCATTGCGGCCGCGATGCCGTTGAGGCTGATGAGAAGCGCCTCGCCGAGCGTCTCCTGCTCGGAGGGGTCGTCCGTCGCCCGGTACCGTTTCAACAGCTCAATCTGGAGCAGATTCAGGACGTCCGTGTACGGGTTGCGAAGCTGGATGGACTTCTGAAGAACCTGACTGTATTCAAAGAGCTCGTCCTGCCCCGTGATCTGGAGAATGGCCTCCTTCGCTTGCTCGTAATCCTCGACGATGTTGTCGTGGAAGGAGAGATCCGGATCGGTGAGGGCATCGTATTCCTCGGCGATCGAGAGCCGTGCGCGGGCCATCTCGCGCTGGGCACTATCCAGAATGCCGCGGAAGAAGGACCATTCTCGATACAGCGTGCGCAGCGTATCAAGGGCCTCCGGGTCGTTGTCGATGAGGCGCGAGAGCGCCGCGCCGGTTCCGTACCAGCCCGGTACAATGTATCGGGGCTGCGTCCAGGAGAAGTTCCAGGGAATGGCCCGGAGCGATTCGAAATCCACTCCGTCGCCTTCCGATGCCCGGGAGACCGGACGGGAGGCAATCGGGAGGCGGCTGATGTGCTCAATGGGAGTGACCTGCGTGTACCACTTCCAGCCCGGTCCGGTGCCGTCGCTAATGAGATCCCGGTACGCATCCATCGCGTGCTGGGCGAGCCGATCCATGAGGGCCTTCACGTCGTCGCCCGTCGAGTCCTTGTGGACGAACATCGACTCGGTCCCGTTGGTCTCTCGGGCCTCCGCGGTGGCGGTCAGCGTGGCATTCACAATCTGCTCCACGTGGCGCCGCGCAATGTGGGGGAGCCCGTAGCGGAACGAGATGATCTCGCCCTGCTCGGTCATGCGGATGCGGCCG
>CAYOWD010000280.1:0-5452 GCA_964407535.1 uncultured Salinivenus sp. | reverse complement strand
ATTACACGTCGCGATAAACCCGAATGGGCCGGCAGTCCGGCCAGGATTGGACGCGAATTCGGTCGACTTCCCAGTACGAAAGGCCCGTTCCCGTCCACTTTATACCGGCTTCTGCCTCTTCGTCGGGGGAGTGCGCCCAGTCAATGGCGCACACCTGGATTTCGTCGCCGGAGAGGCGAAACATTTTCTCCTCTGAGTCCAGCTCATAGCAGTCGACGCGAAGCATTGTGCCGGATTCCTTGCTTTCAAGGTCCACGATCCGCATTTGAGCTAGGGAAAACGTCTCAGGAGTTACGAGACGATCAGGATCGAAAAGTGTGGAATCCGGAGAAGCAAGACTCATGACTCGAAGCTGTTCGTCGCTAGTTGAAGTGAACCTTCGTCCGGAATGTCCCGGCGGTACCACAACCCGGCTGGAAATTCCGACAAGCTACGTTTCTATACCTTATCGGAAATATTTTTGTTTTGCCCTAATTTGTATTCACGATAGTGGTCTTATAAACTCATTCCTAAATTTACGTTTTTTTGTACAGCCATTGTTTTTGGGTAAATCATAACAAGACCTGTATTTAATATTCGGGTGGATTCTTTTCGGTACTCAGAGGAAGGGTAAGCGTAAAGGTGGTTCCTTCGCCCGGCTCGCTGTCTACGGCGAGGGTCCCATTCATGGCCTCTGCAAGGTCGCGGCTAATGGCCAGTCCGAGGCCGATTCCCCCCGCCGATTCGAGGTCCGGCTGGCCGTCGGCCTGAATGAAGGGATCAAAAATGTGCGCCTGTTCTTCGGCTGGAATGCCGACGCCGGTGTCCTCCACGTAGATGTGTGCGTTGTTATCGTCGTGGTCGACAGCAACGGAGACCGTGCCGCCGTCGGGGGTGAATTTGATGGCGTTCGTCAGGAGATTCAGCAGAATTTGCTGTAGTCGATCGGGATCGGTTCGGACGTAGAGGGTTGCTGGGCAGGGAGGGCGGTTGTACGTAAGGCCTTCTTCGTCGAAGCGGACTTCGATCAGCGATTCGGTGCGTTGGACAGCGCTTTCCAGCTCGACGGGTTGGAGGGTCGTTTTGATGGAGCCGGTCTCCAGACGAGCAAAATCAAGAATGTCGTTGATGAGTGTATCAAGATAGTCAGCGGCCGTCTCGATGCGGTCGAGGTAATCTTTCTGGTCGTCGGTCACAGCTCCCCGCACGCCCATGGCGAGGTACTGGGTCAGGCTTTTGATGGTACTAATGGGGGTTCGAAGCTCATGGGAGACCGTGGACAAAAACTTGTCCTTCGCCCAATTGGCCTCTTCGGCGGCCTTCTTCGCACGCAGAATTTCCTCCTCGTATTCGTTGCGCTCGTCAAACGGAAGAAGGACGGCCTCATTCAAGGGAGAGCCGTTGCGGTCGGTACGGGAAGCGTTTAGGAGGCACTGCACCTTTTCGCCGTCGGCGGTGCAGAAGGCGAGATACATCTCCTCAACCTGGCCCTGCATGCGGAGAAGGGGAAACAGGTGGGTATTGTAGAACAGCTTGGCCCCGGGGGAGAGAAGGGTTTCGATTGAGGTGCCTTCCACGGCACTACGCGACCGTCCCAGGAGGTCCAGGAGGGTCCGGTTGACGGACTGTACGGTGCCGTCGTCCGTGAACGTCAGAAATCCGCAGGGAGCGGTGTCCAGCGTGGGGTCCATTGATCGTCGCGTTGTGTGGATTAGAGAGCGGCATTGCGAAGCGAGCCGTTGAGTGCCTCAGTCGTGGTCGTCGGGTGGCTTAAGTGCGGACAGTGCCCGGCGGCATCAAGCATGGTGAGGGTGGCACGGGGAAGGGTGCGCTCCAGGTACCGACTTACGGCGGGGGGCGCAACGATGTCGCGCTCGCACTGAATGAGATGGCAGGGCACCGGAACGTCGGGCACGAGGGCCCGGTCGTCGGAGAGAAAGGTGACTTCGGCAAACTGGCGGGCAATGTGCGGGTCGGTTGAGCAGAAGCTTCGGTCAAGCTCATCGATCACCTCCTTATCTTCGGCCTGTTGCATGAGCAGAGAGGCGAAGTAGTCGGCCCAGCCGATGTAGTTTTTGTCCATCATCGTCAAAAGGTCTTCGATGGCCTCGCGGTCGAAGCCGCCGTGGTAGTCGGGGGGATCGTTGAGGTAGCAGGGAGAGGCGCCGATGAGCACGAGTGTGTTGAATCGCTCCGGCTCGTCGAGGGCCGCGCGCATCCCGATCACGCTGCTCACCGAGTGCGCGACGAGCACGACGTCCTCCAGGTCGAGTGCCTCGCACACCTCCAGCAGATCCTGTTTGTACCCGTCCAGGTCGTCGTACCGGTCGGGATCGTAGGCGCTGAGGTCGGACTGGCCGGCACCGACGTAGTCGAATAGAACGGTGCGGTAGCGATCCTGGAACTCAGGGACGACGAAGCGCCACATGTTTTGATCGCACCCGAAGCCGTGGGCGAAAAGCATGGGCGGTCCGTCCCCCGCGTCGGTAACGTGGTTTCGTTCGGGGATGGAACGGTCCATAATGGGCGGTGGGGGAACTTAGACAGAAGAGGAAAGGCGAGGGCAGCGTCAATGCCCGGAGGGAGCAAAGGAGGCCGTTTAGGACAACGGCTGAACGGTTTTCCGCAGCAGGAAACGGCCTCGAATGTGCAGGATGCAAAATGTGTGCGGGATCTTTACGAACCCACTGTGATCGGCTGGGCGTCGCCGACGTATGGGACTGAGGGGCTTACTGATACGTGAGTAGGTTTCTAAAGACAACTCCGACTATTGGCATACCACGGTCCCCACCGTACAAAAGAGAACGTTTACCTACCTGTGCACGGATCAGTAGATGTGAGCTCCCGTCCCAATCGGAGTGCGGGCGGTCGAGGGGCATGCGGGGGCTGACTGCCGGCGGCGGTTTAGGAGAGAGGACCGTACAGTACATTACCGGGGGCTTCGGGATCGTCGGACAAATAAAACTCTTTTACGGCGGCAATGAGGTCGTCTTCGGTGAGAACGCCGGTATTGTTGCGGTCGAGGCGCTGGAAGGTGGTACGGGTCGTGTCGGCCCCCCAGGCGTCGAGCCACGTGCGGTACTCCTCCTCAGTGACGTGATCGGCGTCGCTTGTATTCATGGCCCGGAATGTGCCGCGGGCGGCGCGTTCGATGCTTTCCAGCGTTCGCGTGCGGATGTTATCGTCCCGGTCGACGCTGGCCTGGAGGGCGTCCCAGTACGTGGCCCACTCCTCTCGGGTGAGGTACTCATTGTCGTCCAGGTCGGCGGATGCGCAGAGGTGGTCCCACCAGCTCAGTACGTGCCGCCGCAGGTTGGCCCGGGCCTCCGGATCGGTGAGATCGTGTGCATCCGCGAGACGCTCCGCCCGTCGTTGAAAGTCCGATTCGTCCACGAGGCCGTTTCCGTCTTCGTCGAGTAGAGAGAAGTAATGGGAGGCCTTCCGGCGTTGTAGGTCGCTGATCATGACGGGGAAGGAACTGTATGACGAAGCATAGGAGTTTTACCGTTTGGACCCGGCGGGGTTGTGCGGGGCTTTTTTGGGAGAGCGCGATTGCATGCTGGGGCGCGTCGAGGAGGCAGGGGGAACTGGTTGCCATTGGGCGATCTAGCTGTTCGGCATGAGCGGGGGCGTGGATGCTCATTCTCGCTACCGCCGGTTGCTCGTATGCCGTTGTGCTCGAATCCACTTTCCTGTGTCCCGCAGGGTCCAGGCTGCCGTTGCCGAGAGGACTCCGCGGAACAGATGGGCAGTAACACCGCATGTGTCTCGGCAAAATCCGTGCCCTCACGCTGTCGCGACAATCGGTTTATGCAGAAGGGGCACTGCGGCCACGCGTTGTCCGAACACTCCCGTACACGATTGTCCCGCGAGCCGAATGTCTCGTTCGACAACCCATTTGCCTACGTATGACTGACGACCCAACAGGATCGCTTCAGCGCCTTCGGGCCGAGTGGCGAGAGCGTCTGCGGCGAGCGTGCGACGAGGCAGCGGCACAGGTTCAAGAGCTGGGCCTGGCCGATCTGCGCGCCCTGCGGGACACGCTCGATGAGGAGAGGGCAGCCTGCGAGCAGCAGTTGCCGGCGCCGGGGCCGGTGCAGACGAAGGGGCCGATGACGGCGGAAGAACAGGCCGAGTACGTGCAGGCCGCGCTGCAGTATAACGCGCTTCAGGTGCGGCGGCAGGTGGTGCAGCATGAGCTGCGGCGGCGTGCGCTCGGGCCTGCCGGGATGGAGGAGGCCGTCGAGGTTCCCGAGCAGACACAGCGGTACGCCCGGCTGGCCTGGACGGTCATGGGAGAGCCGGAGGTTGACACCACGGTGGACGTGTACCGGGCAGTGGCCGATCGGGCCGAAGAGGACGTGCACCTCACGACGGTGGAAAAGTGGCTGCGGGAGGAGAACCCTCACCATCCGGAAGCCACGGACGGGCGCTGGACGGAGCTCCGACGCGCGGTGTTATTGGCGTCGGCCCGGAAGCCGTAAGGGCTCCGCACGACGGACGTATTACAGTATTGAGTAGAGCACGAGAATGACAATCTCAGATTGTCTGCAGTAAAGGTCCCGTGCAGAAAAACTTGTGCCTTTATGAGATTAACCACCGGATACACCGGTGTAACTCAAAAGCGCCTCGGAGCCTTCGGTGAATCGGTTAAGGAAGCTCCGGACACCCCGTTTTAGCTTCTTCCAATTCGCAGCGAAGGGATGCAGATGCAAGACTTCCTGCTTCAACCATCGCCACAACCGCTCGATCGCGGCCATCTAGATGGCCATCAGCCAGGACGCATAGGTTGGCAGAGGGACCACCTGCACCGGAAGGCCTCCGTCGAAGAAAGCCGCATCGGTCGGATCCGGCCACTGGCCGGGACCCGGATACTCGAAGGCCGGGTGTGCTCGGGGCCACACCTGCGCCTCCAGTTTCTGCAACACATTGGAATGGAAAAGGATTGCACACAATCCAGGAATGGAGCGTTATCCTGCACAACCCACAGGCGTACAGTTTCGCCGTTTTCCTCGCAGGCTCTGGCCATCTCCTGGTAGAGGTCGACCAAGTCTGTTCGACCAACGCTCTGTTTTTGCCGGTAGACCAGCTTCCCGCTTTTGGCACCCATCGCCGCCAGCAATCGCCCTTCCCTCTGGCCGCACGTGCCGCGCTCGGCGCTCGGCTGATCCCCGGTAAGCGACCACTCCTTCTCGATGGTCGGATGCAATTCGTAAGTAAGCTCGTCAAGGTAAAACAGGCGATCTGTTGGGCTTTTTTCAGACTTTTGGGGCTGATCGGGCTCAGGGCGGGTGCGAATACCGTCAATAAAGGCCAGCCCAGCAAAGCTGTGCAGCTTCGCCTCAAACTGCTCATCGGGGCTCAGTGCATATCCCTGTCCCCGCCTGTGACTCAACCCGAGCCGATCGAGGGAATCTGTGTGCGATTATGAGATTGTCCGCAGGACAACAACAATCTTTCGACACCGTGTAGT
>CAYOWD010000279.1:0-5455 GCA_964407535.1 uncultured Salinivenus sp. | reverse complement strand
CCCGAAGCTTCTACAATATGTGGGACTGTCCGGCGCTTAATCTCATAAGTCCACACAGATTTCCTGCACCGTGGTATGCGAATCGTCGGAGTTGTCTTTAGAAACCCATTCACATATCAGTAAGGATCGCCTTTCTGGTACACTGAACGGCTCACCGGAGCGCTCTGGGAAGCGTGTCGCCCTCCTTCCCCTGTTCGATGATGTTGATCATCCGAGCGCGTTCGTCTCGGTTGACCACCCCCCGGTTGCCCCGTTTATTGCGCTTTTCGCGGGGGAAGAACAAGGCCAGTTCCTAGGTCTCCAGGTGCGCGGCCACGTCCAGAATGGCCCCCCGTCCGGCTGTTTTTCTCGTCCTGAGGGAGGTGCACGGGGGAGGCGTTTGGTCCAAATGCGTTCAGCACAGAACAGACCGCCTCCAAAAGCTGTCCCGACTTTTCGAGAAGTGTGGACGGTTCTTGTCCCTCTCTATCCATGTCTGGTCTTCTATTCAGTGCACAAATCGTCTGGGGAGCGCCGGCCCGCACGCGGCTGCGGCCGGCAGTTGGGGGACCGCTTGATGGGCACCGGGGACCTCCAGCGAACGTGTTTGCGGTCATCCGCTTCGAGCGGAACGTTAGTGGGCCGTTTTGAACGGGTTGTAGAAGGTGTCGGCGGCCGCCAGTTCGGGATAATCCTCCCACCAGGGGGAGCGTCCGTCCTTCGCGAGCGACTCGGCGGTGGGCGGCCGGTGGAGCACGTTGGTTGCGCAATGGACGCCTCCACCCCCGCAGTGATGGTACCAGGAATCGACGAAGTGGACCTCGCAGCCAATTTTCTCAAACACCAACTGGATGTAGAGTTCAATGACGTCGATGGTGTCCTCCGGAATGAAAAGCCGGTGCCAGCCGGTGAGTTTGTTTTCGGAAAGGCTCTTCTCCGCCTCGGGATTGGCTTCGAGGATGACCCTCTTAGTACGTTCCGCGGCCGTCTGGAGATGGGGGGGAAGCTTGTCGAACGGCTTGCGTTGGGCGATGACCTCTATCATTTGGGCGCGTTCGTTTTCCGTTACGAACACCCATTTTCCCCGTTTATCCTGCTTCTTACGGGTAAAGAACAGCGCCAGCGTATCGGCGTCGAGGGTTGGCCAGCCCCAAAACTGAAACCCAGGCTCATCGTCTTGCTCCTCCTGAATGGGATACACCTTTGTTTCTCCCTGCCCGGTGTCTTCCAGGACAGAGCGGACGACGTCTTCGGCCCGTTTGGGCGGGAGGCGGGGGCCGTAAGGGCGGGGGACCAGCAGGTGCGTTTTCTCCGAATTCGTCTTGAGGACCTGCATGTTGACGACGTTGGGAGTGCGGGCCTCGGACACGCACAGCGCGGTGCTGGGGCGGGTGAAGTACACCGGAAGGCGGAGGACGTCTTCTGGGCGATCCAGCCCGGTACAGCGGCAAAGCCGGTGTTCGATAGGGCCCAAAAACTCATTTTGAATGTTCTGATTTAGGCTCTTCAATTTTGGCTCACAAAAGTCCTCGACACTCGTTTCGTCATAACTGTCAGCGAACATTTCTTTTTCTTTTCTATATACAAATTCAATATGGGGAATTATTTCGCCCACACTTATGTTTTCGTATTCTTTTTTGTATACTCTTGAGAACTTTTCTTTCAGCATGCTTTTGGTGTTCTCCTCCTCATATCTCTTCTCGTGGTGGTTTATTAGAGATGTTCGAAACTCGGAAAGGCGGAGGAGCCGTCCGAGTTGAAGGTGCCGTGTATGCCGACCGCGGTGGAAATGGGTGCGTCCGTCCTCCACGAGCGCTTCTTGGCACGTGTAGTCCAGGAGTTTCTCCATGACCTCGGTAGAGGCCATTGCCAGTTTCGCGGGGCCGTTCTGAGAATCCGGAGACGGTACGAACGCCATGATCTCGTCGACGTGTCCCACGGCCAACCACGACGTGTCGATGGGGACGATCGGCTGAACGACCTGCGACCGCAAGAAACGACGCGTCTCCTGGTGAACGGTGCCGTCTTCTCGGTTTTGCTTTGCGTTTTGCAGGCTCGGATTGTGGCAGTCGCCGAGGATGATCTTTCCGTGGGGGGCACGGGGATGCGCCGGGACGCGCGGGCCGGCGTGGCCAGGGGGCTGTGCGTCCGTTGTGTCCATCACCGGGGGGGAGAACGTCATGTTGCCGCCGTAGTCGGAACTATGAACTTTCGGTCCAGAGAGACCGTCGAAGACGAACAGTGAATCGTCCGCGTCTTTCATCTCCTGGCTGACGAACTCACGGAGGCAGGACGTCCGTTTGCAGTTCACTGCGACGTTGAACCACCGATCGCCGGGGGCACTGCAATAGCCGATCGCCATCTGGTCCTGGATCCACACGTTCGGATATTCCTCGCCGTCGATCAGATACATCTTGTCTGAACTGAGCTGCTTCTCATCGTCGGGATCGACCGTGCGGCCTGTTCCCCTTCTGCGTTGGTGAGCCGTGCTTGGGGAGAAACGGTCGTCGGACGCTCGAGGAAACGGTCTGTCCTCCCCGAAGATGGTCCAGCAGGCCTCCATGACGTCGTACACGAAGTTATGGGTTACGCGCCGGTCGACGGCGTAGAGGCGATCGGCGGGTTCCAGATTGCTTTGTAGCAGAAACGGGGCGATGAGGAACAGCGCGCAGTCGTCCGTCGACACATTGCTGCCGTTCCGCCGGTGGTGGAGGCGCATCCAGACCTCCCCGGGTCGGATCTTCTGGTCGATGGATTCGCGTGGGGGCTTCAGAACGGAGACCGGGCCGAGCCGGCGAGGGTCACCGGCCAGCGTGGCGGCACACAACTGGACGTTCTCGCCCGTCCAGCCGGCCGGCACCCGGATCGTCTCGGCTTCCGAGAGAGCTCCCCTCGGGCGGGCGCCATCTGGGCGAAGCCCAAGCACGTGCTTCCACGTGTTGCCCATCTGCCTGTAGCCGACCACTCGCTTCTCGTTGAGGCGATGCTCGAACCGGAGGCAAAGCTCACCGCCCTGCTGCAGGGACTGTCCCAACGAGCGTACCTTGACCGGCGTCAGGTATTCCTCGCAGCATTCCTTCTCGGAAAGGGCGGGGTCGAGAATCGGCAGTAGGATGCTTCCCGCCCGTCGTTGTCGGACGGCACGTGCCTCCTGGTACTGCATGCCTCTCTCATTGTCGGTCAGGTCTACCCGTCCTTCGTGGTCGAAGTCGCTTCGGATCTCGACACTGGGGCCGCTTACTCTGTGCGCATGGGAGGTGCCCGACTTCACGGTGATCGCGGACTGCTCGGGTCCTTTGCTATCCATGTCTGGTCTTCGCTCATTCGGTTCAGGAATGGCCGGTAGGCTCCGGTCCGGAGAAAAAGCGGGACGGTGGCAGGGAGGGGCGCGAAGCGGTGTCGCCGAGGAGGCAGGTGATGGGGCGCCTTCGGGGGCCGGTCTGGGGCGTCGCACAGTTCAATTGCAATCCCGATCGGGCAGGGGGCATGTCCGACCGCACCGGTCACGAGACCACGGCGATGTCAAAAAAAGTAGGCGGTAAACGAAGTTTCAAAAAATCGGATGATGTATAGATTAAGGTTCATGTCTACTTACCGGACAGTTTGCTTAGGGCACCGAAAAATCCTTTCCAACCGTCACTCCAGACCCCGATCTGGAGTCTATCTGACGCAGGGTAGGATGGGCTCCAAATCAAGTTTGGAGCGACGAATGAAAATCAGGAAATCGTCGGGGCATTTTTCGGCAGTATTGCCTGAAAATATCGACTCCGAAGGCAAGATCAGCGGAATCGACGGAGATTTTTCGGTGCCTCCAGCTGTGAATTTGAAAACTGTCCGGTAGCTAGGGTTCATGTATTAAAGTGACGACGCTCCTTCAGGCTCGGATCCTGCAAACGGATTCGGTACGTACTGGGAAACAGAAGAGACAGAGAAAAGACCTCGGGGGAGGAGCGATCGGTCCTCGGCGCGAGCGGGGGGTTAGGAGTCTGCTCGGCGAGGACGGGTGCGTTGAGTGTGAGCCGTGTCGTTCGGATCGTAGGCGGTATCGGCGGTAGCGATGTCGGGATAAGACTGCCACCAGGGCGGCCGTTCGGGCTGCTCCGGCGAATCGGTGGCGGGCGGCGTGCGGAGCACGTTGGTCGCGCAGTGCACGTCCCCCTGGACGCTGTGATAGAACCAGTCATCGACAAAGGGGACCGTGCGCCCAGCCCGTCCGAGCACCGATTGGGTGTAGGCCTTGACGACGTCGACGGTGTCTTCCGGAATGAAAAGTCGGTGCCACTGGTCGGCGAGTTGGCCCTTGTCGTCGACGAGACGGACCAAATCGGGATTGGCATTGTGGAGGGCCTTCTCGGTGTTGTAAACAGCCTTCTTGAGATCGCGCGGAAGCGTGCTGAAGTTCCGTTTTTGTTTGATGACGTCGATCATCTGAGTGCGCTCGTCTTCCCTTAGGAAGACCTGTTTCCCTGCCGTCTTTTGCTTCTTGTGGGTGAAAAACAGGGCCAGCGTTCGGAGCTGCAGAAACGGCCACGCCCAGAACTGAAATCCCTTCTGCCCGTCCTTCTCCTCCTGAGGCAGCTGCACACGGGTGTCCGTCTGATCGTGTTCGTTCAGCACGTAACGAACGACCGCCTCGGCCTCGTGACGGGGCAGACGCGGGCCGCAGGGATCGGGCACGAGCAGGTGCGGGTCCGGGTCGGTATTGAGGACCTGCATGTTGACGACGTTGGGGGGCGCGGCTTCGGCAAGCTGAGTCCGGGCAAAATGTCGGAAATACACCGGAAGCGGAAGAACGTCGTCCGTGCGATTCAGTCCGGTATAGTGGCAGAGTCGGTGTTCAATGGGGGCCAGAATGTTCCTGTGAATATCCTGATTGATCCGGTGGTTGTCCCAATGGAGATCCTCGATGCTCGTCTCGTCGTAGCTGCGATTGAGCACCGTCTCGGTCCGTCGCATTTGGGCACGTCCCTGGGCTCCGAATACAGCGTAGTTCGAGGTGCCCTGCTCGATGCGTTTATAACGAAAGAGGAGGGGGAGGTATCCAGCGTGTGCTCTGTGCCGACCGCGATGAAAATGGGTGCGTCCCTTGCGCACGGCGATCTGTTGCGCTTCGGTCAGGATTGTCTCCATGACGTCGGGCCGGGCCATCGCCAACTTCGGGCCGTCGGCGCCCGGCACGAACGCCATGATCTCGTCCACATGTCCCGCGCCCAGCCACGACGTGTCGATGGGGACGATCGGTTGGATCCGTTGCGACTGCAGGAAGGTGCGGGTCTCCTCGTGGACGGTGCCGGTCTCATGATCCCCCATTGTTTCGGCGCGGTGCGGGTTGTGGCAGTCGCCGAGGATCATCTTGCCGTGGGGGGCGGGCGGATGCTTGGGGACGGGCGGGCCGGCCCAGTGGGTGCTCTCGGCGTCCGTTGCGTCTTGCACCGGGGGAGAAACGGCGATGTTGCCGCCGAAGTCGACCTGCCCA
>CAYOWD010000278.1:0-5552 GCA_964407535.1 uncultured Salinivenus sp. | reverse complement strand
CACACAGACGGGCCGCCCGTTTCAGTATAGATGCCAAGGCGGAAGATGTGATTCGCAACCTCCGAGGTGGGCTGCCTCCGCGAAGCGCAGGCACCTCCGCAGTGCGCAGGCAACTCCGCAAAGCGCAGGCAGCCTCTGCAAAGCGCAGGCAGCCTCTGCAAAGCACAGGCAGCCTCACGCAATACGCGCCCTGATGCCGACTGCTGTCGGCAGAAGAAGTGCTCCCGGGGTGCATTACGCAATACGAACCGTTTGTTGCCGGCAACGGAAAACGGTTCTTCCTCCTCCCGTCCGTACGCAAAATTAGCGTTGACACTGCAATACGTTGGTATTACCGACCCTCGACCTGAAGGCCCGCACACTCTTCGTACTCCTTGGCCTTCTTCCGCTTCTCAATCTGCACGTACGCCGTGACGAGCGCCCGGCACGCATCCTGGTGAAATGACTCGTCCGCATCCGACATCTGATGGGCCCGCTTCAAGGGCGGAACGGCCTTTTTAAAGAGCGACTTCTTCTTTTCCTTCAGTTCCTTCTTTTTCTCGTCTAATGCATTCACCTTGCGCTTCTCCTCTGCCGTTGGTTCTCGGTTCTCCTGCACCGCCTGCTCGCTGATCGTTTTCAGCGAATCATCGATCGCTGCAATTCGGTCCTGCACCTGACGCGCCTTGTTGGAGTAGGCCGCTCCCAGGTTGTACTGTGCCTTCACGTTGCCGGACTCCAGTTCGACCGCTTTCCGAAGCTGCTCGATTGCCTCGTCGAACCGGTCGGCCTGCAGCAGCATCGACCCGTAGTTGTATCGGGCCGTCGCGTCGTCCGGGTTCCTCTCAACCTTCTTCTTCCGGGCCCGCATGGCCTCCTCCGTATTCCCGGCCTGCGTTTGCGCATTCAGAAGACGATCCTCGATCTTTTTGAGGGGATCCTCGTCGTTCAGGTTCGCCGAAATTCGCGCCTCGCCGGACGAGACGGTCGTACTCTGGACCTCCGTCCCCTGATAAAATAGCCGGACGCGCAGCTTGCCCTGACTCTGCTTCTTCGTAAACGTCCCCGACACCGTTCCCTCTTCCGTGTCGAGACGGACCCGATCGGGCGTCGTCCCCTCCACACTTCTCGACGATCCCTCGACTTCTATTGTCCCTTCGTACTCAAGGCCCCGGCTTCCCTCGAACCGGAGGTGCGTCGGACGCGCAGCAAGGTCTTCCTTCGCCGTTTCAAGCAGGTCAATAGCCTTCTCCGGCTGCTCGTTTTGAAGGTAGAGGGCACCAAGAATATTATAGGCGTTGGCTTCCGGTGCATCGGCCGTTTCGATATAACGTTCGAGCACCGGAATCGCGTCGGTCATCGTCCCCTCCTGCCGGTTCTCAGCGTAGTTGAGGTACGAGTAGGCTTCGTTCAAAATGACGCCTGCAGAGTCCGGATACGTGGCGGCAGCGGCGCCGAAATGGGCCGCCGCTCGTCGAAACGATGCGGAATCAGACGTGCTCTGGCCTTCCCGAAAGGCCTGCGTGCCCTTCCGGGACTGTTGCCTGAACGCCTGCTGTCGTTGCGGCTCGACCTTGTCCTGCACACTTGCACGCTTCCGGACAGCCGTCTCTTCCGCGGCCCGCGCCTGCCGATACAGCTCCTTGTACGCCGACGGGGCCATTGTGGAGTCCGCTTTTTTCCGCAGAATGGTTGCCTTGAGCAGATATGCCTCAGCATTGGACGGATCCTCCGCCAGCGCCGAATCGATACGGGCCAGGGCCTCATCGTAGCGCTGCTGGCTCACAGCGTCCTCGGCCGTACTCAGATGCGGATTTCCGCCCGAGCATCCGGACAGAAGTGCAAGCATCAATCCGCCCGCAACCATGGGAAGAAGGGCCGCCCCTCGAGTCATCAGCATAGATACGCGTCGCTCCGTGATGGAATGTACAAACGAACGTTCCTCTCTCCTGCTCCAGATCGAGCCGTTCAAATGCGAGCTGCAAGAAGGGGATCCCCGATTGTGCTCCCGTCCGATTACCCCTGTTTAAACTTTTGCCTGCTCTCGCCGGTCCTACTTCTTTTTCCGCGCAAATCCGGTGCAGTTTTCGACCTTGGCGGCCCGGTTGGGCCGGTCCGTCTGCACATACGCCACAAGTAGCGCCCGACAGGCGTCTTGCCGTATCTGCATTAGATCTTTTCGCTGCAGGCGCTGCTTCTCCTCGGCAATGCCCCGGGCCCGTTCGAGCGGGGAAATTGCCTGTTCAAACAATTCCTGTCGCTTCTCGGCAAGCCGATCAATGTATTCGGCCGCCGACAGGGTGCCCTGAACGATGCTGGAATCCTGCTCGATGGCAGCGATGCTATCATCTCGTGCCAACGCAGCGTTCAAATACGCCGCCCCAAGATTATATTGCCCCTCAGCGTTTCCGGCCTCAAGAGCGATGGCTTTGTCAAGCTGCTTGATGGCCTCCCCATAGCGATTCGCTTTCAGAAGCAGCGATCCGTAGTTATATCGATACGTGGCCCGGTCGGGGGTCCGCTCAACCTGCTCTCGATACGCCGCAAGCGCCTCGTCCAGATCCCCCGCCCGATTGTAGGCATTCAGTCGCAGGGCCTGCAGGGACTGATCATTGGGATACGTCCGAATGCCCTGATCGAGCAACGTCTGCGCCTTCTCGATATCCCCATTGGATACGTACAGTTGTCCAAGCATCCTATAGACCCTGCGTTCAACCGTATCCGCTCGCTCCACGTACTCTTCCAGCACGGGCTGCGCCTTGTTTCTCTGTCCCACGCGCAACCGGGAATAGCCCTCGCCCCGAACCGCCGCCGCCGAATCCACTTGCGTCACGCCGGCGGCCCCAAAGAATCCGATGGCCCGTCGAAAGAGCGCCGGATCCTCATTTTTGCCTCCCCGATTGTACGCCTTTTCTCCCCGTTCCTTCTCTCGCGTATACACCTTCTCGCGGACGCGCTCCACATCCGGCCGAACCTCCGGAGCAATGGCAATCGCTTTCTCCTCCAGCTCCCAGGCCTGACGGTAGAGGTCAATGTACTTCTCCGGCTCTACGCTGCTATCCGCCTTCTGTCGCAGCAATCTCGCCTTCAGAAAATAGGCGTCAAGGTCGGTGGAGTCTTCGGCAATCTGTCGCTCGGCTTCCTGGATTTGATCTTCCCGGTCAAGCGTCGACTCGACCTCTCCAACTTGCGGACCGCTGGACGAGCATCCCAGCATCCCGGCGAGAACGAATCCACCCACACACAAAAATAGCGCAACTCGTCGTTTGAAAAACATGGAGGAATACAACATTCAACTAAGCGTGTGACTGTTTGGAGCCGTACCGACCTGCTGCGTATTCGGGCGCTTCTCGTGACCGAACGGGTGCGATGAGATAAACCGGTCCTTCTTACGGAGCTTTTTCCCGCACGATCCCGGACGACTCTGTCCTCAACGAAATGGCGGCTGTCCCCGAAGGCCTGAACGACCCATCGGCGCCGAGAAATGGCCGTACAGGCGAGACGCGCGTCCTCCGCTGGAGTACGCACGGCCCGCACAGTTCCCTCGCCACTTCAAGGAAATATGGTCAATGTCTCAGACGCGGCGCAGCGGTCTGGGGAAACGTTCCCCGGCCTGTGCGTTGACGTCGACGGCCTGTTGTCCCATTACGTGCGTTTTCGGTCCGGTTCCCCCGATCGAGCGACGTAGGCCGTGCAGGCGCCCTTCAGCTCCACGGCTCCGTTTTCCGTACAAGACGCCACAGTCGTACGATACGTGTGGGGTTCCGTTTAGTCAACCGGAACGGTTGTCGACGCTCACCCGGTCTTTCTGATTTTTTCTCTCTACAATGGAATCGCGTGACGCCACCGACGCTCTCGTCCCGCCGAGCCTCCGTACCCTGCTGGGCGACATTCTCGATTATGCCGGCCTGCTTCCGCCCGCGGCCTTGACCTTCCCGCGCGCCCTTCAGAACTACGCCGATTATCGAGACGAACAGGAAGCCTGGATGCTGTCTCGATTTGTGCTTCCGGTGCATCAGCTTTCCGACCTGACGCCCCACCGGCAACTGTTGTCGCGGGGCGCCCCGTATCGATTCTCTGTGCTCGGCACCGGCGGCCCGGAACGCGACACGTTTTTGGACGCGTTCGACCGTGACCTCGACGTGCTCGACACGTTCGATGCGGAGTACGGGGGACGATCGCAAGTCGATGTGATGGAAGTGCCGCTTCCCGACGTCCTCGTCGGAAAGGAGCGAGCGGCGATCGACGAGTTCCTCACGGAGGTAGACCGGCGCCTCATCCAAACGGGAACGGCTAAGCTCGACATTTTCTTTCACCTCCCGCTGACGGCCCCGTCCGTAGAGCCTCTCCCCGACCTCTGTGCCGCCCTGGCCGACCACAACAGCCAACAAGCCTATCCCGCACGCTCCACGATGGGCCTCAAGCTTCGGTGCGGCGGACGCGCTCCCGAGGACGTGCCGGACGCAAAGCACGTCGCTGCCCTCATAGCAAGCTGCCGCGATGCCGGCATTCCCTTCAAGGCGGCCACCGGTCTGCAACGCCCCATCCGCCACTACGACGACGGCCTCGACACGGAGATGCACGGCTTCCTCAACCTCTTCGCAGCCGCTGTCCTCGCCGCTGAACATCAGCTCGACCCCGAACATATCCAGACGATTCTGCTGGAAGAAACGAGCAGTAATTTTCGGTTCAAAAAAGAGTCGTTTTCCTGGCGAAACTTAAGTGCTTCTCTTGAGGGCATTCGGCATGCCCGTGAGCACTTGGCCCTTTCCTTCAGCAGCTGTGAGTTTGAGGATCCCATCGACAACCTTCGGGAAATCGATCTTTTGTAGGGGAGGGGGCAATGGCCTCTTGCATATCCGCTCGGGAACGTCTGCCGGTGCATGGACCGCGTTTTGGTGCCTGAAGCCCTCCCACATCCAGCCGACAAGCAGATAAGCGGCTTCCTGCGACCGACGTTGAGCGAATGACTGACTCTCGGCCCGATGCCGAGTTGTCAGTCATTACACGACATTGCAGACACCCCGTCATGCCTGATTGACGCCCTGTCAGCCCTTTCCCCTCTTCCTCTCGCTCCCCACCTTCTCTTGTGTCATCTCGTCGGGGCGCTCCGTCGTACTGGCAGGATGTTTCTCCCATTATTTGGGATGGTATAGCAGTTGCATATGTGGGATAGTGAATAGAAATCCGATGCCCGTGTCCATTGGACACGCCCGTATCGACGTTCCCACGTACCAACCCAACCAACAGTCATGACCAGTCTGAGCCGTACCCGTCGTCGCAACCTCAATGAACTGCAGCGTGAAATCGACAGCGTATTCGGACGCTTCTTCCCATCCCAGAACGAGGACGACGAGAACACGTCGCAGCAGGCCGTCTGGGCCCCGCGCACGGACCTCGCCGAGACCGAGGAGGCCTACCGCATCCAACTCGACGTGCCGGGCGTGAGCAAAGACGACCTGTCCATCAACTACCAGGAGGACCAGCTCACGGTGAGCGGGGAGCGGACGAGTGAAGAGCTCGAGGAAGACGCGGAGTATGTGCGAGTCGAGCGTGCGTTCGGCCACTTCTAC
>CAYOWD010000277.1:0-5563 GCA_964407535.1 uncultured Salinivenus sp. | reverse complement strand
GCGTCCTCATCGACGACCTCGTGGCGAAGGGCACCGACGAGCCGTACCGCATGTTTACCAGCCGGGCGGAGCACCGGATTCTGCTGCGGCAGGACAACGCCGACCTGCGCCTCACGGAGCTGGGCCGCAAGCTGGGCCTGGCCTCGCAGGAGCGCTACGACCGCATGAAACAGAAGGAGCACGCCATCGAGCAGACGCGGGAGGCGCTGTCCAACACCAGCGTCTCGCCCGATCAGGTGGACGGCTACCTGCAGTCCGTCGACTCCTCGCCGCTCGACCAGCCGCGGCCGGTCATCAATCTCTGCAAGCGCCCTGAGGTCGATTCGGCGGAGTTGCTGCGCCACGCGGGCATCTACGACGAGGTGGTGACCGAGGCGCCCGGCATGCTGAGTGCGCCGCGCCTCATTGAGATCGACCTCAAGTACGAGGGCTACATCGATCGGCAGCAGGACATGGTCGACGAGATGGAGGAGAAGGAGCGCTGGCCCATTCCCGACGATTTCGACTACGAGGCCCTCGACAACATTTCCATTGAGGCCCGCGAGAAGCTAAGCAAGGTGGAGCCGGACAATCTGGGGCAGGCCTCGCGGGTGCCGGGGGTGCGGGCGTCGGACATCTCGGTGCTCATGGTGCTGCTCAAGAACGAGGGTATAGAGCCGCTGCCGAAGGAACGCGATCTGGACCTCGACGAGATGGGCGGCGACGGCCAGTCCTTCGGGGTGTCTCGGGAGCAGGCGGTCGAGATTGCTGACTGATGGTTGCTCGTCTCGTAGAGCTGCTTCCAGAGCGAACTGTATGCTGTTTGTATGGATACTGAAGCGTGGATGCATGGAGGCGTGGATGCGTGCAAGCAGAACCGTCTATACCTCCATGCTTCCAAAGCCTCCATGCATATCCGACTGTCCGAATTCCTCTCGCTCAATTCACCTGTAGCAGCCGACCATGGAGACTCAGGACTGGGACCCGTTTGCGGCGCTCACCGATGATCAGCGGCAACTCCTCAACGCGTACGAGGAGATGCTGCGGCGCTTCAATGACCGGGTCAATTTGATCTCCTCGAACTCGGAGCGGCACATCCAGACGCAGCATGTGCTGCACTGTCTGACGCTGTCCTTTCGGGACTTTCCGGCGGGGAGCACGGTGGTCGACTGGGGGACGGGGGGCGGGCTGCCGGCCATTCCGCTGGCCATTCGCTTTCCGGAAATAACGGTGGTGGGGGTCGATTCGGTGGGCAAGAAGGCGCGGGCCGTGCGCACGATGGCGCGGCGGCTGGGGCTGGAAAACTGTTATGCGTGGGCCGGGCGGGCGGAGGACTGGGCGGGGGAGGCGCACTATTCGGTGTCGCGGGCCACGGCGCCGCTCGATCAGCTCTGGCAGTGGCACCGGCGCGTGGTCGTGGACCTCGATGCCCCGCCGGCCGAGGAGACGTGGCCGCAGGGCCTGCTGGTGCTTAAGGGCGGGGAGCTCAGCGACGAGATTGCGGTGCTGGAGACCGTGGATTCGGAGGCAACGGTTGAGCGCGGATCGCTGCAATTGCTCCTCGGTCGCAACGGGTTTTTCGGAGAAAAAGAGCTGGTGGCGGTGCGCGGGGGATGATGGACGGGCGGATCTGAACGGCCGCAACGTTGGGGGCGTCTCTCAATTCGTCGGCAGCCGAGCCGACCTTGTCGAAATGTGGGGAGAGCCGGCATTTCGCTTCCCTGCATTGACGAGGAACGGGGGAACCCTCGCTGATAACATCTCAGTATGGAAAGAAAGAGGGTCAGTCAAGTTTAAGTCATGTAACAGCTCGTCCCCGTTCTTGGGATGCAATTGATCGGGCTGCTTGATTGAGGACATTTTCGTTCCGTTCTGGGGCCGAGCCGTCGCACTCGTTGGCCGATCCGACGGGCCTGAATGCCGCTTTCGTTCGTGGAGGAGCACGATCTCCTTCCAAGCCGAGCAACATACGTTCCGTACGTTCTCACGGTCGCCATGAGTACAGTGCAGAATGAGACGACATCCCAGGATCCCTCTCGATCGATGGGGGCGCGCTGGTGGATCTATCAGAAGGAGCGGTTTCCGCTGGCCGTGAACGGGCCGCTCGTGGCGGTTTTCAGTCTCGGAGCGCTGTATCACGCTGCGCTTCTCCAGGACAGGGTTGGGTTGCCGACGGGGCGGGAGGCCGGGGTCGCGTTTGTGGTGGTGCTCGGGTTTTTTCTGTTGCTCCGGATTGCCGATGAGTTCAAGGATGCGGAGAAGGATGCCCAGTACCGGCCGTATCGGCCGGTGCCGCGGGGACTCGTCTCCCTTCGGGAGCTCGGCCTGTTGGGTGGGGGAACCGCCGCGCTTCAACTCGGGCTCACGCTCTGGCTCGACCCGTCGGTCACGCTGATCTTGGGGGTCGCATGGGCGTACTTCGGGCTCATGTCGGTGGAATTTTTTGTGCCCGACTGGCTGGAAGCGCGACTGGGCCTCTACACGGCCTCGCACATGGTCATTCTACCGCTCATTGCTATGGTGGCCATGGCCTGCGGGGGCGGACTGGGGGACGGCACCTGGCCGATTGCGCTCGGATGGTTCCTGGCGGCAAGCTATGCCAACGGGCTCGTGCTGGAGATCGGGCGCAAGATTCGAGCGCCGGAGACGGAGGAAGAGGGCGTCGAGACGTACAGCAAGCGATGGGGGCGGTCGAGGGCCGTCGTGGCCTGGGGGGCGGCTCTGCTCGGGGCGGGCGCATTGTCGGTGGGGGCGGCTGCGCAGGTAGGGGCCGCCGGCTGGGCCGCCGGGCTTCTCGGGGGCATGTTGTGTGTCATCGGCGGGTGTGCCGGGCGATTCCTGAACAGTCCCGATCCGACGTGGCAGGAGGCCCTCGAAGTCTGCTCCGGTGTGTGGCTCCTCCTCAGCTACGGGAGCATGGGGTTGTTGCCGCTTCTATTGTGATGTCGGGGGTTGTGGGTTGGGCGTTGTGCGTTCTGCGTTGAGGGTTTTGCGTTGAGGGCTGGGGGTTTGGGGGTTTTGGTTAGGGGTTGAGAGTTGTGTGTTGAGGGTTGGGGGCTACTTACCGGACAGTTTGCTTAGGGCACCGAAAAATCCTTTCCAACCGTCACTCCAGACCCCGATCTGGAGTCTATCTGACGCAGGGTAGGATGGGCTCCAAATCAAGTTTGGAGCGACGAATGAAAATCAGGAAATCGTCGGGGCATTTTTCGGCAGTTTTGCTTGGAAATATCGACTTCGAAGGAAAGATCAGCGGAATCGACGGAGATTTTCGGTGCCTCCAGCTGTGAATTTGAAAACTGTCCGGTAGCTAGGGTTGGGGGTTGAGAGTTGCGGTTTTGGGGGGAGTGGACATTGGAGGGTTGGGGACGGCAATCGCGTCGTTCGTCGAAAATCGGACCCCGCACTGTTCTTCCAGACACCCGCACGTTTCGAGCAGAATCGGAACGGCCGACGGTACAGCTGCCTCTACGGTCCGATCCGAAGGGCGAGATTGACGGCCACGGGGGCGCATTGGATTGCAAATTATCAAGGCCGACGTACTGATCCGTGCACAGGTAGGTAAACGTTCTCTTCCGTTTGGTGGGGGAGATCAGCTGGACTCGTCCGGCAAGATTCTGGAGATCTCGGAGATTTTGGGTCTCTTCTCTCCTTTCTCCTGCACCGTGGTATGCGAATCGTCGGAGTTGTCTTTAGAACCTCATTCACGTATCAGTATGTCAACAGCAACTGCTGCACGTGAACGGTACACCTGGAGCCCGTCTGCCGATACGGAGCCGCCCGTGCTTGGCGGAAAGGCGTCGGCGTTGCGGGCGCTCACCGAGGCCGGGCTGCCGATCCCGTCCTGGTTTGCGGTGACGCCGGCGGCCTTTCGAGACAGTTTGTCGGACGAGCAGGCGCAGGCGCTGGACGACGGGACGTTGGCGGCGGGGGCGCTTGAGGCGCTTGCGCCTTCGGCGGCCGTGCAGGAGGCGCTGAGGGCGGCGGTTGCCCGGGTTTTTGGAAAGAAGGAGGACGTGCGGCTGGCGGTGCGGTCGTCGGCGCCGGAGGAGGATGCTGCCGAGCACAGCTTTGCGGGCCAGCTGGACAGTTATTTGTTCGTCTCCCCCTCCACGGTGCCGGACCGGGTGGCGGACGTGTGGCGCTCGGCCTTTCAGGCGTCGGTGCTCGACTACCGGCGTACGCAGGGCCTGGAGGGACTGCCGCCCCCGCCCGCCGTCATCGTGCAGCGGATGGTAAGACCCTCCCGGGCGGGCGTGGCGTTCTCGGCGGAGCCGTCCACGGGACGGCGAGGCCGGTGCGTGGTGGCGGCCGTGCGCGGGGCGGGCACGGTCCTCGTCGACGGGGAGGAAGACGGCGACACGTTCCACGTGGACCGCGAGGACCAGATCGCCGAGCGTACGATTCGGCGGCAGCAGGTCGCGCACCGGTGGGATCAAGAGGCGGGGAGTGGACTCCGCACGGCCAGCCTCATGGACGAGGAGGCGGAGGCCCCGGCCCTAACCGACGACGAAGCCGTCGCCGTGGCCACCCTTGCCCGCCGGGTCGAGCGTCACTTCGGACGCCCGCAGGACATCGAGTGGGCCTGGAGCGGCGGCACCCTGTACCTCCTGCAGGCGCGGCCCATCACCGAGCTTGCGGGCAGGGCCGATCCCGATGCTCCTCTTCGCGTGTGGGACAACAGCAACATTGCCGAGAGCTACAGCGGCGTCACCACCCCGCTCACCTTCACGTTCGCCCGTCGCGCCTACGAGTCGGTCTACCGGGGATTTCTCCGAGTTATGAAAGTGTCGGCGTCCACCATCGAGGCCCATGCCGACACCTTTCGCACCATGATCGGGCTCGTGCGGGGGCGCATCTACTACAATCTGCTGAGCTGGTACCAGACGCTCGCGCTGCTGCCCGGTTTTCGGTTCAATCGCGCATTCATGGAAGACATGATGGGCGTCGACGAGCGATTGCCCGACGACCTGTTGCCGGAGCGGGAGGCGGTAACGGTGCCGGAGAAGATTTGGGATGCGCTGCAGCTTGTGTGGTCGGCCCTGCACCTCGTCCTGTATCATCTCCGCCTCGACGACCGGATCGACGACTTCTACGATCATCTCGACCGGACGCTCGATCCCCCGTCGCCGGGCCTGGAGCGGATGCGCCTCGACGAACTGGCAGCCTTTTACCGGACCCTGGAAGACGAGCTGCTGGCGCGATGGGACGTGCCCATCGCCAACGACTTCTTTGCGATGATCTTCTTCGGCCTCTCGAAGCGGGCGGTCGAGAAGTGGGGCGGGCCGGTCGCGGATCGGCACAACCACCTGCTCACCGGGCACGGCGACATCATTAGCACCGAGCCCGCCGAGCGGATGCGGACAATGGCGGAGTCGGTGACCGGAAACGAGGCCCTCACGGAGACGCTGCTGGAAGGATCGCTGCGGCAGATTGAGGCCGCGATTGACGATCAGCCGGAATTGCAGTCGCAGTACGAGGCCTACCTGGATCGGTTCAGCGACCGGTGCCTCGACGAGCTCAAGCTGGAAAGCCCGACGCTGCGCGACGATCCGCTTTCGCTCTGGCGCTCGGTGGGGGCGCT
>CAYOWD010000276.1:0-5568 GCA_964407535.1 uncultured Salinivenus sp. | reverse complement strand
AGCGGACTCCAAATCCGCCGGTTGGGGGTTCAAGTCCTCCCGTCCGTGCAATTCATTGAGGACGCCGGAAGACAGTGGGATCCTCTGAGGCCGCGGGATTTTCCTCGGGTTCGCCCACACACGCTCGGAGTCCGGCAGAGCACCGCTACGTACCCTCATTGATCGGTCTCGCACTATGTGGATTTGGGAGTATCTCCAGAATGTGGTCTCGGAGATGGAGAAGGTGAACTGGCCGAGCCGCGACGAACTGATTAGCAGTACCCTCATCACGATCGTCGCGACCTTTATCATCGCCGGGTTCATCTTTGCAACGGACCGGACGATTAGTACGATACTTCGATTCATTTACCGGCAGTAGCCGTCGTCGAGGGTTCCCGTCGGTTCGTCCGGTCCTGCACTGACCAAACACCGATTTCCCCTTCGCCATGGCTGAGGAAAACGACGACACGTGGTACGTTCTGCGCACCTTCTCCAATCACGAGAAGAAGGTGCGTCGCTACCTCGAGAGTGAGATTGACCGAAAGGGGCTGCAGGACCACGTGAATGAGATTCTCATTCCGACCGAAACGGTGTTTGAAATGAAGGGGGGCGAGAAGAAGACGAAGGAAAAAACGTTTTTCCCGGGCTACATTCTGCTCAATTGCGAGCTTACCCACGAGCTTCGGGAAGTGGCCGAGGATCTGCCGTCTGTGATTGGATTCCTGACCACGGGGACCGGCGACGACCCGACGCCGCTTCGCAAAGAAGAGGTAGAGCGGATTCTGGGCAAGATGGACCGGGCGGAGGAGCGCGGTGAACAGCCCGAGATCCCCTTCAAGGCCGGCGATCCGGTCAAGGTCGTCGACGGGCCCTTCGACAGCTTCAACGGGTTCGTGGAGGAAGTGTACCCGGAGAAGATGAAGGTGAAGGTCATGGTCTCCATCTTCGGCCGCAAGACCCCGGTCGAGCTCGATTACCTCCAGGTGGAGCACGAGGAGTAGAGAGCGTTTCCCAAACGTCTGCACATCGCGAACTTCTGAATAAACCGGCGGAAGTGCCCCGACAGCCGTCGGGGGACGTTCGGACCGCCTGTACATATGGCAGCACCTGTAGAAGCGAACATCAAGTTGCAAATCAAGGGCGGTCAGGCCAATCCGGCTCCGCCCATTGGTCCGGCGCTTGGGCAGCACGGCGTCAACATTATGGAATTCTGCAAGGCGTTTAACGCCGAGACGGAGGACCAGATGGGGACGCTGCTCCCGGTGGAGATTACCGTGTACGCCGACCGGTCCTTCGACTTTAAGGTCAAGAGCCCACCGGCGTCCATTTTGCTGAAGCAACGGGCCGGCATCGACACCGCTGCGGGCGACCCGCTCCGTGAGCACGTCGGCACGGTGTCCTGGCAAGACTGCATTGAGATTGCTGAGCGAAAGATGCCCGACCTCAATGCGCATACGCCGGAGCGAGGGGCCCGAATGATTGCGGGAACGGCCCGGTCGATGGGCATTGAGGTGGAAGACAAGCCGCCCAGAGACGAAGGGTAGTCCGCCGGGGCATCTTCTTGCGCTAGACGTTCACGCGGGAGTGGGTCGGTCGCCGGCTGAAACCGGCGAGACGACACACGTTCGCACCGCACAACTGCACCCAATGTATGGCAAACGCTGAAGGAAAACGGTATCGAGAAGCAAAAGACCTTGTTGATGAGCAAGAGCAGCCTGTACGTTTGCGGCAGGCCGCGGAGCTTACAAAACAGACAGCCACTGCCGGCTTTGATGAGTCGGTCGACATGGACCTCCGGCTCGGCGTCGATCCGCAGCATGCCGACCAGATGGTCCGCGGCTCCATTACGCTGCCGCATGGCACCGGGCGGGACGTGACGGTGCTTGTGCTGGCGAGCGAAGGGAAGCAGGAGGAGGCCGAGGAGGCCGGGGGCGATTATGTCGGGTTGGACGAATACATCGAGCGCATCCAGGAGGAGAACTGGCTGGACTTCGACGTGGCCATTGCCACGCCGGACGTGATGGGCCAGGTCGGTCAGCTCGGGCGCATTCTGGGGCCACGCGGCCTCATGCCGAACCCGAAGAGCGGCACCGTCACCATGGACCTCGCCGAGGCGATCGATGAGGTCAAGTCCGGAAAAATCGAGTTCCGCGTCGACCGTAGCGGCAACCTGCACACGCCGATCGGCAAGGCCTCATTTACTGCGGAGGAGTTGTACGAAAACGCGAGCGCCTTTCTGGCCGAGGTCGTCCGTCTCCGACCGCCGTCGTCCAAGGGACTGTATCTCCGGTCCGTCACGATGTCGGCCACGATGGGGCCGCCGATTCGCATTGATCGCAACTCCGTGCTCTCGGAAGCCCGATAGGCCTCCGGCTGCCCCTCCGCGACCTTCAAGATTCCAACCGTTTGTACCATGTCGAAGACACGAGCCGAGAAAGCCGAACTTATCGACGAGATCGGGGAAAAGCTCGACGAATACCCGATCATCTATCTTACCAACTTTTCGGGCCTCACCGTTGCCCAGTCGAATGACCTCCGGGGACGGTTCCGCGAGGCCGATGTCGACTTTCAGGTCACAAAGAATACCCTTGCGAAGATTGCCCTCGACCGACTGGAGGGCATGGACGCGCTGGAAGAGTTTTTCTACGGGCCGACTGCCGTGGCGTACAGCGAAGATCCGGCCAAGCCCGCCCGTGTCATCCAGGACTTTGTCGAGGAAGAGGACGTAGAGCGTCCGGAGCTGAAGGTTGCCTGGATTGAAGGAGAACTTTATGAAGGCCCCGAGGCCCTTGACACGCTTGCCGATCTTAAGTCCCGCGAGGAGCTCATCGGCGAGATTGTGGGTCTTCTGCAGGCGCCTGCTCAGAACGTGGTGGGCGGCCTTACGGGCAGTGGAGAAACCCTGGCCGGCATTCTCAAGACGCTTGCCGAAGAGGACGAAGACGACGCATAGGACGTGGGTGGGGTCGTTCCGACGGTTCCCACCGACCATCGTATTCACTCATTCACCTTAATTCGCGACGCAGCCTCGACGAGTGACGAGGCCGAGACCGTCGCTGGCGAACAATCGATTGACGACCCATGGCTGATATTGAAGAACTTGCTGAACAACTCGTTGAACTGACCATCAAGGAAGCCAACGAGCTTGCGAATCATCTTGAAGAGGAATACGACATCAAGCCGGCCTCGGCGGGCGTGGCCGTTGCGGCCGACGGGGGCGGCGGTGAAGGCGGCGGCGATGAGGAAGAAGAGCAGTCCGCCTTCGACGTCGTGCTCACCGGCATCGGCGGCAACAAGATTCAGGTCATCAAGGAGGTTCGTTCCATCACGGGTATGGGCTTGAAGGAAGCGAAGTCCCTTGTAGACGAGGCCCCGAATCCGGTCAAAGAGGATCTTTCTCGCGATGAGGCGGAAGAGCTCCAGGCGCAGCTTGAAGAGGCAGGCGCAGAAATTGAACTTCAGTAGGGGAATTGCCCGGCCGTACCCTCAGTGATGAGCGAGGGACGGTCATGTGCTGGTTGTGCCGATTCGTCGAAGGGCCGACTCTCGCATCCGGGAGTTGGCCCTCGGCGTCTGGGTAGAATTGGTCGAATCCAATTTGTTCGAAACAACCCCTCGCACGCGCAGTAAGCCTATACCTACGTCTGTAGGTTGTCGTGCTTCGGTAATAGTGCACATCAGCCTACAAGGGAGGGTGATCGGCGTGTCTGGGAAGCCGGGAGCGTTTTGTTTCCTGGAAGAGCGATTCTTCGACGCAAGAGAGGTTTTTGGGAGGAGATGCGGTGTGGAGGAGGGCACGTAGAAGATTTAGACAGTAATGTATTCTGGTCTAACGTCCGTTTCGCGGATTATCGATTTGGCCTTTTCTCCCACATTGGGTTTTAATACCACCTGTTATTGCATTCCGGGTTCCCACGCCGTCTGAGTGCATTCCCCCGAGTATACGCTCTCTCCGTCGCTTCCTCGTTGAGCGCGCGCCGTCCTGTGGAGGACCTTGCTTGACCACGGTCTTTGTCTCGTCCGTGTCCAAGGCTGTATCGTGGAGGAGGGGATTTTGAACTACGTACATTCTACGCGAGCGAATTCCTGTAGCCTATGCCGACTCTTCTGAAGGGGAATATTTCTACCAGCGGACATCTTGAAGACGCGAAGCACCGCAAGAGCTTCGCCGATATCCCGTCCGTGTTGGATTATCCGGATTTTCTGGATGTCCAGATTAAAACGTTTCACGACTTTGTGCAGGATGATGTCCCGCCCGAGGATCGGGAAAATGAGGGGCTCCAGGCCGTCTTTAACGAGCACTTTCCGATTAAGGACAGCCGGGATCGCTACACGCTCGAGTTCGTGAGCTACGAGCTCGATGCGCCCAAGCATACCGTGCAGGAATGCATGGATCAGGGGCTGACCTACACGGTCCCTCTGAAGGCCACACTTCGCTTGACGAGCAAAGAGGAGGATGGAGACGAAGAGGTTGTTGAGGCCATTGAACAGGAGGTCTATCTTGGGACGCTTCCGTTTATGACGGAGCGGGGGACCTTCATCGTGAACGGGGCCGAGCGGGTCATTGTCTCCCAGCTGCACCGGAGTCCGGGGGTCTTCTTCGACAAAGAAATCCATGACAACGGCACGGAGCTCTTCAGTGCTCGCGTTATTCCGTTCCGGGGATCCTGGATGGAATTCTCGACGGACGTGCGCGATGTGCTCTGGGCGAATGTCGATCGGAAGAAGAAGGTGCCGGTCACGACGCTGCTGCGCGCCCTGGGATACTCCAGCGACGAAGAAATCATCCGAATGTTCGGTTTGGCCGACTCGGTCGACATTGAGAGTGAGGAGGAGTTCGAAGAGCACATCGGCCGGGAGCTGGCGACGAGTGTCACGATCGAGAAGACGATCGAGATTGTCGACGAGGACACCGGAGAGGTTGTCGATGAAGAAACGGAACGCGAGGTTCTCTTGCCCGCCGAGCATGATCTCGAAGAGGGGGACTGGGAAGTGCTCGACGAGCACGACATTACACGGGTCTATCTGATCCGTGAAGAAGAGGACGAGGAGGAGCTTGACAAGAGCACTCTCGTCGAGACGCTTAAGAAAGACTCGACCCACACCGAAGAGGAGGCGCTGAACACGCTGTACCAGAAGCTCCGCGGCAGCGAAGCGCCGGACCTCGACTCGGCACAGGAAGCCCTCGACCGGCTCTTCTTCAACGAGAAGCGGTATGACCTGGGCGACGTGGGACGTCATCGCATCAACGAGCGCCTCGGGATTGATGTCGATGAGGACACTCAGGTCCTCACGAAGGAGGACATTGTGGGCATCGTTCGGGAGCTGATTGCGCTCCAGAACGACGAGAGCACGCCCGATGACATCGACCACCTTAGCAACCGACGGGTGAAGTCCATCGGCGAGCAGCTGGGGTCACAGTTCTCCCTTGGGCTGGCCCGTATGGCCCGCACCATTAAGGAACGGATGAACCTTCGGGACGCAGACAAATTCACCCCGAAGGACCTGGTCAACGCCCGGACCATCGAGAGCGTGATCAATACGTTCTTCGGGACGAACCAGCTCAGCCAGTTCATGGACCAGACCAAC